>NZ_JBFPFS010000039.1:0-74521 GCF_047978125.1 Burkholderia sp. LFS061 | reverse complement strand
TGGGAAGGTCCGGGTAGTTGCGGAGGACCAGCTCAAACGTCTTTTTCATATCGACCGGTTTGTTCTTCCTGCGACGTGTCTTACTATTGGCGTCAGCCATTTCCGACTCCTCGTATGAGTTGGTGGTGGTCAGCGGGTCGTATGGGTGGCAGCCCATGCGGCCCGCGCTTTTACTGCTTTGCTCTCTTCAGTCTTTCATTGGATTCGCGTTTCAGAGAGAAACGATCTTCCCCACCGCTGGTGCGACGGGACCGCCGACAGACATTCGATGCTTGAGAAGCAGCGCCTCAAGTACCGATTTGGCGACGAGCTTGTCGTCGGGGCCGAGTGCTCGTAAGCCTTCAAAAATCGGGCGAAAGTCCTCGTCCAGTCGAAGCTCGCTCGAATCAAACAGCAACGAATCGGTGCTTACACACAGAGCGATTGCGAGGCGTTTCATCACGTCGAGATTCGGACGTGTCAGCCCGGCTTCATATCGATTGATCTGCACCATATGAACCTTCGCGCGATCGGCCAGTTGCTGTTGGGTGAACCCTCTCTGCTTGCGAAAGGTTGCGAGTCGATTCGAAAAAGCCATAGGTGTAATGGAACAGTCGAAGAGGTGCGAGGTGGATACGTCAGTCAGTGTGTATGGACAGTGTAGTGTCTGTCGCATCTCATAAATCACCGTGATGTGCGGATTGGCCAATTGGTAGATGTGGCGAGTTGATCTGCGCCGGCCGGAGATAGGGTTTCGTACCTGTCCAATAGTTTTGTGATGATCTGCATGATATGACTTCGCATACCTAATAAAATAAGGCGAAGAAGAATGAAACGGTTCTATCTCAAGAAAGGAGACCGTTCGTCTAACGGCGGGATCGTCCTGGAGGGCATGGACTTCTTCATGCATCACGGTACGCCGGTGACGTTTCTGGGGGCCGAAGTTTACTGCTCGGCGTGCGACTCGATTGGCGTCATCGTCGGTCACGGGCCACGACGGCCGGACTCAATCATGGGCAAGCGCGCTGCGCTAGATGGTGATCTGTGTGCTTGCCGCTGCCATCCCCGCCCAGTGATGCGGGCATCTCAAGATACTGCTTCTCTGGACTTCACATCAGGCGAACTCGCCGAGATGGGCTTCGGCCCCGCAGGAAATCCGCTCCCGAAGAGCCGTCGCGAATCGTACGACGAGCAGGTGCGAGTTGTGGATCGTGCTGGAAATCCAATATCCGGCGTGCCGTATCACATTCGTTCCGCAACCGGTGCCACGTACAAAGGGCTAACCGATAGCCAGGGGTACTGTTCTCGCGTCTATACAGACACCCCTCAACAGCTCGACATCGCGGTAGGCGTTCAAGCTCTGGAAAGGTGGGAGCGATGAGCGATTACATTTATCGAGCGCCGACAAACGATCGATCGGGATCACAATATGACGTCCTCGGGCATTTGATGCCCGCGCGCGTGTTCGTGCTTGTGGTGGTAGACGAGCCGGGCAAAGACGGGTTTCTCGTTCGACGCTGCTACACGACCATTCACGATCCGTACTTGCAGTCACTTCACTTGGGGCCGCTCGAGGCGATGCGGGAAGTGCACCCGGAAAAATACGGGTTGTGGCCAAAGGGGCCGGGTTCGAGCGCGAGTATCGCCGAGCACGTGATGGGCTACGACAAGCTGACGAGCTACATTTCCACTAGCAGTGACTTTCCCGGTGGAGCTGAGCGATTCAAGGGCAAGGTGCTTTACGTCGACATCGCGCAAGCCAAGCGTGCAGGCGCCAAGCTTGTAACGACGCAGGAGATCAGGCTTGCGTTGGATAGATACGCGACGGAGTACCCTCACCTGAAAAACAGGATTGCCCGTATCAAGAGTTATGCGGAAGGGCTCGACAAGGAGGTGCTCGTCAAGCCGAATCCGATGATTCCGCCGTCCGGGATTTACACCACGCGCGGACTGGCTGTCACACTCGGTCTGGTCAAGTTTGCACGTGTGGTTCAAGTCATTGGAATCGGATTCACAGCGTACGATCTTTCCGTTGCTACAAACGAGTCGTTCAAGGCGAAGTCCGTGAAGCCAATTGAGAAAGAGGTGATTCGTCAGATGGGCGGCTGGGGTGGTGCTATTGCCGGCTGGAAGATGGGCGCAGCAGCCGGAGCGCTGGTCGGCATTGAGACTGGACCAGGTGCAGTGATCACGGGACTTGTCGGTGGCCTGGTTTTCGGGTCCATTGGGTATTTAGGAGGCGGGCTTGCTGCTGACGAGATCGTCGACAAATGACGGGAGTTGATGTGTCGAGCTTGAAGAGAATGTTTGCCGACTTCATGGATGGGCGCCAGAGCAGGCGTGCGTCGCGAGAGCTGTTCGAGCAGCAACAGATGGCAATTGAGGAGCTTTTCGAGGCGGATCTGACGTACTTGCGCAAGACGTTCGCAGGAACGCCGGAGACACTTCAATCGGAGTCGTTTCCGGACTATCCCGGGGCGGTATGGATGGGAGGGCTTGGCGTCAAAGCATTCTGCGTGACGCAGGATGTCGACGTCGAGCAGTTCCCGGTCTACGTCAATCTTGTGGCCGCTGGCAGGGTGCGAGTGGGGCCACACCAGTTCGCCCGAGACGGGTCGATTCATGCGTTCTTTTCCGGTGTCGATCGCTACTCTGGGAAGCAGGTCAGTTTGCTGACGAACGATGTCGAGCTTGTCCGCTCAGTTTCGGCAGCCGGATTCAATCCGCCACCGCCATGGCTTGCCTGGTACGAACTCGGGTCGTTGATATACAACCTGCAGGGCGATGCGCAGTATTGGTATGAGAATGTGTGGGATCGGTATTGGGAGAGGCTGAGTCTGGCTGAGCAGGATGCCTTTGTTGATGGACGGCGACCATCCACCCACGCCTATCTGAGTGAGGAGGAGTGGGCGGAATGGATCGATGTGATACGAACGAGGGATGCTCGTTATCGCGAGAGGCTGAGGAATGAATATCTGAAGGCTGGTGGTGGCGGAACCGCAAGCTAGTACTAGTACTCCGTGTGACCCTGATCCTGCACGGAGTCCTGCTTTGGACCTCAGCAAGAGTAATGGCAACCCTTACTAAACCGGGCCTTGTCATAGGGAAAATGACGTTAAAGCGTCCGCGTTGTTTGAAGTAACTGCTCATACCAAACAAACGCATATCCGTTGATGAGAAGAAACGAAACGATGCCGAGCGACGTCAAAGTGAAGCAATTTTTTATAGGATTTTTATATTTTCTTGTCGATACGGCGAACCATCGGACGATCGGGCCGGATGTGGACGTCGCTAAACGAAGCATAGCGAGGTAGTGTACTAGCGAGAGTACCAAGCGCACTTGAACATAGAAGAGGATAAAGACCCCTGCAACGTGCGTTACAAGCCAGGTCAAATTACGTAAGCCGGCCCATTGCAAGAACGCACCAAGCCGACTGGTCCTCAACACCTCTTGGTACGATTCGAAAGCTTGAGGTGCATAGGTCGGGCGCGTCGCGGAATCGATCAAGACGAAGGAGAGCACACCGATGCCGCATGTGAACAACAGGTATAACGTCCATCCGCTGCCGTCAATGGCGTCGATCTTATAAGCATAAAGAGTTGTACCGAAGAACAACCCGACCGAGAAGCACACGAATGACACCGCAGCCAATAGAACCTGCTCGTGCCAATATACAAACCCAAAGCAGAGCACGGCTATCACGATATAACCAAGCGCCATCGAATCGCTATCGTTCGCGGATGATCTAATCTGTCGCCGAGTGTAACCCGGAAGTGGCACGGGAACCTCGATCACCGCTCCTATGCGAACGCTTGGAGCAGGAGTTGCTTCGTGCTTTCCAAGTAGACGACTGAACAGCACTCCAACTGGAAAGCCAATCAACATGAAGAAAACCCCAATTATTATGCTATCCTCGTTTCTCAGTAAAAAATCAAGCATTTATTTTCCTGATTTATGTATTGATAATATGTCTGCTACCGTGAAAAGTTTTTTAGTCGGGCTCGATAATCGATCGCTTCTAGATGCAAGTGGTGACTGAGTGCGCCGTGCAGAATGAATAGTCTCGGTGATTTTGAGAAGTTAAATATTCTGTAAAGATAAAAGGCATCTTCTGCTTCTTCTGAGAAATCTAACTCATTTTGACTGATGATGAAGGGGGTCAACGAGCCACCGTTTGTAGTCTTGACCTCAATAAAACGACTCGACTCGTTCGTTTCATAAGACATGATGTCGTAGCCAGCACCATCGCCACTTCGGTCAGAAATCCAATCAATTTTAGTCGCTAGATCGGGGCGCAACTCTTTGATCAATCGAGATTTTTCATACCCAATCACCCAGGCCTCACCGTTGCGCCCAAGGATTCGGTTTCGCTCGTCACGGGCCGCGTAGTCCATCTTCCGAGGTATGCGCTCCCGATGCTTTGTGGTGGTTGGGGCTAAAGGTGTGGGTCGATCGACTAAAACACAAACATAATCTATATTTCCAGGATCGGTTCTCTCTTCAATTGCATCGATGATAGTTTGTATAAAATTTTGCTCTCGTTCAATATAGGAAATGACGACTTCTCGAAGCAGCCCCTGAAAATGTGATCTGGGTTTGTAGCCGATAATATAAGGGAGTCCGAGTTGATCAAGGATGGCGGAAATGTTGTTGTGCTTAAGATCAATCGATCCTTTGCTGCGCGCCGTTAGTTTTTTTCTTAATTGCTCGTTGTGTGCTGATTTGCTAAATTCTTGCCTATGGGCCTCGAGGTTTAACATCTGAAAGTAATCTTGAACCGTGGCCTCAACTTCTTCCCGACTCCAGTCTTGACCGATCCGAACGACTTCGAAACCGAGTTCAGTAAGCAAATTTTCTACAACAACCTCCCCTTCACTGATGTCGCTCGAACTCAACGAAGCGCGTTCGGGGAATGCGTAGCTATAGGCAGCGCCAACAATGGACGTCGAATCGTATAAGCGGCCGGTCTCGGAGTCACGCAGCATGTAGTTGCGTGATTTGGCGAAGCCGTATTTTTCGAGAAAGTAGGTGCGGCCGACACGATCGTATTCGTTCATCGCTGCTCGGATGGCCGCTGGATCTTTTATATCTTGGATGCTCATTGCGTTTCACCGTTCGCCGGAGCTTGTATCTTATCTCATTATTTTGTGGCAGTAGTTGCGTGTCCATCAGGCCAATCGAGCCTAACCGATACTTTCCGTACACTTCGACAACTGGTCGCGGGTTGTGCTTAACACCTTGCTCGCCCAGCTATTCGATGAACCGTCAACTGTGGGCAACGTAAGCTGCAATGTGAGATTGCCACTTCCAATTACGATTGCGCTGGCGAGTGGCAACACCACGTGGCATCCAGCGCTTCGGGGCATGGGCAGAAATATCTACCAGTTGGGCTGCACGTTATCGATATCATGCGACATAACAATGCTCAATCATACGATGCAGTTCAGCCTCCCAGTTCGGCACGGGATTGAAAGCCGATACCTGATCCGGGAAGTGTACAGTGAAGGACAGTCCTTGCGTTTGCACGAATGTATCGGCGAGCAAATCCCGATGGAGCAAGCGCATTGCAGGATCATCTATGCGATAGAGGCGTGGTACAAACGTATGCGTATACCGGGTACCGTAGGCGGCCCATTCACGCATTGTCTCGTGCACGTACCCGTCGCCCGACTGACGTCCGTACAGTGACACTCGACGCAAAAATTCAGGCGCGATGTCCGAACCATCTCTTGTAGAGGAAAGTAACGTAACGATACTACTAACAATAGATGGCAAAGTTTCGCCCATCGAGGAAGAGGCAGTAAGCCCAAAGCTCATGAGGTTCAACTGCTCCGTCGCACCAGACGGTAGCAGCGTCGGTTCTAGTTGATGCAGACCGCTAAATTGATGAATGGATCCGTCCGATCGTGTAGTTTTTACCTCGATAGAATGGTCGCCGAGACGGAAGTCCCGGCCGCCTTCCTCCCATCCATACCAAAAATTTAGGCAGCGGAGCATCGAATTGGGCCGAGTTGCCCCAACCAGTATCAGTTGCCGCAATACGCTCAGTTCACCGATTAGGCCAGTGATGACATTTTCGGACAATGCGCCTCGACGAATTGCCATTTCAATGATCGGTTCCACATCATTGAATGCGCTCTGGATGCCTCGCGGACTCCCAATGCCAGCGCGCATCAGTTCGATAGCGATCAATGCTGCGATTGAGGCGAAATGATGAGCTGAAGGCAATACGATCCTGTTCGCTGAAAACGGCGTGCCCCCTTCTTCAGGACGCCATTCCCCATGTTGTAGGTGCCGCCTCACCAATGGCGACGCCGCGTGGATCTCGGATCCGCGTATAAAAACCTCAAAATCACCCGAGGCTGTCCGACCTATTGCCAACGGGGGGACTAGCCAGCGCATATGGCGAACATGTCCTTGAGGAACGCTTAGGTGATCAAGATCTGCACGTAGTGCTTCGAAGTGAATGTCATTCATATCCGTAGTGCGGCAATATGATCCGGACCGCCGTGAGGTATTCCTAGCCCGACTGCGAGCAAATCGTTCGGCGATTCAGGCGCGCTGACTACATGAAACAACGCGAGCCCTGGGTGGCCACGTGGCCTCCAACTGGCACCTCCTTGAATGCTTGGGACTGGAAGCGTTCGATGGAAGTAATAGTCCACAAGTTCGTCACCGTAATAGCTTCCGCCATAGCCCCGAGTACCCCAAAGAGTTTGGAGTGCACGACCATTTGCGTTTTTTTCGCGCGTCACTGCATTGATGCCTCTTGCCGCGAGGCGTGGGTCGCGGGCCGGACTTTGTCCATAGCGAAATGCAAGGTAAAACTGTAGCGTATCCGGGTGCGTCGCATCGGAATAGTTCCAGGGTACTTCCGGGCGATCCGTTGGATAGAATCCAGGCGCCGAACCGCCGCTGGCCAAGTAAGACCACAGCCTCAAGTACGCCGCGATCGAGTATGGACATGACTGCGGCTCGGTGCCGTAGTCTTGAGGATTGCGCATCGGCGGAGTGAACAATGGGGCGCCGATGTTGAGTAACTGAGCGTAGTGCTCCCAGCGTTGGCTAAGTTCATCACTAAGGGTGGGGTCGTGATGTGAGTAGCGTAGCGTATCGAGAATTTCGGCGAGCTTTCGAAGGCTAACAGGCGCCGATCGAATGAGCCCACGTTGGAGGCTGTTGTCGTCTTTTAGTGGCACCCATTCGCCGTCATCCAAAAGCTTTACAGCGACGTCGATATTGTGCTTTGCTAGAACTTCATCTTCGGTCTCTACCAATCTGATGGATGGGCGCGGACCAGGCGAAAGTGGAACCTTTCGGGCCTCGACCTTGCTTGTCGCTACAAACGACGACCCCTGCAGAACCAGGGCTGGACCATTGGCTCCCTCGTTACCGTCCATCGAGGAAATGATCTCAGTTTTCAGTGCATTATCGTTGACGTGGTAGCGCCTAAAGAGTTGCAGTTGATCGTCATACGTAAAGACTCGACAAAACGGCAAGAAGCTGCCACGGTACCCAAACCAGCGTTGCATCTGCATTTGAGTGTCGGCGGCTGGCTCGGCAGCCCCGCGCAGAAACAGGCTGGTGGTAAGGCCCTCCAGCGTCAGACCGCGTGAAAGTACATTGCCAGCTACAAAGATGGAAAGGCTGTCCTCGGGAATACGAAAACCGTCTTCGTCCTGAGCAACCTCAAAGCGCGGCCGGTCATCCGCGTCCGGGTCGCTGTTTAAAACGCGTAGTCTTACGTTTGGAAAGATTCGCGAAACGAGCACTTCGCGCACGGCAGGCCAATCGGCAGGAGAAATGGGAGCGTATGGCGCTTGCGGTAATGTCGCGAGAGCCATTCGCGAAGTCTCGAATCGCGTTAGCCATGCCGACCACTCTGACTCTTCTAAGTCGAGCCGTCGAGTCAGGCCCTCTGCTGAGATCTGCAGACATTCCGCTTCATCGTCCACTTGGACCTGCGCTTCGCAGCCCGGTTTCGCGGACGCCCATCGCACGACATCAATTGCAGTGCTGAAATGATCCTCTTTCCTTGCAGAAGGATGAATGAGCATGGTGTTAGGACCGCACGCGGCGGCACGTGCCATCTCTACCGTTGGATAAACGAGGCCGTGGTCGAAGGCATTTGCCCAGCCCTTGCTAAGGCTACGCACCGCAGCGCCGACGAAGAAGCATCGTAGGGCATCGGATAGCATGGTCCAGCGTTGCGTTTCCCGTCGTTCGTTGAGTTCGGTCGCTGTTTCGCGCGGTCGAAGTTCTGGGAATGGTGATGTCCGGCAGAGAGCGCCGTCTTTCGCTAACCGAAGCCGTTCGTAGAAGATTTCGCCACCGCAATAGTAGGAGCGAACGCCAGTGGATTCGGTATAGGTTGTTGAACGAGGCAACACGGATCCAGTCATGCCGGGCGTACGAAGGGCCGCGTTGAAGTCTCTTGGGCTTAACGGATTGTGAGTCGCTTGTAGATAGTTTGCCTGCGGCGTCGCCGTATATGCGACATAGGTCGCGAGCATCTTGGCGTGGCGGGTCGATGCCTCGTCAGGGTCACCGCTCCAAAGAGCTGTAATTAGACGCGGTGTAATCTTTTGTGATCGTGCGCTGTCTAGCACGCTCGCGTCGTCTGCCTCGTCGTCAAGCAGCAAGATCGAGTATGAGTGGTCGCGCGCGGCGAGATAGTCGTCGGTGACCATGTCGGCAAGAAAACGACGCAACGCAAGCAGGTGATCATCTTCCTTCGGCACGATACAAATGATCGGTCGACCGGCGCGCAGTGCCTGGCGCGCGAGTGGTCGTTGCAGGTAACGCGTGGGATCGGCACGCTGCTCATGAAGAATGTCAGCTGGCTGCGGAAGAATTAGCCGTTCATTTCGGCGTTGATAAGCGTTGTCGGCGGTCGAACCGTCCAACTGCGTCAAGAATCGCTCATAAGTTTGTAGCCAAAGACTGACGCGCGTCCCGGCGAGCAGAATAAGGAGATCGACGCCGGTGTCGAGCGCCTTGGCTGCAACACCGAGCATGCTCGCTGTTTTGCCGGATTGAACAGAACCGACCACCATACCAGTGCGGACCCGAGATTCAGGCCAAGCGGACGTGTCCAGCCCTTCATCATTATGCGGAAGAGCTTTCTCGATGATGTATTGAGCATCTGCCTCAAGCACGGATAACGCGGTGCGCGACAGCCGTCCCTCTACGCTCGCGCAGTAGCGCGTCCACCAAACACCACCGCTTACTTGCGTCCTGTCGGCTTCGGCCATCGAATCGCTCAGGGGAACGATTGCAGCCGGGCCGATGTTGATTTTACCGGAACCCATTTCAATTAATTGGAAGCTTGCGGATCTCGAGCAGGGCCTCGATCGCGCTGTCACCGTAGCGGTCTTTCACTGCTGAGTCGGCATCAGAGATGTTGAGGCCGAGCACTTCAAGGATGTTTGTTGACGCCTTAGCAATGTGCGCCCATTGCGTCTTGTTTTGTGTACTTCCGGGCCCGATCATCTTCGATGTCAGGTCCCGTACGTCGTCGATACGCTCTTCAAGCCTTCCCTCTTGTCCCGTAATCACGAGCACAAGGCACGCGAGCAGACTTGCGACTACGGGCAACTCTTCCCATCGCGATGCCATTTCACTCTTGCCCTTACGACGGAATTTCGGGTGCCATGCGTCTGAAACGACTTGATGCAGATCAAGTGCGGCAATAAGGTCATTCGCAAGATTCTCGAGAGTCGCTTTTGCGCGGAACTGTGCGAGTCTATTGTCGCTGATCGAGCGTAAAAATTCGTCGATGTGGCTCGCGGTCGACGGCGTTCGATAAGTCCTATCCGGCCCCTGGGTCGGTTTGAGGATCAGCGTGGCCACCGTCCAGAACAGCACCTTGGTGCGCCGAAACCGCGTTATCCCAAACCCAAGAGCCTTGATATTTTCATGTGCCGATGTAGGGTTAATCCCGGCTTTGACAAGTTCAGGGGCGATCTCTGGCTCAGGGCGGTCGCCACCCACGAACAGCATGAGACGCGAGATCATCAAATGGTTGAAGACTGCATTGCGAATCTCTTCGGCGTTCAGCTTCATACCCTGTTGGTTATAGAGCCTGAACACCTTGTGTATGTCACGAACTTGCGTGTCGCGGTAGATCAGGACCGGGATGAAGTAATCGCAAGCGCGCTCAAATAGATCGGCTACCGTAATGGATTCGCCAGCAATTCGAACATGCTTGTCTCTGATTTCGCAATAATAGCGGCCGCCTAGTGATTTTAGTGGATCGTTTTCGTCGGCGTATTTCTTTGTTTTGAATGGCAGATATTTTTCGCGAATATCCGTCGCGCGCAAGTTGTTGCGCTTAGCAAACTGTCCGAAGTTTTTCTCGAACAGTTCATAATTCTTCATGTTTTTGGCATTCTCGAGACCTTCCGGGTGGGCACCCATGAATCGCAAGATAGCCGTTAATCTTTGTTTTCCATCGACGATCTGAAAGCGTTGGCTGCTTGAGACCCGGGCTAGAATAATCGACGGGAGAGGAATTCCTCGCAAAATTGATTCGATCAACATTTGCGAATCGGAGTTCGACCAAACGAAATCGCGTTGGTACGTCGGATTCAAGTCCAACTGTTGCTGCTGGGCTCGGCCTGCCAGGTCGTAAATTCTCCATTTATCGACAGTCGCATTGATCGAGAGCGGTTCAGTCGCGGGCCCCTCATTCCATGCGTCAATCCACGCTTCGGTTGCCGCAGCGATCGAAAGCTCTTCATCGAGCATTTGGAGAAAGGCTGCGCGATTGTTTACCGCTCGACTCAATCGCTCTTCAAGCGTTTGAATTCCTAACTCAGTCAATAAAATATGGCCATCTTCTGTGTAGAAGCTCGCCTCTGCCTTACCAGGAGATAATTCATCGAATAGGCGTAGCGCAACGGACTTCGGCGGTTCTTGCTCCGCAAAAGTCGAGTCGAGGTTGAGCCATGCAGCAACGTCAAGCACGCGCGCCAGCCAAGCGGTAGACGAAAACTCGATCTCGGTTGCGTCGAATGGTTGCGGAGCATTGCGACGGCCATCTAGTTTGGGCAACGCACTCGGCTGAGACAGTTCAGAAAGTAGCGTTGCAACTTGATCAAAATCTAAATCTTCCAAAATCTACCCCCCCGAAATATCGCCCAATTGAATTATTGTCATTCGAAAGCGAGCACTGATTGCTATGATCGACTTTAAACGTTTTTCTATGGACATTCAACCATATCTGTCTTCCACAATTGACCTTGACGTGCCTTGTGTGGGTAAAGCAGAGCGCGTGCAACGTGCTCGACTACGCTAGAGTTCACAGCATTCCCGAGGGCTTTGAATGCCTGCGTCGTGCTCCTCGGAAGCTGCTTTAGTTCGTCCAAGCTCTGTAGTCTAGCGCACTCATGGGGAGTCATATAGCGTCGCTGCCAGCCGATTATTGGAACCTGAGTGTCGGTCATTGCGATCAGACTCGGTGCCGTCGTTCGACGTTTCACTCGAACGCCAGATGCACGAAACTGGATGACGTAGCTCCAAATATTTCTTTCTCCTCCCTTAGCATTCCATTCGAATTTTTGGAGGCTAGAGGGGAATTGGAGAATTTTCGGAAGCCAGGGATCGATCCATCGAGAATTTTTTTCGTAAAACTCTCTATTTTGGCGAATAAAATCCTGCTTCCACTTTGGAAAAACTAAATCGTGGTTTCGTGCATGGCTTGGAAGTGCTGCCCACCGTTCATCAAGGTCGCGCAGATAACCAATTCGAATGCCGTGACTTCCTTTGTAGCCCTTCAGTCCATCTAGTCCTTTTTCCAAGTAGTTGGAATATGGTGTACCCGATTCGAAGGGGTAAGTGGCGCCCCATTCCATCGACCAAAGTGGAAAAGATGGAAGTTCCACATTTTTGGGGCAGAGGCTTAAAAATTCATTCCAGACATCAAGACATTCCGCGACCTGTGGAGATAGCTGCTTCGCATTCACGGGATAATTATCCAAAACAGATTCAATATTTGTTGGCGCGTTACTGACATCCGGCCATTCGAAATTGTCCAGAGATTCACGTGAACCTACTATGTACACTCGCTCACGAATCTGAGGAATTCCAAAATTATGCGGTGAAAGTCGCTCTGCACGGACGTGATATTTCAGTCCGTCCTTTTCGAAGCCAAGAATCCTTTGAATTTCTGTCCAAGTACGTCCCTCATCATGCTTAAGCAAATTAGGAACGTTTTCGAGAATAAAGAAGTGAGGGCGTTTCGCCTTTAGAATCGCGGCAACATTAAAAAAGAGATTGCCTTGCTGCGTACACTCGAAGCCGAGTTGTTCGCCGGCTTTGGAGAAAGGTTGGCAAGGGAACCCGGCCGTCAATACGTCGTGATTCGGAACATCGTCGGGTGAGATCAAAGTGATGTCGCCTGCGGGCCGCATACCGAAATTTTCTTGGTAAAGATCACGAAGCGGCTCTTTCCATTCCGCCGCGAAAACGCACTCACCACCGAGCCGGTTAAGGGCGAGATGGAACCCGCCCAACCCCGCAAACAAGTCGACAAAACGGAACGGGAGCATCTTCATCGCGTCGTTCTTTTTTCTTTTCAAGATCGGCCCATTTAAGCCACGTGGTCTTTTGCGCACCCAGCAGCATCAAGTCGACCGGATGCACTGACGACAAATCGCACAAGCTGTGGATTTGTACAGTAGTCTCGCAGTAGCGTCAATACTGGGCGATATGGACCTGTTTAACCGCGCCAGTTGAGAGTGTGCGACAAGGACTCTTACGAATCTCTGCTCCTCGGCTCGATTGTTGACTCGCAGATTTCCTTGCCCCCGTCGCCGGCAGCAAAAAAACCGCTCGCCCGTTTGCTTGCCGGGGGCGCAACGGAGTCGGCCATCTACTCAGAAACACGGTGGAGGGATTCTGTCACCCAATTGCGCACCGTTGTTGCGCAGATCGAGAGCTATGTTGTTGCTTAGCGTGTCATCCAGCGGATCTCGTTGCCGTACCAATGTGACGTGAGGGAACAACACCAAGTGTGCACATCTCGGTGCTGTAGGGCATTGGCAGAAGAAGCCGCCGCACAACTGGGCGCCAGCCGTATATGCTCTGGCGCCCCCCACGGCAGGCAGCATTAAACGTCAATATTCCCCGCCCGCAACGCATTCGACTCAATAAACGCTCTCCGCGGCTCGACATCATCCCCCATGAGCGTAGTAAAGATCCCGTCCGCAGCAATAGCGTCTTCGATCTGAACGCGCAGGAGTCGCCGCACGGCCGGATCCATCGTCGTTTCCCACAGCTGCCCGGGGTTCATCTCCCCGAGCCCCTTATACCGCTGCTTCGAAACGTTCCGCTCGGCATCGGCAAGCAACCACTTCATCGCGCTCTTGAAATCCGTCACGGCCATACTGCGCTCACCACGCTTGATAACAGCCCCTTCCCCAATAAGCCCCGTGAACGTATTCGCCGTAGCCACAAGCTGCTGATAATCCGCCGTGTGCTGGAACTCCTGATCGATAACGGAAACCCGCACATTCCCGTGATGGGTACGTTCGACATGCAGCGACCGCTGCTCCCGAACCGCGTCATACGCAGGCACCACGCGCACTTCGTTCTTCAAAGCCTCGTCATGCAACGCAGCGTGAAGAGCCTTCGCCGAAGCCTCCGTCGAAGCCTCGTTGGAAAGATCGATCGCCACCCCGTCCATGATCGCCTCGAGCGCCGCCGGGTCATACAACCGGCTCAACCGATCGATCACGCTCTGCGACAGCAGATACGACCGCGCCAGCTCCCCGAGCGCATCGCCGGAAATCGCCGCCGCATTCTCCCCGGGCACCAGCTCCGACCCTTGCAGCGCCAACCGCAGCATATGCGCGTTCAGCTCCACATCGTCCTTCAGATACCGCTCGTCCTTGCCCGCCTTGATCTTGTAAAGCGGCGGCTGCGCGATATACACATACCCGCGCTCGATCATGTCCGGCATTTGGCGATAGAGGAACGTGAGCAGCAGCGTCCGGATGTGCGCACCGTCGACGTCCGCGTCGGTCATGATGATGATGCGGTGATAGCGCAGCTTGTCGAGGTTGTAATCGTCCTTGCCGATCCCGCACCCGAGCGCAGTAACCAGCGTCACGATCTGCTCCGACGACAGCAGCTTGTCGTAGCGCGCCTTCTCGACGTTCAGCACCTTGCCGCGCAGCGGCAGGATCGCCTGGAACTTGCGGTCGCGCCCTTGCTTGGCCGAGCCGCCTGCCGAGTCGCCCTCGACGATGTAGATTTCGCACTTCGCCGGGTCTTTCTCCTGGCAGTCCGCGAGCTTGCCGGGCAGGCCGACGCCGTCGAGCACGCCCTTGCGGCGCGTCATCTCGCGCGCCTTCCGTGCAGCATCGCGCGCACGCGCGGCTTCGACGATCTTCCCGCAGATGATCTTCGCGTCGATCGGCGTTTCCAGCAGGAACTCTTCCAGCGCCTTCGCGACGACTTCCTCAACCGGCGCGCGCACTTCGGACGAAACCAGCTTGTCCTTCGTCTGCGAGCTGAACTTCGGCTCCGGCACCTTCACGGAAAGCACGCACGACAGCCCTTCGCGCATGTCGTCGCCGGTCGTTTCGACCTTGGCCTTCTTCGCGATTTCGTTGTCGGTGATGTACTTGTTGATGACGCGCGTCATCGCGGCCCGCAGGCCGGTCAGGTGCGTGCCGCCGTCGCGCTGCGGAATGTTGTTCGTGAAGCACAGCACGTTCTCGTTGTAGCTGTCGTTCCACTGCATCGCGACTTCCACACCCACGCCGTCCTTCTCGCCGATCGCGTGGAAAACCGTCGGATGCAGGTTGGTCTTCGTCTTGTTGATGTACTCGACGAAGCCCTTCACACCGCCGGCGAACGCGAAATCGTCTTCCTTGCCCGAGCGCAGATCGGTCAGGCGAATCCGCACGCCGTTGTTCAGGAACGAAAGCTCGCGCATGCGCTTCGCGAGGATGTCGTAGTGATACTCGACCGTGCCGAAAATGGTCGGATCGGCCATGAAGTGCACTTCGGTGCCGCGGTTCTCGGTATCGCCGGTCACCAGCATCGGCGACACTTCCACGCCGTCCACCTTCTCGAGCACGCGGTCCTGCGCGATGCCGCGATGGAACTCCATGAAATGCTTCTTGCCGTTGCGGCGCACGGTGAGGCGCAGCCAGCTCGACAGCGCATTCACGCACGACACGCCCACGCCGTGCAGGCCGCCGGACACCTTGTAGCTGTTCTGGTCGAACTTGCCGCCGGCGTGCAGCTCGGTCATCACGATCTCGGCGGCGCTGCGCTTCGGCTCGTGCTTGTCGTTCATCTTCACGTCGGTCGGAATCCCGCGGCCGTTGTCGGTCACGGTAATCGAGTTGTCGACGTGAATCGTCACCTGGATGTCGTTGCAGTACCCGGCCAGCGCTTCGTCGATCGAGTTGTCGAGCACCTCGAACACGAGGTGATGCAGACCGGTGCCGTCCGACGTGTCGCCGATGTACATCCCGGGGCGCTTGCGCACCGCCTCCAGACCTTCGAGGATCTGGATCGACGAGGCGCCGTAGCTGCTGTTATCGGGTTGCGAATTGTGCTGTTCACTCATGGATATCTTCCGGTTCTGCGAGGCCACTCTAGTGGCGGCGCGGTGCGTTTCAGCGAGAAATCGCCGGGCCGCTCCAGTTTCCTGGCCCGTCCACGGTGCCGGTCAGGCACCGAAAGGACAGGTTGTCGGTTCGCCATAAAAACGCCAAAGGGGCTTGCCGCCCCCTGGTGTGTGTCGTGATGTCGCGCGCGTCAGATGCGCATCGGCATCACGACATACTTGAACTCGTCGTTCTCGGGCACGGTGATCAGTGCGCTCGAGCTGGCGTCGCCGAGGCTCACCTGCACGGTGTCGACCTTCAGGTTCGCGAGCACGTCGAGCAGATACGTGACGTTGAAGCCGATGTCGACGGTATCGCCCTGGTAGGCGATTTCCAGTTCTTCCTGCGCCTCTTCCTGATCGGCGTTGGTCGACATGATCTTCAGCTGGCCCGGTGCGATGATGCAGCGCACGCCCTTGAATTTGTCCGAGGTCAGGATTGCCGCGCGCTGCAGCGAACGCTGCAGTTCTTCACGGCCGATCTCGAACGTGTTCTTGTGCGCCTTCGGGATCACGCGCTGGAAGTCGGGGAACTTGCCCTCGACGAGTTTCGACACGAGCTCGACCTGGCCGAACGTGAACTTGGCCTGGGTTTGCGCGATGTCGATGGTGACGGTGTCGTCGATGTCCTCGAGCAGGCGTTGCAGCTCGAGAATCGTCTTGCGCGGCACGATGACTTCCTGGCGGCCGAACGTGCCGCCTTCGAGCTTCATCGACGAGAACGCGAGACGGTGGCCGTCGGTGGCCACGGCCATCAGCTGGTCGCCGTCGACGACGAGCAGCATGCCGTTCAGGTAGTAGCGGATGTCCTGCTGCGCCATCGCGAAGTGCACCATGCCGAGCAGCTGGCGGAACGACTTCTGCGGGACGGTGAGGGTGGCGCCGAAATCCTTCGCCTGCGCGACGGTCGGGAACTCGTCGGCCGCCAGGGTTTGCAGTGCGAAACGGCTCTTGCCCGATTGAACGGTGAGGCGCTTGTCGGCGAGCGACAGCGTGACCTGGCCGTCAGGCATCGCGCGCAGGATGTCGAGCAGCTTGCGGGCTGCGACGGTGGTGGCTACCTGGTCGCCGCCGACGCCGAAATCGGCGCGCGTGGTGATCTGCAGCTCCAGGTCGGTCGACAGGAATGAAACGTCCGGGCCGTTCTTGGTGATCAGCAGGTTGGCGAGGATCGGCAACGTATGGCGGCGTTCGACGATGCCGCTGACCGTTTGCAGCGGCCTGAGGAGGGTGTCTCGTTCGGTCTTGACCAGTTGCATAGAGTTCCTTCGTTGAGTAACGGCCTGCAGCGCAGCAGCCACGCAGCGCCCCGCCGGCCGGGCTCTTGGCCCGCCACCGCCGGAGCGGTCAAACCAGTATTGTGCCTCAAAACCGAACCGCCCCCCTTAATTTGGGGCGGATGCCGAATTATCAAGCGCGCCCGCGCGCTCAGCCCTTCAGCGTCTGTTCCAGCACGTGCAGCTCGTGGTTGAGCTGCGCGTCCTTGCTGCGCTCGTCGGCGATCTTGCGCACGGCGTGCAGCACGGTGGTGTGATCGCGCCCGCCGAACAGCTCGCCGATTTCCGGCAGGCTCTTCTGCGTGAGTTCCTTCGCGAGATACATCGCGATCTGCCGCGGCCGCGCGATGTTCGCCGGACGCTTCTTCGAATACATGTCGGCGACCTTGATGTTGTAGAAGTCGGCGACGGTCTTCTGGATGTTCTCGACCGAAATCTGCCGGTTCTGCACGGTCAGCAGGTCCTTCAGCGCTTCCTTGGTCAGCTCGATCGAGATCTCGCGGCCGTGGAACTTCGAATACGCGAGGATCTTGCGCAGCGCGCCCTCGAGTTCGCGCACGTTCGAGCGCAGGTGCTTCGCGACGAAGAACGCGACGTCTTCCGACAGGTTCACGCCTTCCGACTGCGCCTTGCGCATCAGGATCGCGACGCGCATTTCCAGCTCGGGCGGCTCGATCGCGACGGTGAGGCCCGAGTCGAAGCGCGAGATCAGGCGATCGTCGATCCCCGAGATCTCCTTCGGATACGTGTCGCTGGTGATGATCACCTGCGCCTTGTTCGCGACCAGCGCCTCGAACGCGTAGAAGAATTCCTCTTGCGTGCGCGACTTGCCGGAGAAGAACTGGATATCGTCGATCAGCAGCAGGTCGAGCGAGTGGTAGTAGCGCTTGAAGTCGTCGAACGCCTTGCGCTGGTACGCCTTCACCACGTCCGACACGTATTGCTCGGCGTGGATGTAGCGGATCCGCGCGCCGGCCTTGTCGAGCAGCAACTGGTTGCCGATCGCGTGGATCAGGTGGGTCTTGCCGAGGCCGACGCCGCCGTACAGGAACAGCGGGTTGTACGAGATGCCGGGGTTGTCCGCGACCTGGATCGCGGCGGCGCGCGCCAACTGGTTCGCCTTACCGGTCACGAAGTTGTCGAACGTGAGCACGGGGTTCAGCTTCGAGCGCTCGTACATCGAGTCGGCTTCGCCGCCGTTGGCGGGCGCGGCACCGGGGCCCGGGCGCCACGTGCGGCGGCCGGCGGCCGCTTCGTGCGCGGGCAGGCTCGGCAGGTCGATATCGGCGTCGTCGGCGTTCAGGTGGTGCGCGGCAGCCGCCGACGGCGTCATCGGCACGTCGGCTGGCGCGGCGGGCGCAGCCGCGGCATGCGCGGTCAGGTTGGCGGCGATCGCAGCCACCGCGGCGGCCGGGCCGCCCGGTTGCAGCGGCGCGCGCGGGGCGGCCGACGTGGCGCCCGTAGCGGCGCTGCGCATGCCGGCTTTCGGATCGAGGACGAACTGGACTTCGATCGGCGCATTCCAGAAATCCCGGGCCAGATCGGAGATCCGGCCCGAAAACTGGCTCTTGACCCAGTCCAGCTTGAAGCGGTTCGGCGCGGCGATGGACAGCGTGTTCGCCGACGCATCGAAGGCCACCGGGGCCAAGGGTTTGATCCACGTCACGTACTGCTGGGGCGTCAGCTCGCGCTCCAGCAGTGCGGAACAGTGTTGCCAGAAATCGTTCATCAAGTAGCTGTCGTTTTTTGCATGCACAGCGCGGCTCGCCGGCGCCCTTGTCGCGATGGCGCAACAAGGCCCGAAGCGGTCGTGCGAGCGTGCCTCGGACGCCTGCGTCACAGTCGTGGAGAGGCAGGCGGGAGCCGAAGCGGCGTGCGGGATTCTTGGAGATAAGGCGAGATTCTAACGCCAAACGCGGCCACAGCGGGACTTATCCACAGGCTGCGTTTGTGGGTCGCGGGGCCGGATCGGCGCGGGCCGGCACAGGCGCGTGACTCGTAAAGTATTGACCGTCAAGAGAAAAACAGTTTAAATAGCGGGTTCCGCGAAAACCAATCCTGTATTCCCGGCGATTGCGTTCGCCCGAATGCCTCCGGTTAAGGGCACGCGGTCCCCTGAATTTCGACATTCTCGAACAAGTGAGAACATCATGAAACGTACTTACCAACCGTCCGTGACGCGCCGCAAGCGCACCCATGGCTTCCGTGTCCGCATGAAGACGGCAGGTGGCCGCAAGGTCATCAACGCTCGCCGCGCGAAGGGCCGCAAGCGCCTCGCCATCTAAGGCAGGTTGCGCGCTGTGTCCGCCGTCCGCAGTCCTGCGGAAGGTGCCGTCGAGCCGGGTGCGAATCCGTCGCAGACGAAAGCCGCCTTCCCGAAAGCTGCGCGACTTCTGAAAACGGATGAATTTTCATCCGTTTTTCGTTTGCGCCCCTGGCGGCGTTCCGCGCACTTCGTGATTTACGGCAAGCCGACCGGTCAGCCCGCGCGTCTGGGGCTCGTCGTCGGCAAGAAGTATGCGCCGCGTGCAGTCACGCGTAACCTCGTGAAGCGGCTGGCGCGCGACGCGTTTCGCTTGCGCCGGGCCGAGTTCGCCGGTTACGACCTGCTGCTGCGGCAGCACACGCGCTTCGACAAGAAAGCGCTGCCGAGCGCGGCTTCCGCCCCGCTCGCGGCGATGTGCGCGGCCGAAATCCGCGAGCTGCTCGACAGGGCAGTCCGGGAGATCGCCCGCCGTGCGTCGAAGCCCGCGTCCGAGTGACGCATCCGTGCCCGGTGCGGCGTTCGCGCCCGCCCGGCCGGTTTTGACGCGGCGCCGAACGGCGCCGCCCAAGGTATGGAAACGGTCTTGATCGCGTTGCTGCGCTTCTACAAGGTTGCCGTGAGCCCCCTGCTCGGCAACCGTTGCCGTTTTTATCCTTCCTGTTCGGATTACGCGCGCGAGGCAATCCAGTATCATGGCGCCGCGCGCGGTACGTATCTCGCCGTCAGGCGCGTGTGCCGATGCCATCCGTTTTCCGCGGGCGGCATCGACCTCGTCCCGCCGCCCAACTCCGACACTCGCGCTCGCGGCGAAGCCGACGCGCGGTCCCATCGACTCTGAGACAACGCATGGATATCAAACGCACCGTCCTATGGGTGATCTTCTTCATGTCAGCTGTCATGCTGTACGACAACTGGCAGCGGTCCCATGGACGCCCGTCGATGTTCTTCCCGAGCGCCACGCAGACGGCCCCCGCGGCCGCGGCCGGCGGCGCATCGGGCACGGGCGCGACGACGACCGCAGGTGAAGCGCCTGCCGCCGCAGCCGGCGCCGCACCGTCTACGACGGCACCGGCCGCGCAGGCGCAGCTCGTGAAGTTCTCGACCGACGTCTACGACGGCGAAATCGACACGCGCGGTGGCACGCTCGCGAAGCTGACGCTGAAGAAGCAGGGCGACGGCAAGCAGCCCGACCTGTACATCACGCTGTTCGACCACACGGCCGGCCACACGTATCTCGCACGCTCGGGCCTGCTCGGCGGCGATTTCCCGAACCACAACGACGTCTACACGCAGGTGAACGCCGGCTCGACGTCGCTGACGGGCGACCAGAACACGCTGAAGCTGTCGTTCGAATCGCCGGTGAAGGGCGGCGTGAAGGTCATCAAGACCTACACGTTCACGCGCGGCAGCTACGTGATCGGCGTCGATACCAAGATCGACAACGTCGGCACGGCGCCTGTCACGCCGACGGTCTACATGGAACTCGTCCGCGACAACACGGCCGTCGAAACGCCGATGTTCTCGCACACGTTCCTCGGGCCGGCGGTCTATACGGACGCGAAGCACTTCCAGAAGATCGACTTCAGCGACCTCGACAAGAACAAGGCGAACTTCGAGAAGTCCGCCGACAACGGCTGGGTCGCGATGGTGCAGCACTACTTCGCGTCGGCATGGATTCCGCAGTCGGGCGTGAAGCGCGACATCTACGCTGAAAAGATCGACCCGGCGCTGTACCGCGTCGGCGTGAAGCAGCCGGTCGCCGCGATCGCCCCGGGCCAGTCGGCCGACGTGCAGGCACGCCTGTTCGCCGGTCCGGAAGAAGAGCGCATGCTCGAAGGCATCGCGCCGGGCCTGGAGCTCGTGAAGGACTACGGCTGGGTGACGATCATCGCGAAGCCGCTGTTCTGGCTGCTCGAGAAGATCCACGGCTACGTCGGCAACTGGGGCTGGGCGATCGTGCTGCTGACGGTGCTGATCAAGGCCGTGTTCTTCCCGCTGTCGGCCGCGAGCTACAAGTCGATGGCGCGCATGAAGGAAATCACGCCGCGCATGCAGGCGCTGCGCGAACGCTTCAAGAGCGATCCGCAGAAGATGAACTCCGCGCTGATGGAGCTGTACAAGACCGAGAAGGTCAATCCGTTCGGCGGCTGCCTGCCGGTCGTGATCCAGATCCCGGTGTTCATCTCGCTGTACTGGGTGCTGCTCGCGTCGGTCGAAATGCGCGGCGCGCCGTGGATTCTGTGGATTCACGACCTGTCGCAGCGCGATCCGTTCTTCATCCTGCCGGTGCTGATGGCCGTGTCGATGTTCGTGCAGACGAGCCTGAACCCGACGCCGCCGGACCCCGTTCAGGCGAAGATGATGAAGTTCATGCCGATCGCGTTCTCGGTCATGTTCTTCTTCTTCCCGGCCGGCCTCGTGCTGTACTACGTCGTGAACAACGTGCTGTCGATCGCGCAGCAGTACTACATCACGCGCAAGCTCGGCGGGGTCAAGAAGAAACCGGCCTGACGTCCTTGGCACACGCGGGTGGCGAGCCGCTCGCGATGCGCGCAAAAAAACAAAGCCGCATGGTTCGCCCATGCGGCTTTGTTGTTTCTTGGCGGCGGCGCGCGGGGTGCGATGCGCGAGCCGCTCCCGGTCAGGATTTCTTCGCTTCGATTTTCGGATCGCCGTAGAACTGCTCGACCAGTTCCTGAACGAGGTAGCGGTGATGCGGAGACAGTGCCTCGATCTTCGACGCGAGTTCGATCGTTTCGGGCGTCGGCGGATAGCGTTCGTCGCGCGGCAGCGGTTGCGGTGTCGGGTGTTCGATCACGCTCGGCGACGGCCCGTAATGCAGCCAGTGCAGTTCGACGCGCAACCATTCGGCGAGCGTTTCGAGTTTGTCCGACGTCGGAATCGTGCGGCCCGTCAGCCACTTGTGCGCGGTTTGCGGCGAAACGGGATGCGTTCCGCGGTGGCGCAGATTGAACTTGTTCGCAAGCTCCGTCGCGCCGGTGATCTTCTCCGGACTGCGCCGCAGGGCGAATTTCAGGCGTTCCGAGAACGCGGCTTTTTCTTCGGATGTCGGCATGGGGGAGATTGTGCAATTCCACCGACGTCTTTCAGACAACCGCATGAGATAAACATATCTCGTTCGGACTAATCTCGGACTTGCACAGGATGAGCAGCGGAATTGAGGGACGCAGTGTCAGGCCGCTCCGGCAGGCAGACTAGTCCGAAATGGTGGCTGTGTCATCGCGCTGGACTGATACTCGACTTATCCCCGGTGGGATAAATTCGGGCAAGTCCGAATCCCGTGTGGCGTCCGGTGGCGTATGAGCGGGCACGCTACAATGCCGGCGTTCCGATGCCCGAACTGTTGCGCGGGCGCACCACTCATTGCCTGATCACCCGATTCATCCGATTCCCATGCTCGCTACCGATTCCGACCCGATCGTCGCCATTGCCACTGCTGCCGGCCGGGGCGGCATCGGCGTCGTCCGCGTGTCGTTCGGGCGCGGCGGCGAGGCGGCCGCGCTGCCGCTGATCGACGCGTTGTGCGGGCAGAAGCTCGCGCCGCGCCATGCGAGCTACGTGCCGTTCCTCGACGAGCACGGCGCGCCGCTCGACCGCGGGATCGCGCTGTATTTCCCGGCGCCGCATTCGTACACCGGCGAGCACGTGCTCGAGCTGCAGGGGCACGGCGGGCCGATCGTGATGCAACTGCTGCTGCAGCGCTGCCTGGATGCAGGGCGCGGCTTCGGGCTGCGGCTCGCGGAGCCGGGCGAGTTCACGCGGCGCGCGTTCCTGAACGACAAGCTCGATCTCGCGCAGGCCGAGGCGGTTGCCGACTTGATCGAGGCAAGCACCGAGGCCGCTGCGCGGTCGGCCGGGCGTTCGCTCGATGGCGCGTTCTCGCGGCAGATCCATGCGCTCGTCGAAGACGTGATCACGCTGCGGATGCTGGTCGAGGCGACGCTCGATTTTCCGGAAGAGGAGATCGACTTCCTGGAGGCTGCCGATGCACGCGGCAAGCTCGCGAAGATCCGTGCGCAGCTCGCGCACGTGCTTGGCGATGCGCGACAGGGTGCGCTGCTGCGCGAGGGATTGTCGGTCGTCCTTGCCGGACAGCCGAACGTCGGCAAGTCGTCGCTGCTGAATGCGCTGGCCGGCGCGGAACTGGCGATCGTCACGCCGATCGCCGGGACGACGCGCGACAAGGTTGCGCAGACGATCCAGGTCGAAGGGATTCCACTGCACATCATCGATACGGCCGGGTTGCGCGAGACGGAGGATGAAGTCGAGCGGATCGGGATTGCGCGCACGTGGAGCGAGATCGAGCGCGCGGAAGTCGTGCTGCATCTGCTCGATTCGCGCACGGGGCTGACGCCGGATGACGAGACGATCGCCGCGCGGTTTCCGGGCGGCGTGCCGGTGGTGCGGGTGCTGAACAAGACGGATCTGACCGGCGTGCCGGCTTGCGTCGAGCATCCAGCGGCGGAAGGGGATCTGACCGAGGTGCATCTGTCGGCGAAGCGCGGCGACGGGATCGACATGCTGCGTGCGGAGTTGCTGCGGATCGCGGGGTGGCAGGCGGGAGCCGAAGGCGTGTATCTCGCACGCGAGCGGCATTTGATCGCGTTGCGAGCGGCGCAGGAGCATCTGGCGCAGGCGGCGGATCATGCGGAGCAACGGGCGCAGTCGCTGGATCTGTTTGCCGAGGAACTGCGGCTCGCGCAGGAACAGCTCAATGCGATTACCGGGGAGTTTACTTCGGATGATCTGCTGGGGGTGATTTTCAGCAGGTTTTGTATTGGGAAATAGAAGCGAAAAGGATTGCAGGGCGGGAATGGCACAGCCATCGCCCGGCAATAGAACGTGCCTGCATCCGCGTGACGACTGCAAGTCAGATTGACACTGTGGTTTTACAGATGCGGACGGGCCGCTAGCATCCGATCGATAAACGATGGCGGCAGCGATATATATACAGAATCATCTCCGCCGTCACCTTTTGAAAAGGACACGTAGGCCTCGCTATAACTATTCCAGGAAATTTCGGGAATCGGTGTGCTGAATGTGTGCTGGGCTATTAACCTCCCAGTTTGTGCGATGTATACGCGACCAACATACCGCGAATCTCCACCAGGAACCCAAGCTAAAAGGCACAGGTCGGCAAGGTACATCCCATTTGGAGATGTCGACGTTCTACACTCTTCCCCTCGAGGCGTTCGGTCAAAGGCAAAGGTACCAATCAGTGCCATGATGAGCAGTGTATGAGTAATTTTCAAAGAAATCGTCATGATTTATTGTTGAATTTGATCATAGTGAAATTTCTATGGGAGGGGAGATTGGGATGAATTTTTTGTCAGAGTAGATGATAAAGTCGCCGCCTCTGTCATGTATCTTAGACCATTTTCTAAAATCGATATTTTCTACCGGATAGTGGACGTTCCCCTTGATGAGTGAGTCGCCTCTGGCGACGGCGTATTTGACATATGGGATATGCTCGGAGTTCGAGAATGCAGCGATTGCACTATATGGAACAATGATGACGCCGTCGCTACTCCAATGCCCTAAGTATTGGGATCGCTCATTAGATTCATCGGTGAATGTATAGTTGTCTTTCACATACACCCACACTCCGGTCACTTCAGCTATTGTTCTGTGTGAATTCACGTCCCACGAGAAGCGCGCGCTTCCGAGCGCCACATAGATGTTGAAGGACCCGAGTGCTCCGGATAGGTCGTCAGGCACACCATTGTTGCGAAGTTGTGCATCTAGTTGAGTTTCGATTTTCTGCCCAAACGTGCTGTCTACTTTTGAGTATTGAAATTGGAATCTTCGGTGTAAATCGCGAAGATCATTGCCACATATGTCGTCGGTGTAGAGTCGCGCTGCGCAGTCTTTATGCGGGATCAGTAGTTTGTAAAGCTGGATTCTGGATTTTGGTGAGCGAATCATTTCATTAATAAGGTAGTTGAATTGCCGCTTCGCTCGGGGGAAGCGCAGAATCCAATCCAATTTAATGGTAGACATGTCATACATGTCGGATGGATATGGTTTTCCATATTGATTGATTTCTAACGACTCATCCGAAGAAGTTCGTGAATAATTTAATTTTCCAGAGAACCATCGCTCCATAAGTTTGGCAGATGTCGGAAGGTGCATTTTACGCATTGCTGCGGGAATCTCTTGAATATCGAACGCTGGTACGGGATCGCCCTTTTTTAGTTTCACGATGGCGGGTTTGGGAGGGGGGGGCAGGAATTTAGCCAAACTTGAAAGCGTGCTAGCGCCTTGCCGGCCCTTTCCAAGTCATCCACCATTTTGTCAAGTGAATCGCGCTTGGGCGTGGCGGAGGAATGTTTGAGTTCAGTTGCGTTCGATTTTTGTTGCATCGGAAGCGGTGGCGCAGGTTTATCCATGGATAACGAGATGTTTGGAACAATCTTGCATCCATCAGCACCGTCATGGAGTTTCCACTTCCAAAAAATTTTATTTATCGTGAAATAGGGAATTTTTTCCTTGTTTGATGGCATTTCTATTTTAGATCCGGTGATGTTGGGCGGTTTGCGCGATGCCTGTTACGCTAGCGTGATCGCACCCGTAAAATCAATCGGACTAGTTCGAAATCGTTGTTAACGTGACTGGGTTTGGGGTCAAATATTCTTGGGGTTTTCTTGGCCGTCTAAGCGCGCCGGGATCGTGAGGCCATCGATAGGTATGCAGATATTCAAAGGAGTTGCGACTTTTTATTTTTCTCGGCAAGGTGGCGGGTCGGGCGTTAGCTATCATTGTGCTGGCGTCAACGGTGGCCGGCGCAGCGGGTATTCCACGGGTGGAATATCCCGTTGCGGTCGGTGATATGCGAGTCGCGGGGAATGTCTATTACCCGGTCCGGAATGGCTCATTTCGCGAGTGGTAGCGGCGTCATCATCGAGGCGGCGATTTTGTTATTTTTTCGGACTACTGCTAAGTGACGTTGCAGGAACCCAGCAAACTTCGGCTCACATGAATCTTCGTATTAATGATTCGGGCGTGTTGTTAATGATAGCCCTCCTGACGATAATATTGCCCGTTGTCGTGCTCGCTTCGGCAGTGAGATTGCTGAATGCTTTCTTATCTGGCTCAAGCGGTTGGGCTGATGTTATTGCGAGTGAGATTAGGATTTTCATTCGGCGCGCATTCGTTTCGGCTGCCGTCGTCACTGTCCTCGGGTTTGGCTGGGGCTACTGGAAAGACGTACAACTGCGCGCGATTTGCGATTCACGCGAACAAAAGATCGAGCGTTCTTCGCACGGTGGCTATTGGGCACGGTACTGTTATTTTGGAGATACGATCGTTCTCAGGCTCTACGACAGGGGGGGCGAGCACCTCGTCGCCGAGCGAACGTATCGGGACGGGTCTCGCTTACCTGTTGAGCTTCATTGGGCGAAGGAGGCA
This sequence comes from Burkholderia sp. LFS061, assembly GCF_047978125.1. Lineage (NCBI taxonomy): Bacteria > Pseudomonadati > Pseudomonadota > Betaproteobacteria > Burkholderiales > Burkholderiaceae > Burkholderia > Burkholderia sp. LFS061. The sequence continues at coordinate 47,945 of NZ_JBFPFS010000039.1, read as the reverse complement.
TTGATGTACCCCCAAGGGCTCGAGTTCGGCGCAACATTTGGCGAAATCAGTTTGCCGCCGACTTTTCTTGACCGGATGTTGGCGCGGCTTCCCTAGCAGACCACGTTCGGCGCTTATGCTTGGCAAGCACGTCGCGCTCAAGGGAGTGGGGCTCCGATTGGGCGGCGGTCGATGCAAATGCGATCGACAGCGTGCCAGGTGAATGTAGCTGCTGGCGTGCAGAGTGACTACGCTGGCCTGATTGAGTTGCGGTCCGGATCATCGATCCAGCATGGGCGAGCATACTGATCGACTCGTCCGGACCCCCACCCGCATCAATCCCAATGACGGTGATGGTAATACCCGCCACCACCGTAATACCCACCGTCAGGCACGACGATACAGCCGCTCAGCAACACGGCGACGCCGGCAATCAGCAAAAGGGTTTTCTTCATGGCGCTCACCTGCTCGGGTTCGATATGAAACCGAGCATAGCGAGCGCCCGCAACACGGGCTGTAAGCATTGGTATCCCTGCCCCGCATTGCGTAACGGCGCATTATTCCGGTCAAAATGACCGTAACAGATACCCCAAACAGCAGACGTATTCAGGCGACCACAACCCTGTTCCGCCCCGCATCCTTCGCACGATACAGCGCGGCATCGGCGGCTTCGATCAACGCATCGGGCGTGGACAAATCGTCGGCCGACACGGTCGCACAGCCGACGCTGACGCTGACGCGTCCTGCCGGCGAAGCAGGCATCGCGAGGTCCAGCCGCAGCACCGCTTCGTGCGCTTCCTCGGCAACGACCCGCGCGCCGCGCGTACCGGTGTTCGGCAACACGATCGCGAATTCCTCGCCGCCGTAACGCGCGACGATATCCGCTGGCCGCCTCACCGCGCCGGCCAGCGCATTTGCGATCGCGATCAGGCACGCATCGCCCTTCACGTGACCGAACGCGTCGTTGTATGCCTTGAAGTGATCGACGTCGACCATCAGCAGCGACAGCGGTTCGCCTTGCCGTCGCGCCTGCAGGAACAGCGTGTGGAAATGATCGTTGAAGTGGCTGCGGTTGAACGCGCCCGTCAGCCCGTCGCGAGCGGAAGAGCGAATCAGCGTTGCATGCGCCTCGAACAGCTGCTGGTAAAGCATCGTCACTTCCCACGCGAGCACGCACACGAGCACACCGGGCGTGAACATGCTGAACACGCGCGCGACATACCAGCCGACCGTGAAGCGGTTCGTGGTCAGCAGGTTCAGCGTCGTGTCGGTGAGGCACGCGAGCACCGCGATCGCGAGCCAGAGGTCGAGCGTCGTGCGCAGCCGGCCGGTGGCCAGCACGGCCACGAGCGCAAGCGCATTGAGTATCCACACGGCGAGCGCGACGCCATTGAAGGGCAGCACGGCCGCGTCGCCGGGCGGACGGAACGCGGGCGGCAGCGACACGTTCAGCGCGAGCGCGCACAGCAGCGCGGCCGCGATGGCCGGCCCGCCGACGAGCGCGACGGTCCACCGGCGCGTCTGCTGTTCGCCGACCGGTGCGCGCGTCAGTCGTTCGCGCGCGAGCAGCGCGGCCATCACGAAGCACGGGAAGCCCGCATGCCAGAAGATCCACATCCACGCGGCGCTTTGCGGGCGTGCGCCGAGCAGGCCATGCGGCGCGAACACGCCCGGAAAGGTGAGCAACTGCAGCGCGACGGCGAGCGCGGTGAACGCATAGGCGCCGCCGAGCGCGCCGAGCACGGGCTGGCGCGTCACGGTGAACTGCGCACCGAGGAAAAACGCGGCGATGCTCGCGGTCGTGAACACGGTGAGCGCGCACATCGGCATGAACGGCTCGACCGCCGGCAGCGTGACGTTCGCGTGCGGCGCGGCGATTCCGAGCGCGAGCAGGATGACGAGCGCCGTCAGCGCGCCGAACCAGAGCTGACGACGCGACGTGTGCTGGATCAGGATGCCTTCCATGGAGTCCCCCGGACACGCGTGCGCAAACGCCCGGTCTTGCGCCGGGCGGCGCGCATCCCGGCCGCGGCGCGACCGGTGCGGCCCGATCCTATCGCGTTATTGGCGCGCGCTCAAATGCCGAGCCCCGGACCGAAGTTGCCGGCGACCCAGTGCGTGACGGCGTCGACGTCCGCGTAGTCCTGTTCGGGCAGGCCGTCGAGCATCGACAGCACCTCGTTGCTGGCGCCGGCATCGCGCGCGGCATCGACGATCGCATCCTTGTTCGCCGGGTAGCGGACGGCCGCCAGCACGTCGGCGATCTGCAGGTCGATCGTTTCGTTGGGAATATCGTGCGGAGGGAGGGCGGGCTTGTCGTTCACGTCGGCGTCTCGCGGGTTGGGCGGGAATCGGTTCGAAGCGGAATAAGGCTGCATCACGCGTTGCCCGGCCCGGAGTGGCCCGGCCGGCGCGTGACGCGGATCGACGGAGATCGGCTCAATGCCCGCGTCGCACGCGGCGCCACGGATGCTTCCAGTCGATGTGCGGGGCGTTTTCGTCGCGCGGATGCTGGCGCCGATGTTCCTGCCAAAGTTCGTCGGAAAACAGCGCCGTGACGATCACGAGCGGCAGTACGAGAAAAATACCGAGTATGACTTGCTCGATCACGATAGCCTCCTTGCGGTGGCAGGAACCCTTGCTCACATTCTAGGCTCTGAACTTCGCCCGCGTTCAACTTCTTACAGTGCGGAACGGGCCCGAGCGCGGCCGAGCCGCGCGGGTGTGCCGCACGTGCGCCGGCATCAAAAAGGACATGAACATGCAACTCCAGAACGATACCAACACGCTTGCGCTGCGGCCGCTGGAGCGCCAGGACCTGCGCTTCGTCCACGAACTGAACAACGACGCGAAGATCATGCGCTACTGGTTCGAGGAGCCGTACGAAACCTTCTCGGAACTGTCGCAACTGTACGATCGCCACGTGCACGACCAGCGCGAGCGCCGTTTCGTCGCGGTCGATGCGCAAGGCGAACTGGTCGGTCTCGTCGAATTGATCGAGCTCGACTACATCCATCGCCGCGGCGAGTTCCAGATCATCATCGCGCCGCAATGCCAGGGGCGCGGCTATGCAGGCCAGGCGACGCGCCTCGCGATCAAGTACGCATTCAACGTACTGAACATGCGCAAGCTGTACCTGATCGTCGATACGACGAATGCGGCGGCGATTCACGTGTACGAAAAATGCGGGTTCCAGCACGAGGCTGAATTGAAGGAAGAATTTTTTGGCAACGGTGCGTATCACAATGCTTATCGCATGTGCATCTTCCAGCGCGATTATTTCGAGCGCCAGCAATCGGCCTGAATAAGGCAGGGTAAACACGCTGACGAAAGACGCCTGCGGCACGGCCTCCGCGGGCGCAGGATGCATGCGGGGAAACACGGATAAATACGGATGCGCTTATATCTGGCATTTTTTTTGTATCAGGTAAATGCGATTCCGCGCTGCGGTAAAGTCGGATCGTTTCGAATGACTTTATGTGCGGCGCATCAAAATGATCCGGATATCGAAATGGATTATCCAAACCGTTCAATCGCCGCCTTGTAACTTTGCTGAAAGTCTTGCCGGGTAATGCTTTCCGCCCGGCGCCACGAGCCTGTCCGCCACGCGGCAGGCGTGGTCCCGCACGGAAAACGGGCTGCGCACGGGGTGCGACAATCCGCCGCTATTGCGGTCGCACAACAAATGTGCTTGCTATCACTTGCCGGTCTTCTAAAGTAAAAAACGCGGGTTCACGATCACCTTTAAACACATAGCTAACCCAAGCCTGGTGCCCGCAAGCCTGGAGACAAAAAATGAAGAAGCGTACCGGTATCCTTTTTGCCCTCGTCGGCGCATTTTGCGCAGTGTCGATTGCCCAGGCCGGCGGCGATTCGGCCGTCAAGCCGAAGCAGGAAATCCAGCTGACGAAGAATGCCTGGGGCTGCCTGTCGAAAGACAATCTGGATTCCGTACTGAATCACGAGCGCGACGGCAAGTCGCAGGCGAAGCAGCAGTACTTCGACGACTACCGCTGCCTGTCGGTGCCGGAAGGCCAGCGCTTCCGCGTGGTGTCGGTCGACCAGGGCGACGTGCAGTTCGTCAGCGCAGACAACAGCGACCAGCAGGGTCTCTGGGCCGATTCGCGCTTCGTCAAGCAATAACCGCACAGTCACCGCGCAGTCGCACGACGCGCGAGCGCGCCGGCCCGATCAACCGGCGGCGCGAACCGAACACGGCCCGGTGCATGCCGGGCCGTTGCGCTGTGAGGGCACACATGACACGCGCCGGACGGCGCGCATTCGGTATCATCACGGCCCGACCGAACCGAATGCCCGCCCGGGCCGCATCCGCATGGCGCTGAAATCCACGATCTACAAAGCCGAACTGCAAATTGCCGACATGGATCGGCATTACTATGCCGATCACGCGCTGACGGTGGCGCGCCATCCGTCGGAAACCGACGACCGGATGATGGTGCGCATCGTCGCGTTCGCACTGTTCGCGCACGAGCGGCTCGAATTCTGCAAGGGGCTGTCGGACGTCGACGAGCCCGATCTGTGGCAGAAGGACCTGACGGGCGCGATCGACGTGTGGATCGAGGCCGGCCAGCCCGACGAACGGCGCATCTCGAAGGCGGCCGGCCGCGCCGGGCAGGTCACGGTGATCGCGTACGGCGGCAAGACGTCGGATATCTGGTGGCAGGGCGTGCGCAGCAAGGTCGAGCGGCTGCGCAACGTGCAGGTGCTGTCGCTCGCCGATGGCGTCGCGGCCGAGCTCGGGCAGCTCGCGGAGCGCACGATGCGCCTGCAGTGCACGGTGCAGGACGGCGCGGCGTGGATCTCGAGCGCGGACCACGATCCGGTCGCGGTCGAATGGACGGTGCTGAAGGCGCGCGCGGGCGCGTGACGGCCCGCACACCGGCCGTGCTCAGCCGATCGCGGCCGGCGGCCCCTTGAATTCCAGCATGTTGCCTTCGGGATCGAACAGGTAGATCGACGGCCCGTAGCCGCCGGCGCCGTAGCGCTCCGCGGGGGCGCCCGGCCGCGCGCCATGCGCGGCGAAATGCGCGATCAGCGCGTCGGGGTCGAACGGCTCGACGCGCAGGCACAGGTGATCGAGGTTGCGCCCCGTGCCGGGCGGGCCGCTGTCGGGACGGTCGATCGGGCCGCCGACCGACAGCAGGTCGATCAGCGCATCGCCCGCGCGCAACTGCACGAGGCCCAGATCGGGCTGTTCCTTCTCCACGTGGCAGCCGACGGCGTCGCAGTAAAAGCGCGTCATCGCCGCCATGTCGGTCACGCGCAGCACGATGTGATCGATCGCGCGGATGGTGGGTTTCATAAGCCGATACTCCTTCGCAGTCGACGAGCATCGAGTGTAGACGCATCGCGCCTGCGCTGCCGGCCGGAACGCGGCACAATCGACAGACGAAAAAAAGCCCGTTCACGCAGAGCGGAACGGGCTTAATCCATATCAGGAGGAGACATGGAGGAGACAGTTCCAACTATACACACGGCGATGGTGCGACGCAATATTCAGAATGCAAAAAAACGTCAGGACGGCGATTTGTCGCATCTGCACTGCAGCAAATTGGTGACGGGACGATGACGAAAACCGCGCCGGATCAGCTGGAGCGGGCGTTTTGTCCGATTTATTTCGAGGTGATCCGCCCCCGGTTCGCCGACGCGAATCACAGAGCAAGATTCAGGGCGCGACGGCACGTGCCGATGTCTAGAGTAGGCACCATCTACACTAGAGAGTGCGAGGTTCAGATGAAAACCGCCTATCCGACCGACGATGCCCGCTGGGGCGCCGTGACCGAGCGCGATCCGCATGCGGACGGCGCGTTCTTCTATGCCGTGAGCACGACCGGCGTGTTCTGCCGCCCGACCTGCGCGTCGCGGCTGCCGCGCCGCGAGCATGTGTCCTTCTTCGCCGATCCGGCGGCCGCGCGTGCGGCAGGCTTCCGGCCCTGCAAGCGGTGCCAGCCGGAAGGGCTGCCGCGCGAGCTCGAGATCGTCAACCGCGCGTGCGCGGTGCTCGACGCGCATGCCGAGCGGCTCACGCTTCAGCAACTGAGCGATGCCGTGCACGTGAGCCCGTTCCACCTTCAGCGGCTCTTCAAGCGCGTGGTTGGCGTGTCGCCGCGGCAGTACCAGGCCGCGCAGCGCGGCGCAGCGCTGCGGCAGGCGCTGCAAAGCGGGCAGCCGGTCACGCAGGCGGCCGTCGATGCGGGCTTCAACTCGCCGTCGCGGCTCTATGCGTCGGTACCGCGCGAGCTCGGGATGGCGCCGTCCGCGTTCCGCCGCCAGGGCGCCGGCCTGCGGATCGACTATGCGACCGCGTCGACGTCGCTCGGCACGGTGCTCGTCGCCGCGACCGAACAGGGCATCTGCCGGATCGCGTTCGGCGACGAGCCGGCGTTGCTGGTCGGCGAGCTGAAGGACGCGTTCGCGCGCGCCGAACTGGTCGAATCGTCCGCGCGGCTCGCGCCGTTCGTCACGCAGATCCGCGCGTACCTGGACGGCGCGCGGCACGCATTCGACCTGCCGCTCGACATCGCGCCGACCGCGTTCCAGCAGCGCGTGTGGGAAGCGCTGACGCATATTCCGTACGGCGAAACGCGCAGCTACTCGGAGATCGCCGAGGCGCTCGGCTCGCCGCGCGCGGTGCGCGCCGTGGCGTCCGCGTGCGCGTCGAACCCGGTCGCGCTCGCGATCCCGTGCCACCGCGTCGTGCAAAAGGGCGGCGCGCTCGCCGGATATCGCTGGGGCGTGCGCCGCAAGGCGACGTTGCTCGCGTCCGAGGCGCGCCATGCGCATCACGATGAAACCGAAGCCGTGACGGAGGGAAGTGCGGTTTGAGCATTGCTAAAACAACAATCACGTCAACCGTGAACGGCGGCCATGTGCCGCCGTCCGCGCAGATGGAACTGCGCTTCAACGCGCCCTACGACTGGGCGCGCGTGCTGCGCTTCTTCAGCGGGCGCGCGATTCCGGGCGTCGAGCAGGTCGCGGACGGCGTGTATCGCCGCATCGTCGACCTGCATGGCGATTCGGGCCGGCTCACCGTCATGAAACATCCGCGCAAGCATTGCCTGATCGCGACGGTCGAAGGGGCGGTCGCGCGTCATGTCGACGATGCATTCGCCGCGCGCGTCGCGACGATGTTCGACCTCGGCGCCGATCCGGCCGCGATCGGCGATGGGCTCGCGCGCGATCCGTGGTTCGCGCCGCTCGTCGAGGCCGCGCCGGGGCTGCGCGTGCCGGGCGCGTGGTCGGGGTTCGAGCTGGCCGTGCGCGCGATCGTCGGCCAGCAGGTGAGCGTGAAGGCCGCGACGACGATCGTCGGCCGGCTCGTCGAACGCGCCGGCGAGCGGGTGGTGCATATCGACGACGGCGCGCCCGCTTGGCGTTTCCCGACGCCCGACGCGCTCGCCGCGTGCGATCTCGACAAGATCGGGATGCCCGGCAAGCGCGTTGCCGCGCTGACGGGCGTGGCGCGCGCGGTGGCGGCCGGCGACGTGCCGGTCGATCGCGCGCATGCCGATCTCGCGACGCTGCGCGGCGCGTGGCTCGATCTGCCCGGCATCGGCCCGTGGACCGTCGAATACATCGCGATGCGCGCGTGGCGCGACCCGGACGCGTGGCCGGCATCCGATCTCGTGCTGATGCAGTCGATCGCCGCGCGCGATCCGTCGCTCGACCGGCTGTCGAGCCAGAAGCGCCGCACCGAAGGCTGGCGGCCGTGGCGCGCGTATGCGGCGCTGCATTTGTGGAACGAAGTGGCCGACCGGGCGGGCGGCGCGCGCGGCGGGTGACGGCGGCGGCCCGCGCTCGGGTGCGACCGGACGAGGCCGCGACGCGCTTCACGATCCGTCGGACGAATTCACGTGACCGACGTGCCGATCGGTGCCGCCCGAATCCGGTAACACAAGCCGTGACAGCCGCGATCGGCCCGTCCGGCGGCCCGCTCCGGCCCGCGAGCCATGCCTGCGGCCACCTCAAGCGCGTGTTCCGGCGAGATGTTAAAGTGCCCGCTACCAACGAAGCGACCAACAATCCAGCCGGCCGCGCGCGGCGTTCTGCGCGCGGCCGTCACGCACTTGCGTCTCCATGTCGAACACCATGACTCACCGCCAGTCCGAACTGCTGCTGAATCGCCTCGAAGCGCTGAGCTCGGGCCCGACGCGGCAGCATCTGCCCGACGGCCTGCGCGGCATCGAAAAGGAAAGCCTGCGCGTGACGCGCGACGGGATGATCGCGTTCACGCCGCATCCGCGCGCGCTCGGTTCGGCACTCACGCACCCGTCGCTGACGACCGACTACTCCGAAGCGCTGATCGAGCTGATCACGCCCGCGGAAGCGGACGCGTCGATCACGCTCGAACGCCTCGACGAGCTGCATCGCTACGTCTATGCGTCGCTCGGCGACGAGATGCTGTGGAACGACTCGATGCCGGGCCTGCTGCCGGCCGACGACCAGATTCCGATCGCCGACTACGGCACGTCGAACATCGGCCGCCTGAAGACGGTGTACCGGCGCGGCCTCGCGTATCGCTACGGCCGCACGATGCAGTGCATCGCCGGCATCCACTACAACTACTCGCTGCACGAGGAAGTGTGGCGGCGCCTGCACGCGGAAGAAGGGTCGACGGCCACGCTCGTCGATTACCAGTCGGAGCGCTATCTCGCGCAGATTCGCAACTTCCGCCGCCGCAGCTGGCTGCTGATGTACCTGTTCGGCGCGTCGCCCGCGCTCGACACGAAATTCCTGCGCGGCAAGCCGCACAGGCTCGATACGTTCGACGCCGATACGCTGTACCAGCCGTATGCGACCAGCCTGCGGATGAGCGATCTCGGCTACTCGAACACGACGGCCCAGGCCGCACTGCACGTCGACTACAACACGCTGCCCGGCTATCTCGACGCGCTGTCGAAGGCCGTCAGCGAGCCGTATCCCGCCTACGAGGCGATCGGCACGCATCGCGACGGCGAGTGGATCCAGATCAACACGAACGTGCTGCAGATCGAGAACGAGTTCTACTCGACGATCCGGCCGAAGCGCGTCACGTATTCGGGCGAACGCCCGCTGCATGCGCTCGCATCGCGCGGCGTGCAGTACATCGAGGTGCGCTGCCTCGACATCGATCCGTTCGAGCCGACCGGCATCGCGCTGGAGACCGCGCGCTTCATCGACGCGTTCCTGCTCGCGTGCGCGCTCGACGACAGCGCGCCGCTCGACTGCGACGCGTACAAGGAAGCGAACGCGAACTTCGGCAGCGTGACGATGGAAGGCCGCAAGCCGGGGCTCATGCTGTCGCGCGACGGGCAGCCGATCACGCTGCAGGCGTGGGCGGACGACCTGATGGCCGATATCGAAACCGTCGGCCGCCGCCTCGACGAAATCCGCGGCGGCGACGAGCATGCGCGCGCGATCGCCGCGCAGCGCGAAAAGCTCGCCGATCCGGAGCGCACGCCGTCCGCGCGCGTGCTGCGCACGATGCGCGAGAACGGGCAGTCGTTCCTTGCGTTCGCGCTGGCGCAGAGCGAAGCGCATGCCGCGCATTTCCGCGCGCATCCGCCGTCGGCCGACACGCTGCGCACCGAGCAGGCGCTCGCCGCGAAGTCGCTGGCCGAGCAGGCCGAACTCGAAGCGAAGGAGGCCGGATCGTTCGACGCGTTCGTCGCGGCCTATCGCGCGTATACGCTGAACCGCTTCAGCGTCTGAGGATCGCGCACGCGGACCGCGCCCGTTGGCGTGCGTGCCGCGTGCGTGTCGGTCGGCGCTGGTCGCGCCGCGCCGTTACCCGTTCAATCCGGTTCGGTCAGCAATCAGTGATGCGCGTACGTGCCGCGATCGATCGCGTGCGGCAGCGCCGGCTTGCCCGATTCAACGTGTGCCCGGCCGTCGTTGCCGTAACCGGCATCGTCGCCGCGCGCCTGCGCGGCGCGCCGCATGATCGCCTGCATGTTCTCCGGAAAGTCGGGACTGCTCGCGAGGCTCGTCCGGTAGCCGGCGGCCTCCAGTTCCGCGAGTTCCTGGCGGACCTCCGCGCGCGTCAGCGTCGATGCGGCCTGCGCGTGGGCGGCGAAAGCCGCGCCGATCAGCAGGAATGCGCATGCCGCCTGCTTTATCGTCTTCATCGTGTTCGCTCCGTGAGGTTCCGGTGCCGTGCCGTCGTCGGCGCGGGCGGAATCGATGCGGCCAGTCTAGGCTTCGGATGCCAAACGAAACATCCCGCGTGCCGGTAGTCTCCTTTGTCGCGCGCGCAACATTGCGCAGGTGATGACGTCGCGCCCGCCGATGGGCCGTTCGCGACGGGTTTCCTGTCGGGTGCGACAGCGGCCCGCCAACTGCCGGTCATCGTGCGTCGGATGGTCCGTATCGGGTTGCTGCATTTCGGGCTTGTCCCCCTTGTACAAGCGCCGTACGCCTCCTAACCTCTTTTAAGCGACCGATCGGTTGGCCGTGCAACGTAGTTGCGTGCACAAGTGCCCGATCGTTGTCGCGACTGCAGAACGTCGCTTTGCACCGAATCCGGGGGCGCTGACGCGCCAACCCGGGTCGCCTTTGGAGACACGATGAATCCCACCGACGCCCTACCGCCCGGCATCGTCTTCGCGCAGCCGCTGACGCCGGTCGCCAACTCGCTGTTCCTGTCCTTCCTCGTCGCCGTGATCCCGATCGCGGTCGCACTGATCGCGCTCGGCGTGCTGCGCCGCCCCGCTTGGCAGGCGTCGCTCGCCGGGCTCGTCACCGGCCTCGCGGTCGCGATCGGCGCGTGGGGCATGCCGGCCGGGCTCGCGTTCAACGCGGTCGGCGCGGGCATGGCGCTCGCGGTCGTGCCCGTGATGTGGATCGTCTTCAACGCGCTGCTGCTGTACAACATCGCGGTGAAATCGGGCCGCTTCGACCAGTTCCGGCAGTGGATGCTCGACAACCTGCCCGACGACCGCCGCCTCGTGCTGCTCGTCGTCGCGTTCTCGTTCGGCTGCCTGCTGGAAGGGATCTCCGGATTCGGCACGCCGGTCGCGATCACGAGCGCGCTGTTGATCGCGCTCGGCTTCCCCGCGCTCGAAGCGCTCACCTATACGCTGCTGTTCAACACGGCACCGGTCGCGTTCGGCGCGCTCGGCGTGCCGATCACCGTGCTCGGCGCGGTCACGTCGCTGCCGCCCGCGACGCTCGCGCAGATGGTCGGCCGCCAACTGCCGTTCTTCGCGCTGCTGCTGCCGTTCTATGTGGTCGGCGCGTATGGCGGGCTGCGTTCGATCAAGCAGCTGTGGCCCGCGCTGCTCGTGTCGGGCGCCAGCTTCGCGCTCGCGCAGTTCGTCACGTCGAACTTCCTCGGCTACCAGCTCACCGACGTGCTGTCGTCGCTCACGTCGCTGATCGTCACGATCGGCTTCCTGCAGCTGTGGAAGCCGCAGCCCGATCCGCAATACGCGCTCGCGCGCAGCGTGCCCGCGGCGGCTGGCGCCGCGCGCGCGGGCTTCGGCGGCTGGCTGCCGTGGCTCGTCGTGTCGGTGGTCGTGATCGTGTGGGTGCACGCGAACGTCGCGGCGATCGGCGACGTGAAGATCAAGTGGCCGGGCCTGCACAACGCGGTGTTCGTGTCGCTGTACCACAAGCCGTACGCGGCGGTCTGGGACTTCCAGCCGCTCGGCACGGGCACCGCGATCCTGCTCTCGGCGATCATCACGGCCGTGCTGACGCGCACCGGTGCCGGCGCGTTCCTCGAATGCGTGGTCAAGACCTGGCGGCAGACGTGGATCGCGATCGTCACGGTGATGATGATCGTCGGGCTCGCGTACCTGCTGAACTACTCGGGGATCAGCTACACGCTCGGCACCGGCGTCGCGTCGACGGGTGCGCTGTTCCCGCTGGTGTCCGCGTCGCTCGGCTGGATCGCCGTGTTCCTGTCCGGCAGCGACACGTCGGGCAATGCGCTGTTCGGCAACCTGCAGGTCGTCGCCGCCAGGCAGCTCGGCCTCGATCCGGTGCTGATGGCCGCGACCAACTCGTCGGGCGGCGTGATGGGCAAGATGATCTCGCCGCAGAACATCGCGACGGGCGTGTCGACGACGGACCTGAAGGGGCAGGAAGGTGTCGTGTTCGCGCGCACCTTCTGGCACAGCGTGATCCTCACGCTGCTGCTCGGCGTGCTCGTGTTCCTGCAGCAGCACGTGTTCACGTGGATGATCCCGGCGCTGCCGAAGTGACGCGTGGCCGGATGCGACAAGGGAGGCACGAGGAAATAACGAGGGAAGGCGCGGCGAAAAGCGCCAGGAAATGCGCAAAAAGCGGCGAACGCGCGGCGACTCAGCGCGCGTTCGCCCGCCGCGTCGCGTCGCGCGTTGCGTGTTCCGCGGGCAGGATGCAGGCGAGGAACGCGTCGATCGCCGGGCTCTGGCGGCGCGCCTTCAGGTAGTACACGTATTCGTCGATCGTCGTGTCGATGCCGCGCAGCGCGATCACGCGCAGGTCCGGATGGCGCTCGGCTTCGCCGAGCGGAAACAGGCTGCCGCCCACGCCATGCAGGATCGCCTCGCGGATCGCTTCGCGGCTGCCGATCTCGGCAACCGACGCGGCCGCGACGCCGGCCGCCGCGAGGATCGTCTCCGTGCAGCGGCGCGTGACCGAGCCTTCCTCGCGCATCAGCAGCCGCACGTCGGCGAGGTGCACCGGGTCGATCGTGTCGAAACGCGCGAGCGGATGGTTGCGATGCACGACGAGCACGAGCGGATCGGTCGAGATCACCTTGCGTTCGAGGCCGTCGGCGTCGTTGCGCTGCGACGAGACCGCGAGATCGATGCGGAATTCCTGCAGCGCCTGCAGGATCTCCTCGGAGTTGCCGATCCGGCACGTGAGCGCGATCGACGGATGCGCGTTCGAGAAGCGGCCGACCGCGTCCATGATGTAGTACGGGCCCGTCGCGCCGATCCGCAGGTGGCCTTCGAACAGGCCGCCGACGTTGCGCAGCATGATGTCGGCCTGCGCCTCGAGCGCGATCATCTTCTCGACGAGCGGCAGCAGCTCGATGCCCGTCTCGGTGACCTCGAGCTTGCGGCCGCTGCGGTAGAACAGCTCGACGCCGTACACCTGCTCGACCTGCCGGATCTGCGCGGCAATCGTCGGCTGGCTCACACCCAGGTGGCGCGCGGCGCGCGTGATGCTGCCTTGTCGGACGGTCGCGTGGAACGCCTTCAACTGATCGAACACGACTCGGCTTCTCCCCCTCTTGATCGCGCGTCAGCGTAGCGCATGCGTGTGTCGGCCGCATGAAAGGCGCGTCGTATGCCGCTTCGAAAAAAAGCTGGGGGTCACCGCAAGAAACCTGCTGGAACCGGTCACGGCCGGGACATGCCGGTGCGGGGTAATAACGGCAACGCACCGACCGCCGGCCCCAATCGACCGGCGCCCCACTCCTACCGACCACAGGGTCTTCTTCATGTCCTCGAACAATCGACGCGATTTCCTGCGCCTCGCCGCGCAGTCGGCCGGCGCGATGGCCGCCTACGCGGGCTTCCCGCCCGCGATCCGCAATGCGCTGGCGATGCCGGCCGCCTATCGCACCGGCACGATCCGCGACGTCGAACACGTCGTGATCTTCATGCAGGAAAACCGTTCGTTCGACCATTACTTCGGCGGCCTGCGCGGCGTGCGCGGCTTCAACGACCCGCGCCCGCACCTGCTGCCGAGCGGCGCGCCGGTGTGGCAGCAGCCGCCGGCATCGGTGTTCACGAAGAACTACCATTCGCGCGGCCTCGATCCGTCGGCGCCGTACGTGCTGCCGTTCTACCTCGATCCGAAGCAGACGACCGAATTCCAGCCGGGCACCAACCACGGCTGGAGCAGCGGCCACCTCGCCTGGAACAACGGCCAGTGGGACCAATGGGTGAACCAGAAGCAGGACGTGCTGACGATGGGCTACCTGAAGCGCCAGGATCTCACGTACCACTACGCATTGGCCGACGCGTTCACGATCTGCGATTCGTACTTCTGCTCCGCGCACGCCGACACGGCGCCGAACCGCATCTACCTGTGGACCGGCACGGTCGACTCGCGCAACATCTACGGCAACCCGCCGAACGGCCCGGGCATCGGCGAGCGCGACGACGTGAACGGCTACACGTGGACGACCTACGCCGAGCGCCTCGAAAACGCGAAGATCAGCTGGAAGGTGTACCAGGGCGGCACGGGCATCCCGGGCGACCCGACCGACAACTACACCGACAACTCGCTGATGTTCTTCAAGCGCTTCCAGGTGAAGGAAGGCGCGAGCGGCCCGCTGGTCGACAAGGGCGCGTCGGACCACACGCTCGCCGAGCTGAAGGCCGACGTGCAGGCGAACCGGCTGCCGCAGGTGTCGTGGATCGTGTCGCCGTACAAGTACAGCGAGCACCCGCAGGCATCGCCGACCGACGGCGCGTTCTACATCAACATGGTGCTCGAGGCGCTGACGTCGAACCCCGAGGTGTGGGCGAAGACGGTGTTCATCCTCAACTACGACGAGAACGACGGGCTGTTCGACCACGTCGTGCCGCCGGTGCCGCCGGTGACGAGCGGCGTGGGCGGCCAGGGCATCGTGTCGTCGAACCTGCTGTCGAACCTCGGCGACGAGCTGCTCGACCTGAACAAGTACCCGGGCGAGATGAGCCCGCTCGTGCCGGGTGCCGACCCGGGCGGCATCCAGCCGATCGGCCTCGGGCCGCGCGTGCCGCTGATCATCATCTCGCCGTGGACGAAGGGCGGCTGGGTCTGCTCGGAGACGTTCGACCATACGTCGGTGCTGCGTTTCCTCGAAGCGCGCTTCGGCGTGAAGGAGCCGAACATCAGCGCGTGGCGCCGGTCGATCTGCGGCGACCTCACGTCGGCATTCGACTTCTCCGCGCGCCCCGACACGCGTACGGTGAGCTTCACGGTGCCGCAGCACATCGCGACGGCCGGCCAGGCGTACCAGGTGCCCGCGCAACAGTCGATGCCGGCGCAGGAGCCCGGCACGCGGCCCGCGCGTGCGCTGCCGTACGAGCTGTTCGTGCACAGCCGCGTGAGCGGGCACGACGACAGCGTGTCGCTCGACTTCGCGAACTCGGGCGACGCGGGCGCGGCGTTCTACGTGTACGACCGCCGCAACCCGGCGACGCCGCCGCGCCGTTATGCGGTGTCCGCGCACGACCGCTTCGTCGATACGTGGAGCACGTCGGCCGCGCACGGCGAGTACCATCTCGCCGCATACGGCCCGAACGGTTATCTGTGCGAGTTCCAGGGCAACACGCGGCTCGCCGCGGACGGCCGCCACGCGAACCCCGAAGCGAAGATCGGCTACGACGTGCGCAACTGCCACGTGTACCTGCAACTGCGCAACAGCGGGCGCGCGACGTGCCGCGTGACGGTCGACAACGCGTACAGCCATGCGCATGCGCGCACCTACACGCTGGAGCCGGGCGAACGCGTCGAGGATCACTTCGAGCTGTCGTCGAGCCACGGCTGGTACGATCTGACGATCACCGCGACGACGCTGCGCGGCGGCGACGACAAGGTC
The DNA here is from genome assembly GCF_047978125.1 of Burkholderia sp. LFS061. Taxonomy (NCBI): domain Bacteria; kingdom Pseudomonadati; phylum Pseudomonadota; class Betaproteobacteria; order Burkholderiales; family Burkholderiaceae; genus Burkholderia; species Burkholderia sp. LFS061. The sequence goes on along the minus strand of NZ_JBFPFS010000039.1, from coordinate 32,437 downwards.
GTGCGCCGCTTCGCGGGCCACGTAGAAACGGGCCGGCCGAGCCACAGCGACCCGGGGCCGGTGAAGCACACGGCCTGACGGTCGTCACACGTCGCGCGGTTCGGGCAAGCTTCGCCCGCCGTGCGACGGCCGCCTGCCGGATGCATCCCGGCAGGCGAAATTGGTTTTTGGAAACTGAAGACTGTTGACAATGTGTCGGGCCGAGGGTATAGAAGGATCATTCGCCGATCTGGCGCCCTCGTTTTCACCCGCAGCTCCGCTGCCTGCCCGACCATGACTGCCCCGAACACGCTCAGTGCCATCGAACTCCTGCAAAGCCAGTCGCTCGCGATGATCGTCCAGGACATGCTCGAGCGCGCGATCGTCTCCGGCGAATACGTACCTGGCGAGAAGCTCAACGAAGTCGAGATCGCGACGAAGCTGAACGTGTCGCGCGGCCCCGTGCGCGAAGCGTTCCGCGCGCTGGAGCAGGCCGGACTGCTGCGCAACGAGAAGAACCGCGGCGTGACCGTGCGCGTCGTGCCGCTGCGCGAGGCCGAGGAGATCTACGAAGTGCGCGCGATGCTCGACGAGTCGGTCGCGCGCGCGCTCGCGAAGCGCATCTCGCCCGACACGCTGAAAGTGCTGAAAGGCATCATCCAGTCGATGAAGGGCGCCGCGAAGTCGCACGACGTCACGCGCTATACCGAGCTGAACGTGCAGTTCCACGACGCGATGGTCGTCGGCGTCGGCAATACGCACCTGACCGACACCTACCGCCGGCTCGTGCGTCAGCTCGGGCTGCTGCGCCAGGCCGCGATCGAGGCCGAGGAAGATGCGATCGCGGTGTCTGCGGCCGAGCACGACAAGATCGTGCAGGCGCTCGCGAGCGGCGACGAGGAGAAGGCCGTCGCGCTGGTGCGCGAGCACGTCGCGCATGGCCTCGCGCGGATGCGCCGCACGCACGAGCAGGGGCTGCCGGTAGCGGGCAAGGCGGCGCGGGAGAAAACCGCGCGCGCTTGACGCAGCCGCAAGAATCGCCGGATAAAACGCAAAGGGACGCCTTGCAGCGTCCCTTTTGCATTGCGTCGTTATCGTCGTCACGTCGAACGCATCGTCACGCCTTGTCGGCCTTCCCGGCCGCGCTCGCGAACTTCGCGAGCCACGTATCGACGGCCGACGGCTGCCGGTTCTCGTCCTCCGCGCGCTCCTTGCGGCGGATCGCATTGCGCACGACGTGCGCGCCGACATAGCGGATCGGCTCCGGCGGGAAATGGCCGAGCGGGCCGCGCACGATCGGGCTGCGCGTCCACGCGTTGTCGAGGCCGAGCACGAGTGACGACAGGATCTGCCCGCCCATGTAGGTCGGCCCGACGCCGTTGCCCGAATAGCCGAAACCGTAGAACACGTTCGGCGCGCCGTCGAGGCGGCCGAAGAACGGGAAGCCCGTCACCGAGCGATCCGACGGGCCGTTCCAGCTTGCGGTGACCGGCACGCCCGCGAGCGACGGGAAGAACTCGCGCAGGCTTTGCGTGAGCTGCGCCTCGTACGGCGAGCGCCGGTCGAACACCGGCGCGATGCGGCTGCGCCACGAGAACGTGTTGCCGCCCTTGCCGAGCATCAGCCGCCCGTCGGCCGTCGTGCGGTAGTAGTAGACGAAGATCCGCGAATCGAGCACCGACACGCCGTCCACGAGCCCGGTCTTATCGAGCAGCTCCGGGCATTTCTCGGTGATGACCATGTCGCTCGACACGACCGCGATCGTGCGCTCGAACTGCGGGAAGCGGCTCGCCATCCACGCGTTGATCGCGAACACGAGCTTGCCCGCCGTGACGCTGCCGGATGGCGTGCGCACGACGGCCGGCTGCCCGGGCGTGAAGTCGAGCATCGGCGTGCGTTCATGGATCTGGATGCCCATCGCGAGCGCCACGCGGCGCAACCCTCGCACGAGCTTGCCGGGATGCACGGTCGCGGCGATCGGCGAATAGACGCCGTCGAGATTGCGCGCGGAGCCCGAGCGGCGCGCGACTTCGGCGGGCGGCAGCGGCTCGTAGCTGTGGATGCCGCATGCGGCGAGCGCGTCGAGCACCGGCGCGAGGGTGCCGACCTGCGCGCGCGAAGTCGCGGTGTACAGCGTGCCGTCGAGCCGCAATTCGGCGTCGATGTCGTGTGCGCGGCAGAAATCGGCGATGTGCTGGACGGCCGCTTCCGACGCCTTCACGAGCCGGATCGCCTCGGCTTCGCCGAACAGGCGCCGCAGCGTCAGGAATTTCGCGGACCACGTGAGCAGGCAGCCGCCGTTGCGGCCGCTCGCGCCGGCGCCGCACAGGTCGGCTTCGAGTATCGCGATGTCGAGCGCCGGGTTCTGCTGCTTCGCCTGGATCGCGGTCCAGAGCCCGGTGAAGCCGCCGCCGACGATGCAGACGTCGGCCTGCGTTGCGCCCTGCAGCGCGGGGGCGAGATCGCCGTCGTTGAACAGCGCTTGTTCGATCCAGAAGGGTCGCATCGGATGGTTCTTCAGTAAGGGTCGGTATCGTGCACGGCCGGAAAACCTCGCCGCCGCGTGGCGACACACCGCGGGTTAGCTGCGCGCACGGGCACGTGGCCGGGTGCGTCGCGTCAGGCCGCCGCTCCGGCCGACACACGGCTCACGCCCATCGCCCGCAGCATGTCGGCGTTCGCGGCGACGGCGCCCGGAATGCCGGCCTCGTCGAAGTGGCCGATGCAGCCGGCGCGGAACGTCTCGACTTCGGTCAGCTTGCCCGGATACGGAATGTAGTCGCGCTTTTTGACCTCCTGATAAAACCGCTTGAAGTCGGAGTTCGGTTCATCTTCGGACTCCTTGACCGAGATGCCGCGGCACGCGGCGGATGAGTCGAGCCCCCTCTTTTCACTGTGCTGCTTTGCTTTCCGTTTTCTGCATGTTGTTGACAATCTACAAATCATCAATTTTAATGTCAAGCATCGAAAACACCTCCCTTCGGCGCGGCGCGGGCGCCGACGGCTCAATCCCGTCGAACTGAAAGGAATGAACGTCATGACTGGAACGCCTGTTTCCGTCGAAGTGAACGGCCGCCGCTACAACTGGATGAGCCGGCCCGTGGTGGTGATCTGCGTCGACGGCTGCGCATACGAATATCTGGAAGAAGCGGCCGAGGCCGGCGTCGCGCCGTTCCTGCGCACGCTGCTGAAGCCCGGCACGGCGCTCAAGGGTGAATGCGTGGTGCCGAGCTTCACGAACCCGAACAACCTGTCGATCGTCACCGGCGTGCCGCCCGCGATCCACGGGATAAGCGGCAACTACTTCTACGATCGCGACACCGGCGCCGAGGTGCTGATGAACGATCCGAAGTACCTGGTCGCGCCCACCGTGCTCGCGACTTTCGCCGAACAGGGCGCGCGCGTCGCGGTCGTCACCGCGAAGGACAAGCTGCGCCGCCTGCTCGGCAAGGGGCTGAAGGGCATCTGCTTCTCGTCGGAAAAGGCAGACGAAGCGAGCCTCGAGGAAAACGGTATCGACAACGTGCTTGAGCTGGTCGGCAAACCGGTGCCGAGCGTGTACAGCGCGGATCTGTCGGAATTCGTGTTCGCGGCCGGCGTGCGCCTGCTCGAGACGCGGCCGATCGACCTGATGTACCTGTCGACGACCGACTACGTGCAGCACAAGTGCGCGCCCGGCACGCCCGGCGCGAACGCGTTCTACGCAATGATGGACAAGTACCTGCAGCGCCTCGACGCGCTCGGCGCGATCGTCGCGATCACGGCCGACCACGGGATGAACGCGAAGCACGACGCCATTACCGGCGAGCCGAACGTGATCTATCTGCAGGAACTGTTCGACGAATGGATCGGCCACGACGCGGCGCGCGTGATCCTGCCGATCACCGATCCGTACGTCGTGCACCACGGCGCGCTCGGCTCGTTCGCGACCGTCTACGTGCCGGCGTCGGCCGATGTCGATGCGCTGCGCGCGCGTCTTGCGGCGGTGGGCGGTATCGAGATCGTGCTGACGGGCGCCGAGGGCTGCGCGCGCTTCGAATTGCCGCCGGCGCGGATGGGCGACCTGATCGTGATCTCGAAGCGGGACGTCGTGCTCGGCACGCGCCGCATCAAGCACGACCTGTCGGGGCTCGACGTGCCGCTGCGCTCGCACGGCGGGATCTCCGAGCAGATCGTGCCGCTGATCTTCAGCAAGCCGGTCGCCGCCGACGTCACGGGCCGCGCGCGGCTGCGCAACTTCGACATCATCGACATCGCGCTCAACCATTTGCAGTGATGCGCATGCATCCGCAAGGGAACACCCTCATGAACGTCATTGCGGCCTCGACGGCCGTCCGCGAGATTCGTCGCGAAGCACTGCGAATCGACGGCGAACGGATTCACCGGGATGCGGTGATCGACGTGCGCAACCCGTACGATGGCTCGCTGGTCGGCACCGTGCCGAAGGCGACGCTGGAAGACGTGCGGCGCGCATTCGCGGTCGTGCGCGCGTACCGGCCGACGCTCACGCGCCACGAGCGTGCGGCGATCCTGCGCCGCGCGGCCGACATCGTGCGCTCGCGCACTGCCGAGATCGCGGCGCTGATCACGGCCGAGGCCGGGTTGTGCATCAAGGATTCGACGTACGAAGCGGGCCGCGTGGCCGACGTGCTGACGTTCGGCGCCGGTGAAGTGCTGAAGGACGACGGGCAGATCTTCTCGTGCGATCTGACGCCGCACGGCAAGAAGCGCCGCGTGTACACGCAGCGCGATCCGCTGCTCGGCGTGATCTCCGCGATCACGCCGTTCAACCACCCGATGAACCAGGTCGCGCACAAGATCGTGCCGTCGGTCGCGACCAACAACCGGATCGTCGTCAAGCCGTCGGAGAAGGTGCCGCTGTCGTGCTACCTGTTCGCGGATATCCTGTACGAAGCCGGCCTGCCGCCGCAGATGCTGCAGGTGCTCACCGGCGACCCGACGGAGATCGCGGACGAACTGATCACGAACCCGGCGATCGACCTGATCACGTTCACCGGCGGCGTGTCGATCGGCAAGTCGATCGCCGCGCGGATGGGTTACCGGCGCGCGGTGCTCGAACTCGGCGGCAACGATCCGATCATCGTGATGGAAGACGCCGATCTCGACGAAGCGAGCACGCTCGCGGTGTCGGGCTCGTACAAGAACTCGGGGCAGCGCTGCACGGCGATCAAGCGGATGCTCGTGCACGAAGCGGTGGCCGATCGTTTCACCGAACTGGTCGTCGAGAAGACGCGCGCGTGGTCGTACGGGAATCCGTCGGATCCGTCGGTCGACATGGGCACCGTGATCGACGAAGCGGCCGCGAAGTTCTGCGAGCAGCAGGTGAACGACGCGATCGCGCGCGGTGCGCGGCTGCTGGTCGGCAACGTGCGCGACGGCGCGCTGTATTCGCCGACGGTGATCGATCGCGTGACGCCCGACATGCCGCTGGTGAAGCATGAAACCTTCGGCCCCGTGTCGCCGATCATGCGCTTTCGCGACATCGACGAAGCGATCCGGATGTCGAACAGTACCGACTATGCGCTGTCGTCGTCGGTGTGCACGAACCGCTTCGACAACATCACGCGCTTCATCACCGAGTTGGAAGTCGGCAGCGTGAACGTGCGCGAGGTGCCGGGCTACCGGCTCGAGCTGACGCCGTTCGGCGGCGTGAAGGATTCGGGGCTCGGCTATAAGGAAGGTGTACAGGAAGCGATGAAGAGCTTCACGAATACGAAGACGTATTCGCTGCCGTGGTGAGCGACGCGTGATGCGGACGCGCCGGCTCGAAGGCCGGCGCGCGGAATTTCCCCCGGCGGGACGCGGCCGCGACGGCCGCGAGGCGACGGTCAATCGCCATCGTCGTGGTGGTGATGACGCCAGCCGCGATGCCAGCCGTTGTCGTGCCGGTAGTAGCGGTAACGGTAGTCGCCATAGTACGGGCCGTAATAAACGGGTGCCGGCTCGTACACGACGGGCGGTGGCGGCGCGTAGTAGACCGGTGGCGGTGCTTCGATCACGGGCCCCGGCACGCCGAAATACACGCCGATGTCGGCACGTGCGAATGCGCTTGCCGACAGGCAGGCGGCCGCGATGCCGAGGGCGCAGGACAACAGGATGCGTTTCATTTGCCGTTCCCTCCGTTCGCGGGCGGCAAGGCCCGCGAGCAATCGGTTCACCTGTCTTCATGGTATGTAGCGTGCGCCGAATGGGTGATACCGCGTTGTCGTTTCTGTAACCGCCGGTAACGAATCGTCGGACGATTGCCGCGCTGCATCGCGACGGATTTCGTCTGCGGAATGCGTGGCTGGCCGGCGCGTTATTCGACGCGCTCATATCGTCAGCGGATTTGCGTTTTTGCCGGGCATCGGCGCGTCCGTAGAATTCGCGGACTCGGCCGGTCGCGCGACCCGCGCACCGCGAAGTTCATCGCGACGCTCGCGCAAGGCGTGCCGGCGTTCTGACGCGATATACGATTCCGGCGGTGCTCAGCCCTGCGCTTGCCCGTCGAGCACCGCTGCGACGATCGCCTCCGGCGCATCTTCCTGTACGAGATGGCCCGCGCGCGGCACCCGGATCAATTCGCCGTTCGCGATGCGATCGGCGAGCGCCTGCCCCTGTTCGAGCGGAATCCACGCATCGTCCTCGCCCCACACGATGCGCACTGGAAAGTCCGGCGGCGCGTATCGAGCCTCCGCTTCCTCGATGTAGCGCTGGCGCATCTGCGCGATCTGGCGATAGAACGCGGATTGTCCGGCCGGCGTGAGCCACGGCGAACGGTAGATCGACAGCGCATCGTCGCTCAGTGGCCGTGCCACGGCATTGCCGATGTAGGCCGATACGAGCGCGTGATGCGCATACGCCGGCAATCCGGTGAACGCGGCCTCATGCTGCGCGACGTGGCGCACGAACGGCGAACCCTGCGGCGCGATCGCGACCGGGTTCACGAGCGTGAGGTCCGCGTACGGGATGCCGTCGAGGAAGTGCGCGCGCAGCACGGTCGCACCGCCGTAGTCATGCGCGAGCACACGCGGGCGCGCAATTTTCCATTCATCCAGCATCGCGCCGAACAGCACGTTCTGGCGGCCGAGCGACACATCCGCGTCCGGCATGTCGGACTGGCCATAGCCGAGCAAGTCGTAGAAATACACGCGATGACGCCGCGCGAGCCACGGTGCGATCCGGCGCCACACCTGCGATGAAAACGGCGTGCCGTGCACGAGCACGAGCGGCGGGCCTTCGCCGAGCGTGCCCCACGCAATCCGGTGGCCTTCGAACATGAAGCGGTTGGCGAGTTCGAGCATCGGCATCTCCGTGATAACCTGTTTTTGCTGTAAACAGGTTACTCCGGATTGCCCGGACATGAAACCGATAGGTGAAAATAAATGGTTACTCGATACGAGCCTGCGCGACACGCGCACGAATGGGGCGCGGCCGATTTCGTCGGCGGCCATCCGGCGCTCGACTTCCTGAACACGGTGGCCGATACGGGCAAGACGCGCGACGAGGACAAGCTCGTCGACTGGCCGGCCGTGCGCGCGTGGGTCGAGCAAGCGGGATTGCTGGCGCCGGCCGATCTGGCGCGGCTTCTGCGTCATGCGCGGCAGGACGGCCCGGACGAGCTGGCGGCGCTGCATCGTTTTCGAGAGGATGCATACGCCGCGATCGCGCACCTGACGGTCGGAGGCGGCGGCAGCGCCGGTATGCGCGCGGCGGACCGGCTCGCCGTCGCGATCCGCGATGCGATCGGGCGCAGCGCGTTCGACGCGGTCGACGGACGGTTCGCGTGGCGGCCCGATGCGCGCGCCGCGTCGCGCTGGATCGATGCGGCCGCGCTCGGTTTCGAGCATCTGCTGCGCAGCGACGATTTCGCGCGCGTGCGGCAGTGCGGCCGTTGCACGTGGTTCTTCGTCGATCGGGGCCGCGGCGTCGGGCGGCGCTGGTGCGACATGCGCACGTGCGGGAATCGCGCGAAGGTGGAGGCGTTCAGGGAGCGGTGAAGCGCGCGCCGTTACGGTTGCCGCGCCGCGCGCGGCCGACGCGCGAGCGTCATTGAGCGGCTTCGTGCGGCCGATGGTCTGGCCATAGCGTTGCGGCGACGAACAGCCCGGCCGCGAGGAACGGCGCGCCGATCGCGAACAGGATGGCCGTGAGGCCCCAGCGATCCCAGAAGCGGTCGACGACTGCGCGTTCTGGAGTGACGGGGTCGTACAGCACGTTGACCGCTTCGCCTTCGCGCAGGCCCGGATGCGACGACGCCGCGCCCTGGGCGAACGTGATCTGGCGCCCGCTGTCGGTCGTGAACGCGACGATTGCCGAATACAGCGACGCGCGCGCCCGGGACGACCGCGCGTTTTTCGCGATATCGACGACGTGGCCGGTCGAGTGCGCATAGTGGCGGACGATCTGCCACTGACGCAGGCCGGCCGCGCCGGCACCGGCGAGGAAGCCCGTGCCGATCGCGATCGGAATCAGCACGATCGCGATATCCCAGCGGCGCCGCGCCTGCTTGCGTGCGGCGCGGGCCGGCGGCGGGTCGGACGGCCGGCGGCGGCGCTCGCCGGCGATCAGCAGGCCGCCGATCGCGAACGACGCGATGGCGAGCAGCGTGGGCACCGCAACCGGAAACCAGCGTTGCGCGAAATCGTCGATCAGTGCGAGGCGGTCGGGATGGGCGGGGTCGAGCAAGATGTCGACGCTCTCGCCGATGTCGTACGCGGGGACGGTCGACGCGGTATTGCCGGCGATTTCGCGGCGCTGGCCGTCGTTCGCGAGGTAGGCGACGATCGGCCGGTACGCGCGCATCGCGTCGCTGTCCTGCACGATGCGCACGACCGTGCCCGGCGCGCGGACCAGATGGCCGGTCGCGCGGCCGGTCGTGACCGCGAGTACGGCTGCGAGCACGAGCAGCACGACGCCGAGCGCCAGCGCGGCGAGCGCGTCCTTACCCGGCATGACCGGATCCGGCTGGTGCGTCGCGCGGCGGATTCGGGTGCGATCGGGTGAATGGCGTGTCCCGACGGACAGGCCGATATCGGCGCAACCAGGCCCTCTGAATGGTCGCGTCTCGTTCACATGCTTCCATGTATGACGTCCCATGTTCTCTCTGTGCCGGCGGGCAAACGACAGTACCTGCGCCGGTCGTGTGATATTTGTCGGACGATTCTAGCGGAAACGGTGCGGAAGGGGCGTGCGGATGTGCGCGCGCGAGGAGGCGCGCCACGAACGTGGCGCGCGGAAATGAAAAAGGCCGGTCAGCTTTCGCTGACCGGCCTTTTGAAATCCTGGTGGGGCGTGAGTGACTCGAACACTCGACCTACGGATTAAGAGTCCGCTGCTCTACCAACTGAGCTAACGCCCCCAACAGAAGAAAGATTATGCATGGGTTTTCAGGACATGGCAAGCCATTTGTGCAAATTTCCTGAAAATATTTCGTCGCGCCAACGGCGGCTGTCGACACGGTAACGAGCGGTCGCAGTTTGCGCGCTCCCGGTATGATGACGCCACACGCGTTGCGCGGCGGTCGCGCAACGTTTTCTGGACATTCGAAGATGGACGAAAACGCAGTCCGCGAATTGCTGGATCGCCTGCTGGCCCCGTGGGTCCGCTCGCTCGGTCTGGTCCCCGTGTCGATCGGTGACGACAGCGTCACGATGCGCCTGCCGTTTTCCGGCGAATTCCGCCATTCGGGCGGCGTGATCTGCGGCCAGGTGTTCACGGCGGCCGCCGACACCGCGATGGTGGTCGCGATCTCGGCCGCGCTCGGCGAGTTCCGGCCGATGACGACCGTGTCGCTGAACACGAACTTCATGCGCCCCGTGCGCAAGGGCGACGTGCTCGTCACCGCGCGCGTGCTGCGGATGGGCCGCAACCTCGTGTTCGGCGAAGTCGAGCTGTTCGACGAGGACGGCAAGATGGCCGTCCACGCGACGTCGACCTACGCGCTCGTCAGCTGAGCGGCGCGATGTTCGACCAGATCGTTTTTGCGGGCGGCGGCAATCGCTGCTGGTGGCAGGCCGGCTTTTGGGACGTCGCGCAACCGGCGCTCGGGCTGCGCCCGCGCGTGATCACCGGCATCTCGGCCGGCGCGGCGACCGCGTGCATGCTGTATACGCGCGACGCCGCGTGGGTGATGCGCTATTACGAAGAGGCGCTGCGCCACAACCGGAAGAACGCTTACTGGGGCAACCTGTTCGGGCGCGAGCCCGTGTTTCCGCATTACCGGATTTATCGCCAGGCATTGCTCGACATCTACGGCGAACCGTTCGCGAAGCTGGCCGAGGCGCCGGAGATCCGCATCGGCGTGTCGCACGTGCCGCGCTGGCTCGGCGCGCGCAGTGCGGTCGCCGCCGGCCTCGTCGCGTACAACATCGAGAAGTACGTGCGCAAGACGCTGCACCCGACGCTCGGGCGCGCGCTCGGCTTTCGGCCTGAATTCGTGCGGGCGCAGGCCTGCACGCAAGTCGACGAACTCGCCGACCTGATCCTGCAGTCGTCCTGCACGCCGCCGTTCACGCCGGTGCTGCGCCGCGGCGGCCGGCCCGTGCTCGATGGCGGGATGGTCGACAACGTGCCGGTCGACGCGCTCGACGCGTCGCCGGGCGACGTGCTGGTGCTCGTCACGCGGCTGTATCCGCGCCCGCAGATGTTCACGGTCGCGCACGGCGACCAGCGGCGGCTGTACGTACAGCCGTCGAGCAAGGTGCCGATTTCGAGCTGGGATTACACGAGCCCGTCGCAGATGCGGCATGCGTACGACCTCGGGCGGCGCGACGGCGAGCATTTCCTCACGCGCGTCGGTGCGATGACAGGCGGCCGCGTGGCCGCCTGATGGCGGGGAATGGAGCAGGGGCCGCGCGGGTGCGTAGCCCGCGCGATCAGCGCTTGCGGATCGGCGTCAGCGCTTCCGGATTGGCGACGCTCGATATGTCGCCGTCGTCGAACGCGAGGATGTTCCTGAACGCCGCACTGAAATAGAGCTCGTAGCTTTCGCGTTCGACATAGCCGATGTGCGGCGTGCAGATCACGTTCTCCATCCGCAGCAGGCTGTAGCCCTGCAGGATCGGCTCGCTCTCGAACACGTCGATCGCGACCATCCCCGGACGGTTGTGCGACAGCGCGTTGACGAGCGCGTTTTCCTCGAGCAGCTCCGCGCGGCTCGTGTTGACGAGCAGCGACGTGGGCTTCATCCGCATCAGGTCTTCCTGCTTGACGATCCCGCGCGTGTCGTCGTGCATGCGCAGGTGCAGCGACAGCACGTCGCTCTGCTCGAACAGCGCCTCGCGGCTCTCGGCGGCCGTGTAGCCGTCGGCGCGCGCGGCTTCGAGCGAATGCTCGCGGCCCCAGATCAGCACGTTCATTCCGAACGCCTTGCCGTAGCCGGCGACGAGCCGGCCGATCTTGCCGTAGCCCCAGATGCCGAGCGTCTGGCCGCGCAGCACCTGGCCGAGGCCGAAGTTCGGCGGCATCGCCGACGTCTTCAGGCCCGACTGCTGCCATGCGCCCTGCTTCAGGTTCGCGACGTATTGCGGAATGCGGCGCTGGGCGGCCATCACAAGCGCCCAGGTCAGCTCGGCGGGCGCGACCGGCGAACCCGTGCCTTCGAGCACCGCGATGCCGCGGTCGGTACACGCTTCGAGGTCGATGTGGCTCGAGACGCGGCCGGTCTGGCTGATCATGCGCAGGTTTGGCAGCTTGGCAAGCAGTTGCGACGAAATCGGGGTCCGTTCACGAATCAGCACGAGCGCCTCGACTTCCGCCAGACGGCTTGCGAGCTGCCCCAGGCCGCGCACCGTATTGTTGAAGACCTTCACGTCGTGGTCGGCAAGCATCTCGAAGCAGTTCAGCTTGCGGACGGCGTCCTGGTAGTCGTCGAGGATGGCAATTTTCATGGTGAACGGGTGTCGCGCGTTGAAAGCGGCAGTGGCGGCGGCGCACGTCGCGCACCCGTCCCGCCCGGCCGGGGCCGACATGATGCTACGTCGGTCGCGTTCGTGGTGTCTTTTTAACAGGTTGTTACGCTCCGCCGCAATTGGCGGCAGCCACACCCGGCGCCGCTTGCGTGCGGTGCGCAAGGGTGCGCTGTTGTGTCGCATCAAATACGTCCTTCCTGATTCGGCCGCTTACTCGACGAGGTTCACCCAATTGTTGCTTCAATCAGAATAGTTGGATCAACTATCCGCAAATGGCGAGGATTTTTGACTATTTTTATCGTCAACCGGTGCCTTGTTGAGCAACTCTGCATCATTTCCGCTGTCGTAGGAGAATTACGCATTTGCTTCATCTTTTTGAAGTTGTAACAGCGGCAGGAGTCGTTTATGGATCATTTGCAGTCGATGCGCGTGTTCGTCAAGGTTGCAGATCTCGGCAGTTTTGCGCGGGCCGCGAGTGCAATGGATATTTCCAACGCGGTCGCGACGCGTCACGTCGCCGATCTGGAAGGCAGGCTCGGCACGCGTTTGCTGAACCGCACCACGCGCAGCCTTTCCCTGACGGAGTCGGGCCAGGTCTATCTGGAGCGTGCTCGCCAGATCCTCGATGAGCTCGAGGATGTCGAGCAGATGGTCGTTGCGCGCAATCACGAGCCGGTCGGCACGCTGCGCATCGTCGCGCCGGTCGTGTTCGGCCTGCATAACCTCGCGCCCGTGTTGCAGACGTACACGGAGAATTTCCCGAAAGTGGTGCCGGATCTCACGCTGGTCGACCGGCAGGTCGATCTCGTCGAGGAAGGCTTCGATGTCGGCATCGTCGTCACGCGACAGATGCGCAGCGCGAGCATCGTCACGCGGCGGCTGACCACGGGCTGCATGACCGTGTGCGCGACGCCGAGCTATCTGGAGAAGCACGGCGTGCCGACCCATCCGGAGCAGCTCGTCGCGCACCCGAGCCTGAGCCTGCCGGCCGAATACTGGGGCGACGAGCGCGTGTTCACGGGGCCGGACGGCGAAGTGCGCGTGCGCCCGACCAACGTGATCGTCGCGAACAACACCGCGATGCTGCGCCAGTTCGCGCTGCTTGGGATGGGCGTCGCGATCCTGCCGAGCTACCTGATCGGCAGCGACATCGCGCGCGGCGCGCTGGTGCGGCTGCTGCCGGATTTCCGGCTGCCGCAGGTCGAAATCAATATCGCTTACCCGAGCCGGCGCCATTTGCCCGCGAAGGTGCGCACGTTCATCGACCACCTCGTCGAATATTTCAGCCACTCGACCGATGCGACGATCGGCGAGCAGTGGGCTGCGCAGGGTGCGACGCTAGCGCCGATCGGCGTAGAGACGCGTGCGGAGCAGCCCGAATCGGCCGACCCGAACCTGTCGCCGCGCCTGCCGCGTTCGACACGCACGCGCGTCGCGGTGCCGTCGCCGCTGTAACCGCGCGACGGCCGGGCGGCGGTTGCCGCCGGCACAAAGAAAAAACGCGGATCGAGCGATCGATCCGCGTTTTTTTTATGGCTGTATGCCGGAGCCCGATGCGCCGGGGGAGCCCCGGCGACCTGGCCGTTACGAGCCCGTCTTGCGCGCCGTCGTCTTGCGGGCGGCGGTCTTCGTCGCTGCGGTCTTGGCGGCGGTCTTGCGGGCCGGTGCCGGTTTCTCTTCGGCACCCTCCGTCACGGTTTCGGCATCCTTCGTCGCCGATTTTGCCGTCTTCTTCGCGGCAGCGGCCTTCGGTTCCTTCTTCTCGAACTCGAAGCCGATCTTGCCGTCCGGCTGCTTCACAAGGAACGCCTTGAAGTTGCGGCCGGTGCGCGACGACTTGAAGTTCGGCAGAAGGTCCGTGCGGCCGTCGGCAAGCAGCTTGCCCATCTGCTCGCGCGTGATTTCCTGCTGCAGGATCACCTTGCCCGAGCGGAAGTCGCAGGTCTTCGGGTTCGCAACCGAGTGCTCGCACACGTAGCTCATCCCGTGCTCGAACACGCGGCCCTTGCACTTCGGGCACGCGCCGACCGGCTCCTGCGCGGAGAAGTCGGGCGCTTCGCCTTCCTCGCCGCCCTGGTCCTGGCCGAAATCGAACTCGAGCTTGTAGTTCTTCGTCTCGTCGTCGAAGGACAGCTTGAGGATCGCCGAGAACGGGCGGCCCATCTTGCTGCGGAACCCGGACAGCGGACCGATTTCCTTCTTCTGCAGCAGTTCCTCGACTTCGGGGATCTCGAACTGCCGGCTGCCCGGGATCTTCGAGATCGAGAACTCGCACTTCGTGCACGCGAAGCGGCGGTAATTTTCCTTCACCTGGCCGCCGCAGTTCGGGCACGGCGTCTCGAGCGTCGCGTAGTCGCCGGGAATCGTGTCGGAATCGTATTCCTTCGCGCGCTTGACGATCTGCTGCGTCATGCGGGCGATTTCCTGCATGAACGCGTCGCGCCCGAGGTTGCCGCGCTCCATCTGCGACAGCTTGTATTCCCATTCGCCGGTGAGCTCCGGCGCGGTCAGCTCCTTCACGCCGAGCCCGCGCAACAGCGTCATCAGCTGGAATGCCTTCGCGGTCGGGATCAGTTCGCGGCCTTCGCGCAGCAGGTATTTCTCGCCGAGCAGGCCTTCGATGATCGCCGCTCGAGTGGCCGGCGTGCCGAGGCCCTTCGCGGCCATCGCCTCGCGCAGCTCGTCGTCCTCGACGAGCTTGCCCGCGCCTTCCATCGCGGACAGCAGTGTCGCTTCCGAGTAGCGTGCGGGCGGTTTCGTCACGAGCGCGACGGCGGCGATTTCGTCCGTCTTTACCTTCTCGTTCTTCTGCACCGGCACGAGGTTCGCGTCCGCGCCTTCGGCGTCGCGGCCATACACCTGCAGCCAGCCCGGCTCGACGAGCACCTTGCCCTCGGTCTTGAAGTGATGGCCGGCGACTTCGGTGATCCGCGTCGTGACGCGGAATTCGGCCGCCGGGAAGAACACGGCGAGGAAGCGCTTCACGACCAGGTCGTACAGCTTCTGCTCCGGCTCGGACAGCGACTTCGGCGCCTGCAGCGTCGGGATGATTGCAAAGTGGTCGCTGATCTTCGAGTTGTCGAAGATCCGCTTGTTCGGCTTCACCCAGCCCTTGTCGAGCACCTGCTTCGCATGCGGCAGGTAGTTGTTGCTCTCCTTGAGCATCTCGAGCGTGGACTGGACCGTCGAAATGTAGTCTTCCGGCAGCGCGCGTGCGTCGGTACGCGGGTAGGTCAGCACCTTGTGCTTTTCATACAGCGCCTGCGCGAGGCCGAGCGTGTTCTTCGCGGAGAAGCCGAAGCGGCCGTTCGCCTCGCGCTGCAGGCTCGTCAGGTCGAACAGCAGCGGCGACAGCTGTGTCGACGGCTTCGATTCCTCGGAGACCGTGCCGACCTGGTCGCGACATGCGGCGACGATCGTTTCGGCAGCCGGCAGGCTCCACAGGCGGGAGTCGCGTTTCTCCGGATCGAATTCGTCGCGCTTGAATTTCGGGTCGTACCACTTGCCTTCATAGAAACCGCCCGCACACGCGAATGCGGCCTTCACTTCCCAGTAGTCGCGCGGGATGAAGCGGCGGATTTTCTCTTCGCGTTCGACGACGATCGACAGCGTTGGCGTCTGAACGCGGCCGACTGTCGTCAGGAAGAAGCCGCCGCCCTTGCTGTTGAACGCGGTCATCGCGCGGGTGCCGTTGATCCCGACGAGCCAGTCGGCTTCCGAGCGGCAGCGTGCGGCGTCGGCGAGCGGCTGCATGTCCGTGTCGCTGCGCAGGTTCGCGAAACCGTCGCGGATCGCCTGCGGCGTCATCGACTGCAGCCACAGGCGCTGGACCGGCTGCTTCGCCTTCGCGTGCTGCGCGATCAGGCGGAAAATCAGTTCGCCCTCGCGCCCCGCGTCACATGCGTTGATCAGGCGGTCGACGTCCTTGCGCTTCATCAGCTTGGTGAGCACCTTGAGGCGCGACTCGCTTTTTGCGATCGGGTTCAGGTCGAAATGCGGGGGGATGACGGGCAGATGCGCGAAGCTCCATTTCCCGCGCTTGACCTCGTACTCTTCCGGGGCGGCGATTTCGAGCAAGTGGCCGACAGCGGACGAAAGGACGAATTCGTCGCTCTCGTAGTATTCGTCATGCTTTGTAAAGCCGCCCAAAGCGCGCGCGATGTCGTTCGCGACAGAAGGCTTTTCCGCAATGATCAGTGCTTTGGACATGACAGGTGTGTGATGGTAGACCGGGTTCGCCGGTTGTGGGTCCCTTTTACGACCGCTTTATAGCACACGCCGAAGCGACGGCGGCTCGGCGTGTAAAAAGCGGCTCATCATAGAGGGGGGCTGCAACGGCGGCAAGCGCCCGGCGCGGCGGGGCGCGCAAATGCGCGAAAAACCGCCGGGCGGGGCGCGAATTCAGGCTTCGACGTTCAGGACGTTGCGCAATTTCGGTGCGTGCGGCGCACCGGGTACCGCGCTCAGGTCGGACAGCATTCGTTCGACGATCGCCGCGTGCGGCAGCACCGTGCCGAAGAAGCGTGCGGTGTTGGCATCCTCGATCAGGATCGTCGGGAAGTTCTCGACGTCGAGATCGTCGAGGCGGTCGGCATGCGTTTCGATGTCAATCCAGGCGAAGCAGGCGTCGGGATGCGCGTCGGCGAGCTGGTCGAAGGCCGTCCGGTAGTCGCGGCACGTGCCGCACCACTCGGCGCACAGGCAGGCGACGAGCAACGTGCCGGGATCGGCGAGGCGCTCGGCGATCCGATCCGCATCGGTGTCGAGATTCAGCGCGGGCATGGATTTCCTTGAGTATCGTCGGCGGCGCGGCCGCCCCTATTCGGGGAAATGTAGCACGCCGCGCGCAGGCGGGGTGGGGGCCGCGTCAAGCCGCGCGAAGCGCCCGCCGGGGAGGCTCGCGACGCGACCGGCCAGTTCGAGCGCGAGCAGCGCGCGGTGCAGCATGTCGTCGGACAGGCTGCTGTGCTCGGCGAGCCATTCGAATGTGACGGGGCCGTATCCCAGTGCGGCGAGCACGGCCTGTTCGGACGGGGTGCGGGGCGACGGAGGCGGTGATGCTTCGATTCGGGCTGGCGCGGCGGCCGAACCGGCGGGGGGCGCTTCCATGATGGCGGCGCAGGCACGCTGGCCGGAGGCTTCGGTTTCGCGAACCTCGTCGGGATTCGCGCGCCGAATTCCGGGGCACGCCGCACCGGTCGTCGGTTCGCCCAGCCCGTATTCCTCGAGAATATCGAGCGGCGCTGCCGTGAGCTTCGCGCCGTCGCGGATCAGCGCGTGGCAGCCCTGCGCGAGCGGTGCGTGGATCGAACCCGGCATCGCGAACACATCGCGCCCCAGTTCGTTCGCGAGCCGCGCGGTGATCAGCGAGCCGGAGCGCGGGGCGGCTTCGACGACGAGCGCGCCGATCGCCAGCGCCGCGATCAGCCGGTTGCGCTGCGGGAAATGCGCTGCGCGGGCCGGGGTGCCGAGCGGCCATTCCGACAGGATCGCACCGTGCGCGGCGATCTCGTGGGCGAGTGCGCGGTGCCGCGCCGGATAGACGAGATCGGCACCCGTCGCGATCACCGCGACCGTGCCCGACCGGCCGTCGAGCCCGCCGCGATGCGCGGCGCCGTCGATCCCGAGCGCGAGGCCCGACACGATCGGGAGCCCCGCGTCGGACAGCGCGCGTGCGAAGCGCGTCGCGTCGGCGAGCCCCTGCGGCGTCGCGTGGCGGCTGCCGACCACGGCGAGGCTGCGTGCGTGCAGCAGGTCGAGCCGGCCCTTTACATATAGCAGCGGCGGCGGGTCGTGCAGGTCGCGCAGCCGCGGCGGGTAGGCCGGATCGCTGAGCGTGACGAGCGCGTTGCCCGGCGCATCGAGCCACGCGAGCGCGGCGTCGGTGCGCGCATCGAGATCGTCGCGTTCGCTTGCGCGCACGGCCTGCGCGGCGGCGGGGCTGCTCACGGCGGCAATGGCCTGGTCGGACGCGCGCAGCAGCGCCGCCGGCGAGCCGAACGCGTCGAGCAGCGCCTGCAGTACGGCGGGTGCGAGGCCGGGCGTATGCCCGAGCTGCAGCCACGCGCGCAACGCGGAGGTGGTCAGCGCTTGAGGCGACATGAGGCTGCCCTCGAACGCGACGGCCAGCGGACCGCGTGGCGCCATGATAAAATTTTCATCATCCGAAATACTCGACAGGGCCGCGCGCGCAGGCGCCCGGCCAATTGCAGGAGGCGCGATCCGCGGCATTGATACGCCGCGCATCCGCCTCATCTTCATTGCATCGCGGCGGCGGCGCCAGCCGGCCGGATGGCCGATGCCGCACCCTGCTCTACCGAATACCGAACGCCATGGCTTTGCTCAACATTCTTCATTACCCCGACAAGCGGCTGCACAAGGTCGCCAAGCCCGTCGACAAGGTCGACGACCGGATCCGCAAGCTCGTCGCCGACATGGCCGAGACCATGTACGCGGCGCCCGGCATCGGCCTTGCGGCCACGCAGGTCGACGTGCACGAGCGCGTGATCGTGATCGACGTTTCCGAGGAAAAGAACGAGCTGCGGGCGTTCATCAACCCCGAGATCGTCTGGTCGAGCGACGTGAAGCAGATCTATGAAGAGGGCTGCCTGTCGGTGCCCGGCATCTACGACGAAGTCGAGCGTCCCGACCACGTGCGCGTGCGCGCGCTCAACGAGCAGGGCGAGGCTTTCGAGCTCGACTGCGAGGGCCTGCTCGCCGTGTGCGTCCAGCACGAGATGGATCATCTGATGGGGCGCGTGTTCGTCGAATACCTGTCGCCGCTCAAGCAGACGCGCATCAAGACGAAGATGAAGAAACTCGAACGCGCGATGTGACGCGCGTTCATCCTGCCCGACCCCGAACGCTGTCATGACCCATACGTTGCGCGTGATTTTTGCCGGCACGCCGGAATTTGCCGCGGCTGCCCTCGCCGCGATCCACGAGGCCGGTTTTCCGGTGCCGCTCGTGCTCACCCAGCCCGATCGCCCGGCCGGCCGCGGGATGAAACTGCAGGCGAGTGCCGTGAAGCGCTACGCCGTCGAGCACGGCATGCCCGTCGCACAGCCGCCGTCGCTGCGCCGCGCGGGCAAGTACCCCGCGGAGGCGGCCGACGCGATCGAGCTGCTGCGCACGACGCCGCACGACGTGATGGTGGTCGCCGCGTACGGCCTGCTGCTGCCGCAGGAGGTGCTCGACATTCCGCGCAGCGGCTGCATCAACATCCATGCGTCGCTGCTGCCGCGCTGGCGCGGCGCCGCGCCGATCCACCGCGCGATCGAGGCCGGCGACGCCGAGACGGGCGTCACGCTGATGCAGATGGACGTCGGCCTCGACACCGGCGCGATGATCGAAGAGGCGCGCATCGCGATCGCGCCCGACGACACGACCGCGACGCTGCACGACCGGCTGGCCGCCGACGGCGCGCGGCTGATCGTCGACGCGCTCGTGCGGCTCGAGCGCGACGGTACGCTGCCGGCGACGCCGCAGCCGGCCGACGGCGTGACCTATGCGGAAAAGATCGGCAAGCACGAAGCGGCGCTCGACTGGCGCAAGCCTGCCGACGTGCTCGCGCGCCAGGTGCGTGCGTTCGATCCGTTCCCTGGCGGCGTCGCGACGCTCGACGGCGCGGCAATCAAGCTGTGGGCTGCCGAGCCGGTGGCGGCGCGCGGCGACGCGGCGCCTGGCATGATCGTCGAAGCCGCGCCGGAAGGCGTGGTCGTCGCGTGCGGCAGTGGCGCGCTACGCGTCACGCAGTTGCAGAAGCCGGGCAGCAAGCGGCTGCCCGCGCGCGAATTCCTCGCCGGCTCGCCGCTCGCCGCGGGCCAGCGTTTCGCGCTGCCTGACGTTGCCTAACGTGACCTGACCGCCATTCGACACGGCCTGCCGGCCCTGCGCAATCGGCCGAACGGTCGAGTCGCGCAGCGCGGCAGGCGCGCGTAGAATTTCCCTGCGCTCTCCGGTTTCGAGGTTTTCATGTTCGGCATCACCCATTTCGGCTTCTTCGTGCTGGCAGTTTTCCTGCTGAACGTCACGCCCGGCCCCGACACGGCCTACATCGTCGGCCGCAGCGTCGCGCAGGGCCGCGGCGCGGGGCTGATGTCGGCGCTCGGCATTTCGGCCGGCTGCTGCGTTCATGCACTCGCGTGCGCATTCGGCCTCACGGCGCTGCTTGCGGCGTCGGCTGCCGCGTTCACGGTGATCAAGCTGGTCGGCGCCGCGTACCTGATCTATCTCGGCGTGCGGATGATCGTCGCGAAGCCGGCCGCCGCGCCGTCGGGCGCCGAGGCCGCCACGGCAGCAAAGCCGCTGCGCCAGCTGTTCATGCAGGGCTTCTGGACCAACGTGTTGAACCCGAAGGTCGTGCTGTTCTTCGTGTCGTTCTTCCCGCAGTTCGTGTCGGCCGACAGCCCGCACAAGGCATTGGCGTTCCTGACCCTCGGCGCGGTGTTCGTCGCGATGAGCACGGTCTGGACCAGCCTGGTCGCATGGGTCGCGGGCAGCGTCACGCAGCGCTTTTCCGACAAGCCGGGCGTCAGGAAGTGGCTCGACCGCACGGTCGGCAGCGCTTTCGTCGGCCTCGGCCTGCGTCTTGCAACATCGCAACGCTGAGATTGAATTTTTCCGGTAAGACCTTATCTAACAAATAGCTTACAATTTTCCGCCGCCCTTGTGATGCGCGGCGGGTCCCCTGACGGATAAGGAGTGGGTATGTTCAATTGGGTCAAAACGGCGATGCTGATGGCCGCGATCACGGCCCTGTTCATCGTGATCGGCGGAATGATCGGCGGCTCGCGCGGCATGACGATCGCGCTGCTGTTCGCGCTCGGCATGAATTTCTTCTCGTACTGGTTCTCCGACAAGATGGTGCTGCGCATGTACAACGCGCAGGAAGTCGACGAGAACACGGCGCCGCAGTTCTACCGGATGGTGCGCGAGCTGGCCACGCGCGCGAACCTGCCGATGCCGCGCGTCTACCTGATCAACGAGGATGCGCCGAATGCGTTCGCGACGGGCCGCAACCCCGAGCACGCGGCCGTCGCCGCGACGACTGGCATCCTGCGCGTGCTGTCGGAGCGCGAAATGCGCGGGGTGATGGCGCACGAGCTCGCGCACGTGAAGCACCGCGACATCCTGATCTCGACGATCACCGCGACGATGGCGGGCGCGATCTCGGCGCTTGCGAACTTCGCGATGTTCTTCGGCGGGCGCGACGAGAACGGCCGGCCGGCCAATCCGATCGCGGGTATTGCGGTCGCGCTGCTCGCGCCGATCGCCGGCGCGCTGATCCAGATGGCGATTTCGCGGGCACGCGAGTTCGAGGCCGACCGCGGCGGCGCGCAGATTTCCGGCGATCCGCAGTCGCTTGCGACCGCGCTCGACAAGATCCATCGCTATGCGGCCGGCATCCCGTTCCAGGCGGCCGAAGCGCATCCGGCCACCGCGCAGATGATGATCATGAACCCGCTCCACGGCGGCGGCCTGCAGAACCTGTTCTCGACGCACCCGGCCACCGAGGAACGCATCGCGCGCCTGATGGAGATGGCGCGTACCGGCCGCTTCGATTAAACCTCGGCGCACCGCGCGGCCGTTGCCGCGCGGCGTCCGCGCCGCCACCCCGCACGCTTCGCGCTGCGGGGTGTTTCATTTGTGCGCGCCGTAAAGGGGCCAAAGGGGCCGCATGGTCGCACGCTACAATGCGCGGTTTGGGATCGCAGGGCCGCGCGGCCGCCGCAATCCCGCCGTTTGCCGCATTCGCCGTTTGCCGCATTTGTTAGCTGCGCCTGTTTGCCGATTCCGCTCCAATGACACGAACCCGTTCTTCCGCTCAGTCTTCTTCCGGCCGCCCGGCGCGCCTGTCCGCGCCGCATCTTGCGCCCGATTCGCTCGGCTTCGCACTCGACGCGGCCGCGCAGGCGGTCGACGCGGTACGGCGCGGCACTGCGCTGCCGGCAGCGCTCTCGGCGGTATTCGCGCAGATGGCGTCCGGTGCGCAGGCGCTCGCGCGCGGTGCGACGCAGGACGTCGCGTACCGGACGATGCGTCGCCTCGGCAGCGTGGACTGGCTGATCGGCCGGCTCGTCAGCAAGGCGCCGCCCGCGCACGTGAACGCGGTGCTCGCCGGCGCGCTCGCGCTGCTGCTCGATCCGGCGGACGATGCTGCATACTCGGCGTTCACGGTGGTTGACCAGGCCGTGACCGTGATCGGCGCGCGCCGCGAATACGCATTCGCGAAGGGGTTGGTCAACGCGGTGCTGCGCCGCTTCCTGCGCGAGCGCGACGTGCTTGTCGCGGCGATGCAGGACGACGCCGTTGCGCGCTGGAATTACCGCGCATGGTGGGTCGATGCGGTGAAGCGCGCATGGCCCGACGCATGGCAGGCGATCCTCGCGGCCGGCGAGCGCCAGGGGCCGCTGACGCTGCGCGTGAATGCGCGTCGCGCGAGCGTCGACGCGTATCTCGACACGCTGCGCGCGAGCGGGATCGACGCGACTGCGATCGGCCGACATGCGGTGCGGCTCGCATCGGCGCTGCCGGTCGAGCGCATTCCGGGATTCACCGACGGCGTGGTGTCGGTGCAGGACGCCGGCGCGCAGCTCGCGGCCGAATGGCTCGGCGCGCGCGACGGCATGCGCGTGCTCGACGCATGCGCGGCGCCCGGCGGCAAGACCGGCCATATTCTCGAGCTGGCCGATGCGGAAGTCGTCGCGCTCGAAAGCGACGCGACGCGCGCGGCGCGCATCGGCGAGAACCTCGTGCGCCTGTCGCTCGCAGCGGACGTGCGTGTCGGCGATGCGGGTGCGCCCGGCGCGTGGTACGACGGGCGCCCGTTCGACCGCATCCTGGCCGACGTGCCGTGCTCGGCATCGGGCATCGTGCGGCGGCATCCCGACATTCGCTGGCTGCGCCGCGAGGCCGACATCCCGGCGCTCGTCGCGGAACAGCGCCGCATCCTGTCGGCGCTGTGGCCGCTCGTGAAGCCGGGCGGCGAACTGCTTTACGTGACCTGCTCGATCTTCCCCGAAGAAGGCGAGTTGCAGGCCCGCTGGTTTGAAGCGGTCTGTGAAGATGCGGTACGATTGGACGCCCCCGGCCAGCTGCTGCCGGGCGCAGTGCAGGGAGGGGCTGCCGCCGGCGCACTCGACCAGAACACCGATCACGACGGATTTTTCTACGCGCGGTTTCAGAAACGGTGACGATCAAACACCTTTTTCCACTTCGGCTCGCGGCCGTCCTGATGGTCGCGTTGACGCTGTGCCTGGCCGTCGCCCGGCCGGCGCATGCCCAGTCGATCGCCGTGCAGCGCGCGTCGCTCCAGGCCGACGGAAGCGGCTGGAGCCTCGATGCCCGCTTCGATTTCGAGCTGAATCCGAACCTCGAGGATGCCGTCAACAAGGGCATCCCGCTTTACTTCACGACCGACTTCGAGCTGAGCCGCGCGCGCTGGTACTGGTTCGACGAGCAGCCGGTGTCGGTGACGCAGACGATCCGCCTGTCGTTCCAGCCGCTCACGCGCGAATACCGCGTGTCGACGGGCGGCCTGCAGCTCGGCTTCCCGTCGCTGAAGGATGCGCTCGCGGTCGTCAGGCACATCACGTCGTGGCACGTGATCGACCGCAACCAGGTGCGCCTGGGGGAAACCTACATGGCGTCGGTGCGGATGCAGCTCGATACGGCGCTGATGCCGAAGCCGTTCCAGGTCGACGCCGTGAACAATCGCGACTGGACGCTCGGGTCGGACTGGAAGCGCTTCAACTTCACGGTGACCGAACGTGCTAAATAAAGTGCGCCGCGCGGCCAGCGGGAAGAGCCTCCTCGTTCGCGTGATCGTCTCGACCGTCGCGTTCACCGCGTTGCTGCTGCTCGTGCTGCTCGCGGCCGCGAGCGCGAATACCGAATTCTTCGATCGCTACTACTCGTGGCTGTACGCGACCAACATCGTCGTCGCGCTCGTGTTCCTGCTCGTGGTGCTCGGGCTGATCGGGATGATCGTCGTGCGCCTTAGGAAGGGCAAGTTCGGCACGCGGCTGCTCGCGAAGCTCGCGGTGTTCTTCGCGCTCGTCGGCGTGGTGCCGGGCGGGATCATCTACATCGTGTCGTACCAGTTCGTGTCGCGCAGCATCGAGTCGTGGTTCGACGTGAACGTCGAGACGGCGCTGACGGCCGGCCTGAATCTCGGCCGCGGGATGCTCGATGCGTCGCTGTCCGATCTGCAGACGAAGGCGCGACTGATGTCCGACCAGCTCGCGAGCGTCGACGCGAACACGAACGGCACGACGCTCACGCTGCTGCGGCTGCGCGACCAGTTCGGCGTGCAGGACGCGACGATCGTCGAGCCGAGCCGCGGCGGTTCGGGCGCGGCGCCCGACCTGCACATCGTCGCGCAGGCGTCGGGCAATTTCGCGGCGCTGATTCCGGACGACCTGCCGACGCCGCTGATGCTGAGCCAGGCGCGCGAACACGGCACATACGCGGCGATCGAAGGCGAAGTCGACGGCGACCCGCGCGCGCACGGCGCGAAGGGCGCGCTTCGGCTGCGCGTCGTGCGGCCGATTCCCGATGCGACGACGTCGCTGCTGCAGCCGGCCGAACGCTTCCTGCAGCTCACGCAGCCGGTGCCGCCGACGCTCGCGCACAACGCGGACGCCGTGCAGCGCGCGTACCGCGAGTATCAGGAAAAAGCGCTCGGCCGCACGGGCCTGCGCAAGATGTACATCGGCACGCTGACGCTCGCGCTGTTCCTCGCGACCTTCATCGCGATGATGCTCGCGCTCGCGCTCGGCCAGCAGCTCGCGCGGCCGCTGTTCCTGCTCGCGCAGGGCACCAAGGAGATCACGGAAGGCGACTACACGCCGAAGCGCGAGATCAAGACGCGCGACGAGCTCGGCTTCCTCACGCAGTCGTTCAACGCGATGGCGCGCCAGTTGTCCGAGGCGCGTCTCGCGGTCGAGAAGAACCGCATCGCGCTCGAGCATTCGAAGACGTATCTCGAGAGCATCCTCGCGAACCTGACGGCCGGCGTGTTCGTGCTCGACCGCCAGTTCCGGCTGACGACGGCCAACCGCGGCGCCGAGCGGATCTTCCGGCAGCCGTTCAACGCGCTGATCGGCACGACGCTCGACCAGATCGGCGTTGCGGCGGGATTCGGTGCGATGGTGCGCAAGGCGTTCGCCGATCGCGAAGCGGCATCCGACGGCGGCAGCGGCGATCGAGGCCACTGGCAGCAGCAGTTCGCGATCGAGATGCCGGGCGAAACTGAACCGCTGACACTGCTCGTGCGCGGCGCGCGCCTCGTGTCGACGGTCGAGGGGCAGGCCGACGATCCGCAGACGTCCGGTTACGTCGTGGTATTCGACGACATTTCCGACGTGATTTCCGCGCAGCGCTCGGTTGCGTGGGGCGAGGTCGCGCGGCGGCTCGCGCATGAGATCAAGAATCCGCTGACGCCGATCCAGTTGTCGGCCGAGCGGCTGCAGATGAAGCTGTCCGACAAGCTCGCACCGTCCGACGCGGATGTGCTCAAGCGCGGCGCGACGATGATCGTCAACCAGGTGGCCGCGATGAAGCGGATGGTCGACGATTTCCGCGAATACGCGCGCACGCCGCCGGCGGTGCTCGCGAACCTGCAGTTGAACGAACTGGCGAGCGAGGTGCTCGGGCTGTACGGCGTCGGCGAAGGCAAGAGCCCGATCGTCGCCGAGCTCGCGCCATCGCTGCCGGTGATTCGCGGCGACGCGACGCAATTGCGCCAGGTGATACACAACCTGCTGCAGAATGCGCAGGATTCGGTCGCGGAAGCCGAGCATCCGCGTGTGTTGATCGAAACCAAGACAGTAGAATATGGCGATCCCGACGCCGAGGGCAAAACGCGCGTCGCGGTACGTCTTACCGTGTCCGACAACGGGCCCGGTTTTCCGGCACGCATCCTGACCCGCGCGTTCGAGCCTTACGTGACGACGAAGGCGAAGGGCACGGGGCTCGGGCTGGCCACGGTCAAGAAGATCGTCGACGAGCACGGTGCGCGGATCGATCTGCGCAATCGCATGCACGGCGAGACCGTCGAGGGTGCGCAGGTGTCGATCCTGTTCCTGCAGATGGCGAGCGATGCGCCAGGCGCCGAACCGGGCGCGCAGGGCGGGACGACCCCCGCTAAGACAAAAGCAAGTGAGCAGACAAGGGCAGCGTAAATGGCAACCATCCTGGTGGTAGATGATGAAATGGGCATCCGGGAATTGCTCTCGGAGATCCTCAGCGATGAAGGACATGTCGTCGAGGCAGCGGAGAACGCGCAGGCCGCGCGGGAATACCGGCTGAATCAGGCGCCCGATCTCGTGCTGCTCGATATCTGGATGCCCGATACCGACGGCGTCACGTTGCTCAAGGAATGGGCGGCGCAGGGGCTGCTGACGATGCCCGTGATCATGATGTCCGGGCACGCGACGATCGACACGGCCGTCGAGGCGACGAAGATCGGCGCGCTCGATTTCCTCGAGAAGCCGATCGCGCTGCAGAAGCTGCTGAAGTCCGTCGAGCACGGTCTCGCACGCGGCGCGGCGCCGGTGTCCGCCAACGCGGCGGCGAAGGGCGGCGCCGGACAGGCAGCGGGGCCCGCGGCGGTTGCATCCGCGGCTGCGCTGCCGACGCTCGGCGACGACATGGCGGCGGCGCTCGGCCTCGCGGGGCAGACGGCCGCGATCCCGTTCGACATCCCGTTGCGCGAAGCGCGCGATGCGTTCGAGCGCGCGTATTTCGAATATCACCTCGCGCGCGAGAACGGCAGCATGACGCGCGTCGCGGAGAAGACGGGCCTCGAGCGCACGCACCTGTATCGCAAGCTCAAGCAGCTCGGCGTCGAGTTGGGCAAGAAGCCGTCCGAAGGCGCGGTATAAATTTTTTTGCGAAAACGCTTGAGCAGGTGGGGAAAGCTCGATATACTTTCATTCTTCGTTGGCCCGGTAGCTCAGTTGGTAGAGCAGCGGATTGAAAATCCGCGTGTCGATGGTTCGATTCCGTCCCAGGCCACCAGCAGTTCCAACCCCAAGAATCGGAAGGTTCTTGGGGTTTTTCGTTTGTGGTGGGCATCGCGTGCGCGGCAGCATTCGCGCAGGCATGATAAAATCCGTTCCCGCTCAATGACTTAGCGCATCGTTACATGCGCACGGCAGGCTGCCAGTGATGCGCCGCCGTGACGCGCGGCAACGATGCCGCGCGATGGGCGGTATAAGCGCTCCGCCGCGTTCGCGGCCGACCGCGCTGCCTATACTGGTCGAGCCGGCGCAGGCCGGTACGCGTCGGGCCGCCCGGCGGCAGCCGGCCCCGGGGCGCAGCGCGACGCGAGCCTACACATTCACGGAGTATCACGGTGATTCGGACAGACGCTAAAGACGGCGCGCTCGTGTTGTTTTCCGGCGGGCAGGACTCGGCCACGTGCGTGGCGTGGGCCCTCGAACGCTACCAGACGGTCGAGACCCTCGGCTTCGATTACGGCCAGCGACATCGTGTCGAGCTCGAATGCCGCGAAGGCGTGCGCGAAGCGCTGAAGCGCGACTTTTCCGCGTGGACGGACCGGCTCGGCGACGATCACATGATCGACCTGTCGGTGCTCGGCGCGATCAGCGATACCGCGATGACGCGCACGATCGAGATCGAGACGACGGCGAACGGCCTGCCGAACACGTTCGTGCCGGGCCGCAACCTGCTGTTCATGACGATCGCCGCGGCGATCGCGTATCGCCGCGGGCTGCGCGTGCTGGTCGGCGGGATGTGCGAGACCGATTTTTCGGGCTACCCCGACTGCCGCGACGATACGATGAAGGCGCTGCAGGTCGCGCTGAATCTCGGGATGGATACGCGCATCGTGCTCGAGACGCCGCTGATGTGGCTCGACAAGGCGCAGACGTGGCAACTCGCCGAACAGCTCGGCGGCGAGGCGCTCGTCGAACTGATCCGCGTCGAGACGCACACGTGCTACGTGGGCGAGCGCGCGGAACTGCACGACTGGGGCTTCGGCTGCGGCGAGTGCCCGGCCTGCAAGCTGCGCAAGCGCGGCTACGAGGCCTACCTGAAGGGCGAGCGGGTGACCGAAGCGCCGCTGTGACGCGGCTGCGCCGGCAGCGCTTGATGAATAACGGATTCTGATCGACAACGAGCGGCGCGAGCCGGACGACGGACGATGACTTACGCGGTCAAGGAAATTTTCTACACGTTGCAGGGCGAGGGCGCGAACGCGGGCCGGCCGGCCGTGTTCTGCCGGTTCGCCGGCTGCAACCTGTGGTCGGGCCGCGAAGAGGATCGCGAAGAGGCCGTGTGCCGCTTCTGCGATACGGACTTCGTCGGCACCGACGGCGAGAACGGCGGCAAGTTCAAGGACGCCGAAGCGCTCGTCGCGACGATCGCCGGCCTGTGGCCGGACGGCGAAGCGCACCGCTTCGTCGTCTGCACGGGCGGCGAGCCGATGCTGCAGCTCGACCAGCCGCTCGTCGACGCGCTGCACGCGGCCGGCTTCGAGATCGCGATCGAGACCAACGGCTCGCTACCGGTGCTCGAATCGATCGACTGGATCTGCGTGAGCCCGAAGGCCGACGCGCCGCTCGTCGTCACGAAGGGCAACGAACTGAAGGTCGTGATCCCGCAGGACAACCAGCGACTGGCCGATTATGCGAAGCTCGACTTCGAGTATTTCCTCGTCCAGCCGATGGACGGCCCGTCGCGCGACCTCAATACGAAGCTCGCGATCGACTGGTGCAAGCGTCATCCGCAGTGGCGCCTGTCGATGCAGACCCACAAATATCTGAACATTCCCTGAGCCACGGCCTTTGACATCGTGCTGATTACCCGAAAACTCGAATTCGACGCGGGCCACCGCATTCCCGATCACCGCAGCCAGTGCAGGAACCTGCACGGCCATCGCTACGTGCTCGAAATCACGTTGCGCGGCGATCTCGTCGATACCGAGGGCGCTCCCGACCGCGGCATGGTGATGGATTTCGCCGACGTGAAGGCGCTCGCGATGGAGCACCTCGTCAGCAAGTGGGACCATGCATTCCTGGTCTATGCGCGCGACGACGTCGTGCGCTCGTTCCTCGAACAGATGGCCGACCACAAGACCGTCGTGATCGACCGGATCCCGACCGTCGAGAACCTCGCCGCGATCGCGTTCGACCTCCTCGCGAACGTGTACGACGCGCACTACGGCGTGAACCTGCGCCTCGAGCGCGTGCGCCTGTACGAAACCCCGAACTGCTGGGCCGACGTCGAGCGCCAGCCCGGCCGCTGATCCTGCCTTCCCGGCAGCCCCGCCGGCCGGCGCGGGCTGCCCGTCACCGTGCCCTTCGGCCCTGTCCCGCGCCGGCGCTGCTCCCCGTCCGTTCCCACATTCCGCGCAACGCCGCGCTATGATCGTTGCGTGGCACCGTAAAACGCACCCTTGCGCGGTCGCGCGGCCCGCGCTGTCAGATCGGCCACCCACGGCCGACTGACGTTGAAGGGCGCGGTCTGGCGCCGCCGCGCTGTGCTGCCCGGCGTGTTGCGCCCCGCTTCGCCTGATGCTTGTCCCGTTCGATTGCCGTTCCGTCCAGGAGGCCGTATCGATGAGCACGCTCACCAATTCCCTCAAACAACGCCTGCGAGACGGCGACGAGCCGCTGTATGGCCTGTGGCTGTCGCTCGGCAGCGACTCGGTCGCGGAAGCGCTCGCGCACGCCGGCTACGACTGGCTCTGCATCGACATGGAGCACGCGCCGAACGACAGCCGCGACGTCGTGTCGCAGTTGCGCGCGATCGCCGCCGCGCACCTGCCGAGCGAACCCGTCGTGCGCGTGCCGGCGCGCGAGCCGTGGCTCGTGAAGCGCGCGCTCGACGCCGGCGCGCGCACGCTGATGTTTCCGTGCATCGAGACGCCCGACGACGCCGCGCACGCGGTGCGGCTCACGCGCTTCCCGTCGCCGGAATCGCCTGACGGGCTGCGCGGCGTCGCGGGCATGGTGCGCGCGGCGGCGTTCGGCATGCGCCGCGATTACGTGCAGACGGCGAACGCGCAGGTCGCGGTGATCGTGCAGATCGAATCGGCGCGCGGCGTCGACGAAGTCGAGCGGATCGCGGCGACGCCCGGTGTCGACTGCCTGTTCATCGGCCCGGCTGATCTCGCGGCGAGCCTCGGGCATCTCGGCGACATCCGCCACCCGGACGTCGAAACCGCGATGGCGCGCGTGCTCGCGGCCGGCAAGCAGGCCGGCGTCGCGGTCGGCATCTTCGCGGGCGACGCGGCGGGCGCGCGGCAGTACCGCGACGCCGGCTACCGGATGATCACGCTGTCGGCCGACGTGAGCTGGCTGCTGCGTGCGACGCGGCAAGCGCTGCAGGAGGTACGGTCATGAACGTCGGCGACGGCGCGTCTTGCGGGCGCGCGCAGGGTGCGGCCGGTGCGCGCGGGCGGCTCGGCGCGATGCTCGGCCTATGGGCCGTCTGTGTCGCGGCGGCCGCGCAGGGCGCGCCGCAAGCGAAGCCCGATCCGTCGCGCGAGACGCAATCGGCGGTCGCCGACTACAACGCCGGCGACTATCGCGCGGCGCTGGTGCAGTTCCACGACGCGGCCGAGCGCGGCGACCGTCTCGCGCAGTTCAACTACGCGATGATGCTGCTGACGGGCGAAGGCGTGACGGCGAGCGTCGACGAAGGGTTGCGCTGGCTGAAGCGCGCGGCCGACGCGAACATGTCGCATGCGCAGTACGTGTACGGCCGGATGTTCGACGACGGCGAGTTCGTCGCGCGCAATCCGGCCGAAGCGCATCGCTGGTTCCTGCGGGCGGCGAAGCAGGGGCACGTGCAGGCCGAGCTGTCGCTCGCGAACCAGTTCCTCGACGGGCGCGGCACGCCGCGCGACAACCGGCAGGCGTTCGCATGGTACAAGCAGGCCGCCGATGCGGGCGAGCCGACCGCGCAGTACGTGACCGCGTCGTTCTACGAGCGCGGCGGCGACGGCGTGGCGCAGAACCTGAACATCGCGCGGGCCTATTACGCGGCGGCGGCCGCGCAGGGCGACGAGACGGCCGGATTGAAATTCAAGGAGCTGAGCGCGCGGCTGAAGGCGCAGGGGCCGGCGTCGGGCGTCGGTGCTGAGCCGGGGAGCCCGCGCGCGGCACCGCAGTGAGCGGGCGACGCGCCGCGTTGCCGCGTTCGAAACGCACGATAAAAAAACGGCGCCGGGGCGCCGTTCTTCTTTGCCGCGCGGTCAGCTCTTCATCAGCCGCCGCTGTCGCCCGACGCTCATGATCATCCCGATCGCGATGCCGAGCGTCGCGAGCGCGGTGCCGCCGTAGCTCATGAACGGCAACGGCACGCCGACGACCGGCAGCACGCCGCTCACCATCCCGATGTTGACGAACGCATAGACGAAGAACGCGAGCGTGAGCGAGCCCGCGAGCAGGCGGCCGAACAGCGTCGCGCCCTGCGCGGCGATATAGAGCCCGCGCGCGATCAGCGCCATGTACAGCGTCAGCAGCACGATCCCGCCGACCAGCCCCCATTCCTCCGAGAACACCGCGAAGATGAAGTCGGTGTGCTTCTCCGGAATGAATTCGAGGTGCGCCTGCGTGCCTTTCAGGTAGCCCTTGCCGAGCACGCCGCCCGAGCCGATCGCGATCACGGCCTGGATCGTGTGGAAGCCCTTGCCGAGCGGGTCGGAGGTCGGGTCGAGCAGCGTGCACACGCGGTGCTTCTGGTAGTCGTGCATCAGCGGCCACTGCACTTCGGGCTGGCAGATGCGCTCCTCGAACACGGCGATCGACCCGACCGCGATCACGCCCGCGACGAGCACCGGCACGATCAGCTTGAACGACAGGCCGGCGAGGTAGATCACGAAGAAGCCGGCCGCGAACACGAGCAGGCCCGTGCCGAGGTCGGGCTGCTTCGCGATCAGTCCGACCGGCACCATCAGGATCCCGAACGCGGCGAGGAAGTCGTACCAGCGCAGCCCGCCTTCGCGGCGCTGGTAGTACCACGCGAGCATCAGCGGCGTCGCGATCTTGAGGATCTCGGACGGCTGGATCACGACGCCGACGTTCAGCCAGCGCTTCGCGCCCTTCTTCGTCATCCCGAACAGCGCGACCGCGATCAGCAGCGCGACCCCGAACGTATAGAGCGGGACCGCGAAGCGCATCAGCGTGGTCGGCGGGATGTTGGCGATCACCCACATCAGCACGAACGTCAGCAGGATGTTGCGCAACTGGTCCTCGACGCGGCCCGGCATGTCGATCGCCGCGCTGTACAGCGTGACGATGCCGACGCACAGCAGCAGGAACACGATGAGGGCGAGCGGGCGGTCGAAGCCCGCGAACATCTGCTTGATCTTGTCGAGCCAGGCGCGCTTGTCGAATTGCATGCCTTTCTCCGTTAATGAGCGGTGCCGGCGTCCGCCGCTTTCGCGGGGGCCGTCGCACGGTGGTTGTCGTCCCGCGGCGTGGCGACGAGCGGCTGCGCATCGCTGGCGGGCCGGCGCGGCCGGTGCGGGCGCCGGATCGGCGGCAGGCTCGCGGCCATCGGCGCCGCGG
>NZ_JBFPFS010000038.1:0-76383 GCF_047978125.1 Burkholderia sp. LFS061 | reverse complement strand
GCCGGCTGGCGCGCATCGCCGCGGCGTTCGTCGCCGCGCGGCCCGCGCGACGGTTGGCCTGCCTGCTTTTCCTGCTGCTGGCGCGGCGGCCGGCCCTGCTGCTCGCGCGCATCGGCCGCACCATCCGGGTGCCGGGCCGACGGCGCTTTGGCCCGCGTCGGCGCGGGACTTTTAGGTACATTCGACATGGGGGCGCATTATAATCCCGCCCATGAATTCCCAAACCGACCTCCCTCCCGCCCAGACCGGCGCCGCGACGCCGCCGGCCGCCGACGATTCGGCCGCCAGCCACGCGCAGTTCGTCGACTGGATGCGCTCCGTCGCGCCCTATATCCACAAGTTCCGCAACAGCACGTTCGTCGTGGGGTTCGGCGGCGAGGTGGTGCAGCAGGGGCTGCTGAACGCGCTCGTGTCCGACATCGCGCTGCTGCAGGCGATGGGCATCCAGATCGTGCTCGTGCACGGCTCGCGCCCGCAGGTCGAGGAGCAGCTGAGCCTGCACGGTGTCGAATCCGAGTTTTCGCACGGCCTGCGCATCACCGATGCGCGCGCGCTCGAATCCGCGAAGGAAGCGGCCGGCGAAGTGCGTCTCGACATCGAGGCCGCGATCAGCCAGGGTCTGCCGAACTCGCCGATGGCGCATGCGCACATCAGCGTCGTGTCGGGCAACTTCGTGACCGCGCGGCCGGTGGGGATTCTCGACGGGGTCGATTTCGCGCATACGGGCATCGTGCGCAAGATCGACGCCGAATCGATCCGCCATTCGCTCGCGAGCCGCAAGCTCGTGCTGCTGTCGCCGCTCGGTTTCTCGCCGACCGGCGAGGCGTTCAACCTATCGATGGAAGACGTCGCGTCGGCTGCCGCGATCGCGCTGCGCGCCGACAAGATCGTGTTCCTGACCGACGGCCCCGGCATCGTCGACGACGAAGGCGGGCTGATCCGCGAAATGTCGCTCGACGCGGCGGCGGAGCTGCTCGATTCCGGCAACATCCAGGGCGACGACGCGTTCTTCCTGAAGCACTCGATCCGCGCATGCCGCGGCGGCGTGACGCGTGCGCACCTGATTCCGCAATCGCTCGACGGCAGCATGCTGCTCGAACTGTTCCTGCACGACGGCGTCGGCACGATGATCTCGTACGAGAACCTCGAAAGCCTGCGCGAAGCGACACCGGACGACGTCGGCGGCATCCTGTCGCTGATCGAGCCGCTCGAGACGGACGGCACGCTGGTGCGGCGCGGCCGTCACCAGATCGAACGCGACATCGACCACTTCTCGGTGATCGAGCACGATGGCGTGCTGTTCGGCTGCGCGGCGCTGTATCCGTATCAGCAGGAGAAGATCGGCGAGATGGCGTGCCTGACGGTCGCACCGGAAGCGCAGGGCTCGGGCGACGGCGAACGCCTGCTCAAGCGCATTGAGCAGCGCGCGCGCGCGCGCGGCCTCACGCACATCTTCGTGCTCACGACGCGCACCGAGCACTGGTTTCTCAAGCGCGGCTTCGTCAAGGTCAGCGTCGACGACCTGCCGGAAGACCGCCGCAAACTCTATAACTGGCAGCGCAAGTCGCTCGTGCTGATGAAACAGCTCTGAGCGGCGCAAGACGCCCGCCCTCCCCCAGTCCGATTACAGGAGAAGTACACGATGGCCCGTATGATTCAATGCGCGAAGCTCGGCAAGGAAGCCGAAGGTCTCGATTTCCCGCCGCTGCCGGGCGAACTCGGCAAGCGCATCTATGAAAGCGTCTCGAAGGAAGCCTGGCAGGGCTGGCTCAAGCAGCAGACGATGCTGATCAACGAAAACCGCCTGAACATGGCCGACCCGCGGGCACGCCAGTACCTGATGAAGCAGACCGAGAAGTACTTCTTCGGCGACGGCGCGGACCAGGCGTCCGGCTACGTGCCGCCGACGGAAGGCTGATGACGTGACACGCGGAATCGGCAGCCTGCCGGCCGCCTGATCCGAAAAAAAGACGGCACTGTGTATCGCACGGTGCCGTTTTCCTTTTGGGGTTACGCGATCGACGCGACTCAACCGGCCGGTTTCAGCGCGCCGCCATCTCCCGGCTGCTGCGGCCCGCCGCTCGCGCTTTCGGCGCTTCCGCCTTCGGTACCCCATTCGGCCGCATCGCTGCGCTCGGCGGTCGACAGCTCGTCCGCGCGATACCCGGTGCGGTTCAGCAGCGCCAGCATGCAGGCGAGCGACACGAGCGCGTAAAGACCCGACGCGACCGCGACGCCGACGATGCTGCCCGTCGCGTTGAGAATCGCCTGCGCGAGCACGGGCGTGCCGCCGCCGACGACGAGCGCGCTCAGTTGATACGCGAGCGACAGGCCCGTGTAGCGGATGTTCGCCGGAAACACGCGCGCGAGCACGCCGCCGACCGCGCCGTAGAACATCGCGGACGGAATCGTCGAGATGCACATGCCCGCGACCGCCACCCAGTACGAGCGTGTCGCGAGCGCATGGAACATCACGGGCATCAGCACGATTTCCGGAATCAGGATCCAGCACATCGCACGACGCATGTCGATCTTCGACACGAACCACGCGCCGACCGGCTGCATCAGGAACTGCACGACGAGCGAAATCGACAGGATGCCGAGGAACGTGCCCTGCGCGTAGCCGAGCTCCTTCGTCGCCCACGACAGCGCGAACGTGCTGCGGAAATACGTGACGTTGATCACCGGCAGCGTGCCGGCCGCGAGCAGCACGACCACCCAGTGATCGCGCACGACGTCGCGCAGCGGCAGCTTCACCGTGCGCTTGCGCGCGAGCACGCGCTGCATGTCGGCCGATTCCTCGAGCTTCAGCCGGATCACCATGCCGATGATCACGAGCACCGCCGACAGCAGGAACGGAATGCGCCAGCCCCACATCAGGAAGGACGGCGTCGGCAGCGCGCTCAGCGCGAAGAACGCGGCCGTCGCGAGCAGGTTGCCGGTGGGCGAACCCTGCTGCGCGAACGCCGCGTACAGGATGCTGCGGTGCTTCGGCGCGTTCTCGCTCGCGATCAGCACCGCGCCGCCCCACTCGCCGCCGACCGCGATGCCCTGCAGCACGCGCAGCACGACGAGGCCGGCCGGTGCCCATACGCCGACCTGCGCATAGCCGGGCAGCAGGCCGATGCCGGTCGTCGCGAGGCCCATCATCACCAGCGTGATCACGAGCGCGGTCTTGCGGCCGACGCGATCGCCGAGATGCCCGAACACGATCCCGCCGAGCGGCCGCGCGGCGAAGCCGGCCCAGAACGTGACGAACGCGAGGAGCGTCGCGACGCCGGGGTCCATCGTGCTCGAAAAGAACACCTTGCCGAACACGAGCGCCGCGGCCGTGCCGTAGATGTAGAAGTCGTACCACTCGATCGTGGTGCCGACGAACGCCGCGAAGGCGGCGCGGCCGGGCCGCGGCTGAACGGCGGGCTGGGATTGCGGACGGCTCATCGATGTCTCCAGGTTTGTGTTCGGGGGCGCGACTGCCGCGCGCCTTTCCCGGGTGGCCGGCATTGCGCCGCCGGCCGGCGGCGTTGTGTCGGTCGGCGGCGCCTAGTCGGGCGCCTGGCCGGGTGCCGTTTTCAGCACGCCGGCCTCGAGCAGTTGCTGCTGCAGCGCGCGATCGACGCCGAGCCGATCGAGCACCGCGCGCGTGTCGCGGCCGAGCGCGGGCGGCGGCGTTCGATAGGTGGCCGGCGTGCGCGACAGCTTCATCGGCGACGCGGTGCCGCGATACGCGCCGATCTCGACGAACAGGTTCCGGTGCAGCGCATGCGGATCGTGCGCGACGTCGGCCACCGTTCGCACCGGCCCGCACGGCACGCCGGCCGCCATCAGGTCGCGCGCGAGCGGCTCGCACGCGTGCGCGGCGAGCCGCGCTTCCAGTTCGGCCTTCAGCTCGGGCCGGTGCGCGCAGCGGCTGCGGTTGTCGACGAAGCGCGGATCGCCCGCGAGTGCCGGCGCGCCGAGATGCGCGACGAGCCGCGCGAACTGCCGGTCGTTGCCGACCGCGAGAAAGATCGGCACGGTCGCCGTGCGATAGCTGTCGTACGGCGCGATGTTCGGATGCGCGTTGCCGCTGCGCGCCGGCACGCGCCCCGAGCCGAAGAAGTTCGGCAGGTGCGGATGCAGCAGCGACACGCCGCAGTCGTACAGCGCGATGTCGATCGACTGCCCGCGCCCGCTCTTCTCGCGCTCCGCGAGCGCCAGCAGGATGCCCGCGAGCGCGTTGAGCCCCGTGACCATGTCGACGATCGGCAAGCCTATGCGCGTCGCGTCGCCGTCGCGCTCGCCGTTGACGCTCATCAGCCCCGCCATCGCCTGGATCACCGCGTCGTAGCCGGGCAGCCCGCCGAGCGGACCGTCCGCGCCGAAGCCTGTCACCGCGCAATGGATCAAGCGCGGAAAGCGCGGCTGCAGGTCGCGCGCATAGTCCATCCCCCAGCGCGCGAGCGTGCCGGGCTTGAAGTTCTCGACGAGCACGTCGGCGTCTTCGAGCAGGCGCCACAGGATCGCGCGTCCTTCGTCGCGCGACAGGTCGAGCGCGAGCCCTTCCTTGTTGCGGTTGACGCCCATGAAATACCACGCGGTATCGCCGAGGAATGGCGGCCCCCAGCCGCGCGTCTCGTCGCCGGCCGGCGGCTCGATCTTGACCACCGTCGCGCCGTGGTCGGCCAGCGCCTGCGTGCAGTACGGGCCGCCGAGCACGCGGCTCAGGTCGACGACCTTCAGGCCGTCCAGTGCGCCTCGCGTCGCGTTCATCGTTCGACCTCCGGCAGCAGGTCGAGCGCCGTGTCGAGCGCGATCGGCGTGCCGCGCAGCAGCGCGTCGAATGCGGCCGATTCGTCGTCGCGCGACGCCGGCGCGAACGGATCGACCGGCAGCAACTTGTGGCGCACGACCAGGTGCGCGAGCGCGAGGCGCCGGAAATCCGGCGCGAGCCGCACGCCCTCGCAGGCCATCAGCACGGCCGCGCTCGTGTAGTACAGCGCGGATGCGGCCTGCCGCACGCGCGAATCGTCGCCTTCGGCCGCGACCCGCGCGAGCGCATCGCATGCGCGCGCGAGAACGCGCCGCAGCGCCTCGCGGCTCGCGTCCGGCAGCGGCGCCGCGCCGAGCCGGTCGCCGAGGAGCGCGCGCAGCGCGTCGAGCGCGTGCTCGCGCTGCGCGGCCCGCGCGACGTCGAGCGCGACGATGTTGCTCGTGCCCTCCCAGATCGAGCCGAGGTGCGCATCGCGCACGATCCGCGCGTCGCTCCATTCCTCGATGTAGCCGGTGCCGCCGCGCACTTCCATCGCATCGCCCGCCACGCGGCGCGCATCGCGGCACGCACGGAACTTGATCAGCGGCGTCAGGATCCGCACGCAGCGCGCGGCCTGCTCGTCGCCCGCATCGGCCTGCGGCAGCAGCAGCGCGATCTGCATGAACATTGCGCGCGCGGCCTCGGCCGGCAGCAGCATCTTCATCAACTGGCGCTGCATCAGCGGCATCTCGATCAGCTTGCGACCGAACGCTTCGCGATGCGCGGCAACGTGCAGCGCCTCGTTCAGCGCGCGCCGCATCAGCCCGGCCGCGCGCACGCCGTTCGACAATCGCGACATGTTGATCATGTCGGCCATCTGGTGGAAACCGCGGCCGATCTCGCCGATCAGGTAGGCCTGCGCGCCTTCGAGCGCGATCTCGCCGCTCGCCATCGACCGGCTGCCGAGCTTGTCCTTCAAGCGCACGATCCGGTAACGGTTGCGCGTGCCGTCCGGCAGCGTCTTCGGCAGCAGGAACAGCGCGAGACCCTTGATGCCGTCCGGTGCGCCGTCGGGCCGCGCGAGCACCATCGCGAGATCGGCATCCGCGTTCGAGCAGAACCACTTGTCGCCCGTCAGGCGCCAGACGGTCTCGCCGTGCGCGTCGGTCTCGCGCGACGCGCGCGTCGCGATGCGGCCGACGTCGGAGCCGGCCGCCTGCTCGGTCATGAACATCGCGCCCTGGTACAGCGTGTCGAAGTCGCGCGACGCGAGCATCGGCAGGTAACGCGCGACGAGCGCCGGATCGCCGAAGCGGCGCAGCGTGCGCGTCAGCGAATCGGTCATGCTGACCGGGCAGCACAGCCCGAATTCCGCCTGCACGAACAGGAACGTCAGCGCGTACTTGACGAGCGGCGGCACGGATTCGGACCGGTGGCTCAGCGACGCGAGCCCGAGCTCCGAATACGCGACGCGTTCGAGCGCGACATACGCGGGATCCTTGTCGATCCGCTGCACGGCCTCGCCGCGCCGGTTGCGGTGCTCGAGCACGGGCGGGTGCTTGTCCGCGCGCGACGCCCATTCGTCGAGTTCGCCCGACACGCGCGCGCCGAGCGCACGGAGCTGCGGTTCGAGTTCGGCATAAAGCGCGTCGCCGAGATGCAGCTTCAGCAACGCGCCGAGATCGGGATCGGCGGCGAAGAAATCGATGCCCCGGCTGTCGGGGATGTTGGATGCGCCGGTATCCGGCGTGCGGGCGGTGTCGTTCATGCGTGCGTCTCCTGGGTTGCCGGCTCATCGGCCGTGGCTGGCGCCGCGGCGCCCGGCCGATCCTGTGCAAAGGCTTCCGCAGAGCGTAGGCGCGCGATCGATAAGCGTCCAATACAGGATTTATCCGGTACGATAGATATCGCTTATCGATGCCGACGCCGGGAGGAGACACCATGGAACTGAGGCAGTTGCGCTACTTCGTGGCAGTCGCCGAGGAACTGCATTTCGGGCGCGCGGCGAAGCGCCTGTTCATCTCGCAGCCGGCACTGAGTTTCGACATCCGCAAGTTCGAGGAAGCGCTCGGCGTGCAGCTTTTCTCGCGCACCAACAAGACCGTCGCGCTGACCAACGCGGGCGAGGTGCTGCTCGGCGAAGCGCGCCGGCTGCTGCTGCAGGCGGCCGAGGCCGAGCGCCTGACGGTGCGCTCCGCGTCGGGCCTCGCGGGCCGGCTGCGGATCGGCTTCGTCCATTCGATGCTGTATCGCGGGCTGCCCGATGCGGTGCGGCGCTTCGAAGCCGACTACCCGGGCGTCGAGGTCGTGCTGAGCGAGATGAACACGCACGCGCAAGTGCAGGCGATCCAGCGCGGCCAGATCGATCTCGGTTATGCGCACTGGGGTCACTTCCCGCCCGAGGTCGAATCGGCGCCCGTCTATGCGGAGCCGTTCGTATGCTGCCTGCCGGCCGCGCATCCGCTTGCGCGCCGCAGGCAGGTCGCGCTCGCCGCGCTCGCGGCGGAACCGTTCATCCTGTTCCCGCGCGACGCCGCGCCGCATTATCACGACCTGATCATCGCGCAGTGCGTGAACGCCGGATTCAGCCCGCTGATCCGCCACGAGGCGCGGCTGTGGCAGACGATCCTGTCGATGATCGAGTTCGGGATGGGCATCGCGCTGGTGCCGCGCGTGCTGCAGCAGGTGAAAAGCGACCGGCTCGCATTCCGGCCGCTGAAGGACGCGTCGCTCGAATCGCACACGCTCGCGCTGAAGCGCAGCGGCACCGCCGAACCGGTGGCGCTGCGCTTCGCCGACTACGTGCTCGCATCGATCGACGCGCTACCCGCGCTCGCGGGTTGAGCGGGACGCCGCCGCTACTTCGCTTCGGGCCGCAGCACTGGCCGCGCGCGCCGCTACCACACCGCGTACACGACCGGCAACGCAACCAGGAACGGAATGCCGAAGATCAGTGTCATGTGGAATTCGGCCGTGCAGTAGGTCGTCACCATCACCGCGAGCATCGGGCCCCCGCCGAGCAGCGTCAGCAGCGGAAAACCGCGCATCCGGAACGCGGGCGCCGGCAGGCCGAGCGGTGTCGATGCGGCCGGAGTGCCCGAGTGGCACGACCGGTTCGTCGAGGCGATCCAGCAGTGGCCGGAAGTCATCGCGGCGCAGATCGTGACGGGCGGATCGAACTACGTGCTGACGGTTCGCGCGCGCGACCTCGATCACTACTCGGACTTCGTGATCAACCGGCTGCACCGCGCGGCGGGCGTGATGCTCGATCAATTCGAGCATCGTGCTCGCGACGCTCAAGCGCGACGGTTCGATCCTCGATCTCGTCGAGCCGTCGACGGCCGGCTGACCGATCGTTGCGCGGGCCTGAAAAAAATTTGCAGAAAGGGCTTTACGAACCCCAAAAGCTCTGACATAATTTCAGCTTCTTTGGGCGGTTAGCTCAGCGGTAGAGCACTGCCTTCACACGGCAGGGGTCACTGGTTCGATCCCAGTACCGCCCACCAAAGAATTCAAGGGCCTGCGTCTCACGACGCAGGCCCTTTTCGTTTTGGTGTCGTGCTTGTACGGCATCACCTTTTGCCGGATTCGTCGCGCTTGTCGAATCGCGTGTATCCGGCCAGCGGTGCCGACGCGGCACCGCATCCATATGGCGCCGGCTTACCGCGCGCGCGCCACCCGCTCCGCTGTCGCGTCGAACGCGCGCGTCGCCTTGTCGACGATCTCGTCGACCTCCGCGTCGCGGATCACGAGCGGCGGCGACAGCAGCATCCGGTCGCCCGTCGCGCGCATGATCAGGTTGCCGTTGAAGCAGAAGTCGCGGCAGATCGTGCCGATATCGACGTCCGCGCCGAATCGCTCACGCCGGCCGCGGTCGCGCGCAAGCTGAACGCCCGCGACCAGCCCCGTTCCCGCAATCTCCCCGACGATCGGATGGTCGCCCAGCGCGTCGCGCAGCCGGCGCTGGAAATACGGCCCGATGTCGCTCTTCACGCGCTCGACGATCCCTTCATCGCGCAGCAGCTTCAGGTTCGCGACCGCGACGGCCGCGGCGACCGGGTGGCCCGAGTACGTGAAGCCGTGATTGAATTCGCCGTTGTCGATGATCGGGCGTGCAACCCGCTCGTGGATCCCGACCGCGCCCATCGGCACATAACCCGACGTGAGGCCCTTCGCCATCGTGATCAGGTCCGGCTCGAAGCCGAAGTGCTGGTGTGCGAACCATTCGCCGGTGCGGCCGAAGCCGCCGATCACTTCGTCGGCGACCAGCAGGATGTCGTACTTGCGGCAGATCCGCTGGATTTCCGGCCAGTACGTCGACGGCGGGAAGATCACGCCGCCCGCGCCCTGGAACGGCTCGCCGATGAACGCCGCGACGTTCTCCGCGCCGAGTTCGAGAATCTTCGCTTCGAGCTGCTGCGCACGCGCGAGGCCGAACGCTTCGGGCGTTTCGCCCGGCTGCGCTTCGCCGAAGAAATATGGCTGATCGATATGCACGATGTGCTCGACCTTCGACGGCATCTGCTCGTGCATGTAGCCCATCCCGCCGAGTGTGCCGCCCGCGATCGTCGAGCCGTGGTAGCCGTTCTTGCGCGAGATCACGTATTTCTTCTGCGGCTTGCCCTGCACGCGCCAGTATTGGTGCACGAGGCGCAGCACGGTGTCGTTGCCTTCCGAGCCGCTGTTGCAATAGAAGAAGTGGTTGAAGCCGGCGGGCGTTACTTCCGCGAGCATTGCCGACAGTTCGATCACCGGCGGGTGCGTCGTCTTGAAGAACGTGTTGTAGAACGGCAGTTCCTGCAGCTGGCGATACGCGGCATCGGCGAGTTCCTTGCGGCCGTAGCCGACGTTCACGCACCAGAGGCCGGCCATCCCGTCGATGATCTTGTTGCCGTCCGAGTCCCACAGGTAGACGCCGTCGGCCTTCACGATCACGCGGCTGCCCGCGCGGTTCAGCGCGCCCATGTCCGAGAACGGGTGGATATGGTGCGCGGCGTCGAGCGCGCGGTATTCGGCGGTCGTGTGCGCGGCCGGTCGCGGTGAAACGGCTTCGTTTCGGTCGGTCATGTTCCCTCCGTAAAGCAGTGCCGCACGCTCATACGTGCAGCAGCAGATGCCGGCGCTCCCACGAGCTGATCACGCGGAAGAACGCTTCGTATTCGGTTTCCTTCAACGCCAGATAGGCCTTCACGAACTTGTCGCCGAGGATGCCGGCGAGCGGCTCGCACGCGGCCATCAACGAGATGCCCTCCTCGAGATTGCGCGGCAGCTGGTACGGCAGGTCGTAGCCGTCCGATGCGATCGGCTCGGTCGGCGCGAGCTGCTGCGTCATGCCGAGATAACCGGCGGCGAGCGTCGCCGCGAACGCAAGGTACGGGTTGCAGTCGACGCCCGGAATCCGGTTCTCGATGCGTCGCGCCACCGGGCTCGACTGCGGGATGCGGAAGCCGACCGTGCGGTTGTCGTAACCCCACTGCACGTTGATCGGCGCGGCCATGAAGCGCGACAGGCGGCGATACGAGTTGATGTACGGCGCGAAGATCGGCATCAGCGCCGGCGTGTATTTCTGCAGACCCGCGAGATAGCTGTGGAACAGCGGCGACACGGCGCCGTCTTCGTCGGCAAACAGGTTGCGCCCCGTGCGCGCGTCCGCAAGGCTCTGGTGGATGTGCATCGCGGAACCGGGCTCGCCCTCCATCGGCTTGGCCATGAACGTCGCGTACATGTTGTGCCGCAGCGCGGCCTCGCGCACCGTGCGCTTGAACAGGAACACCTGGTCGGCCAGCGGCAGCGCGTCACCATGCACGAAGTTGATCTCCATCTGCGCGGCGCCGACTTCGTGGATCAGCGTCTCGATATCGAGGCCCTGCATCTCGCAGTACTCGTAGATGTCCTCGAACAGCGGATCGAACTCGTTGACGGCCTCGATCGAATACGACTGACGGCCGGTCTCCGCACGCCCCGTGCGGCCGACGGGCGGACGCAGCGGCAGGTCGGGATCGGCGTTCATGTCGACCAGATAGAACTCGAGTTCCGGTGCGACCACGGGCTTCCAGCCCTTCGCGTTGTACAGCTCGAGCACGCGGCGCAGCACGTAGCGCGGCGAGATCTCGACGGGCGAGCCGTCGAAATGCACGCAGTCGTGGATCACCTGCGCGGTCGGATCGACAGCCCACGGAATCAGGCAGATCGTCGACGGATCGGGCACGCACACCATGTCGGGGTCGGTCACGCCGGTCAGCGAGCCGTCCTCCGGATAGTCGCCGGTGACGGTCTGCACCATCACGGCCTGCGGCAGCCGCATCGATTCGCCGGATTCGAATTTGTTGCGCGGGATGATCTTGCCGCGCGCGATGCCAGCCATGTCGGGAATGATCGCCTCGACCTCGGTGATGCGGTGTTGTCGCAGGAATTCGCTCAGTTCGGGTTGCATGATCGGCCTCTTTCAGTCGACGTCGGATGCGGCCGGCGACGGCGTCGCGCTGCCGGCCGCATGAATGCGATGCGTCATGCGCGCGCGGCACGCCGCGCCGAATGCCGCGAAGATGTCGCGCGACAGCGGCTGTTCCGCGAAACGCCATTCGGGATGCCACTGCACGCCGAGCGCGAACGCGCGCGCGCCGCGCACGCTGACGGCCTCGACCAGTCCGTCGGGCGCGCTCGCTTCGACGACGAGCCCCGCACCGAGACGCGCGATCCCCTGGTCGTGCAGCGAATTGACCGTCGCCTCGTGCGCGCCGCGCGCGACCCGCTGCAGCAGGCCGCCCGGCGTGAGCTGCACGACGTGCGCGGGACCATACTGTCGTTCGAGCGGATCGGCCGCCCGCTCGCGATGGTCGTCGAAGCCGGTCGTCGCGTGCAGCCGCTGATGCAGTGTGCCGCCGTACGCGACGTTCAGCTCCTGCATGCCGCGGCAGATCGCGAGCACCGGCACGCCCACGTCGATCGCCGCGCGGATCAGCGGCAGCGCGGTCGCATCGCGCGCGGGATCGTGCATCGTGTCGGGCGCGCTCGCAGTGCCGCCGTAATGATGCGGCTCGACGTTCGAATAGCTACCGGTAAACAGCAGCCCGTCGACCACCGCGACAATCGCATCGGCCGGCTGGCGCGCGCCGAGCGCGGGCAGCACGAACGCAAGCGCGCCTGCGCCGTCGACGAGCGCGGCAAGGTATTTCTCGCCCGCCGTGTGATTCGGGTGCGCACCGCGCAGGATGCGGTCGGCGGTGACGGCTACGATCGGGCGAGCACGCATGGGCGCTTCTCCGGTGATCGCGCGCAACTCGTTCGCG
The DNA here is from genome assembly GCF_047978125.1 of Burkholderia sp. LFS061. NCBI lineage: Bacteria > Pseudomonadati > Pseudomonadota > Betaproteobacteria > Burkholderiales > Burkholderiaceae > Burkholderia > Burkholderia sp. LFS061. Next base: position 64,362 of record NZ_JBFPFS010000038.1, on the reverse strand, counting down.
CGCGGGACGACAAGGGTCCGCGGTTGCGCCGCACGCACGCACCACGACGCGACGCATGGACATGCGTGATCCCGCCGCGCGGACGATGCGGCAACAGGCGATGCAGCCCGGGACGAAAGCGGCAAAGGACGCTAGGGCAACAACGATGCGCTGCCGTCGCACTGCACCGCGCTGAACACGTGCGCGGTCACGAGGTTGTAGCGGCGCAGGCCGCGATGGGAAACAGCGAAGAAACGAGGCTCGCGTAAAGGGGCGGCACGCGTGCCGCGATCAGCATGCCGGATCGGCCCGGCCTGAGGCGGCGCGCCCGCCGACGGACTTCGGGTCCGGCGTATCGAAGGGCTGGCGGCTTTCACGATCGTACTCGACTGACTTGACGGATGCAGGACACGTGGCGCGATGAAGCGCATGCGGCAATGCCGCGCGGCGACACGTCGGAAAGGTGCCTCGTAACGGATTCCGGCGCGGTGCGGCCATGATCGATGGCTCCGCCGCCGTTGCGCGCGCGAGACGACTTCCTGACATTCAGCTTATATCACCTAAAAATTGCGTCAAATTTTCAGGTCCCGATGACGATATCGATCAGACAAAAAAACGGCATCGATCGCCGGGATCGATGCCGTGTTGTGCATTGCGTCGGCGCACATACTGCGCGCCGGCGGGCTGCCGCGCGCTGCTCCGCCGCGCCGCCGCAAGCGGGCGGCCCGTGCTCAGCGATACGCGAGCGCGGTTTCGACGAGCGTCTGCAGCAGCGGCACAATCCGCGCTGCACGCGCTTCGTCGTACGCGTAGGGGCGCGTCTCTTCCATGTAGGTGATCTGCGACAGCTCGAGCTGCACGGCTTCGACACCGGTGTCGGGCACGCCGTAGTGACGCGTGATGTAGCCGCCCTTGAAGCGCCCGTTCGCGACGGCCGTATAACCGCCATGTGCGAGCACGCGCTCGGCCAGTGCCTCCGCGAGGCCCGGCACTGCGCTCGCGCCGCCCGACGTGCCGAAGTTGAAGTCCGGCAGGCGGCCTTCGAAGAAGCGCGGCACGTGCGAGCGGATCGAATGCGCCTCCCACACGAGCACGCGGCCGTGCTCGCGCTTCAGGCGCGCGACCTCGCCCTGCAGCGCGTCGTGATACGGACACCAGTAGCGGTCGCGGCGACGCATGATCTCGTCGTTGCCGGGCAGCGCGTTCGCCGGATACAGCGGCGCCTTGTCGAACGTATCGACCGGCACGAGCCCCGTCGTGTCCTGCCCCGGATACAGGTTCTCGTTGTCCGGCGGACGGTTCAGGTCGACGACGTAGCGTGCATGCGACGGCACGAGGATCGATGCGCCGAGGCCCGCCGCGAACCCGTACAGCCGCTCGAGATGCCAGTCGCAATCGTCGACGAAGCGCGCATCGGGCGTCATCGTCGCGGCGATGTCGTCGGGGATGTGCGTGCCTGCGTGCGGAATCGAGATCAGCAGCGGCAGCGTGCCCTGCTTCAGCGTAATTACAGCCGGTTGTTCAGTCATGTCGCATCACCGTTAGAGTCTGCCGGCGCACGCGGGCGGCGTGCGCCGGTTGCCGCGCGTCAGCGCAGCAGTTGCGCCAGCGCGGCGCGGTAGTCTGCATACGCGACGGCTTCGTCGCGATGGCGGCGGCCGCTCACGACGCGCTCGCCGCCCGTGTAGACGTCGAGCACGGGCGTCTCGCCGTGCTCGGCAAACACGATGCCCGACAGCCAGGACGCGCTGCCGTGTTCGGCGATCGCCGGATGATCGGGATCGAGCACGAGCCAGTCGGCGCGGCAGCCTTCGCGCAGCGCACCGACGCGCCGCCCGCTGGCCTGCGCGCCGCCTGCGAGCGATGCATCGAACAGGCGATCGGCGACATGCGCCTGCGTGTCGCTCGCCAGCACGTTGCGCGCGCGGTGCACGAGCCGCTGCCCATATTCGAGCAGGCGCAGTTCCGCACGCCAGTCGACCGATGCGTGGCTGTCCGAGCCGACGCCGATCACGCCGCCCTGCGCGAGATAGTCGACGGCCGGGAACACACCGTCGCCGAGGTTGGCTTCGGTCGTCAGGCACAGGCCGGCGACCGCACGACGCTTCGCGAGCGCTGCGGTTTCGGCCGCGTCGATGTGCGTCGCATGCACGAGGCACCAGCGCGCATCGACGTCGAAGCGATCGAGCAGCCATTGCACGGGGCGCGCCCCGTATGTACGAACGCAGTCGTCGACTTCGGCCGTCTGCTCGGCGATATGGATATGCACCGGTGCGTCGTCGGGCAGCCCGTCGAGCAGCGCGCGCAGCCCGTTCTCGGACACCGCGCGCAGCGAGTGCGGCGCGACGCCGTAGCGCAGCCCGCCGTGCTCGGGCGCGGCGCGACGCATGGCGTCGAGCAGTTCAAGCAGGCCTTCGGGCGTGTTGATGAAGCGGCGCTGGTCGTCGCGCGGCGGCTTGTTGCCGAAGCCCGCGAACTGGTACGACACGGGCAGCATCGTGATGCCGATGCCGGCCGAGCGCGCGGCGTCGACCACGCGCGTGCCGAGTTCCGCGATCTGCGGATAGCGCGAACCGTCCTGCGCGTGATGCACGTAGTGGAATTCGCACACCGACGTGTAGCCGCACTTGAGCATCTCGACGTACAGCCAGCGCGCGACCGCCGCGAGCGCGTCGGGCGTGATCTTCAGTGCGAAACGGTACATCAGGTCGCGCCAGCTCCAGAAGCTGTCGGCGGGATTCGCGCGGTATTCGGTGAGCCCTGCCATCGCGCGCTGGAACGCGTGCGAATGCAGGTTCGGCATGCCGGGCAGCACCGGCCCGGCCGCGCGCGCGACGCCTGCCGGTGCATCGGTGTAGGGCATCACTTCAGTCAGCGTGCCGGCTGCGTCCCAGCGCAGCAGCACGTTGCGGCGCCAGCCATCGGGCAGGTAGGCATGGTCCGCGAACAACATGGTGTCGGTCATTGCGAGTCCTCATTGACCGGAATCGACGCTCCAGCGTTCGATCCGATCCCATTCCACGGTTGTCAGGTGCCGGCGCATCGGCGCTGGCGCGTGCCCCGTTGCAGTCGACCAGACCGAAATACGCTTCAGCGCTTGGTCCGGTCCCATGCAAATCTATCCGTTCATCCGGCGAAACACGGTCGCGCCGCCGCGCACGACCCGCTCGCACAGCGGCCGGCCGATCCAATAGGCAAGCTCCGACAGCGACCCGACCGACCATGCGGCGAAGTCGGCCTGACGCCCTACCTCGAGCGCACCGTGCCGATCCGCGCGGCCGAGCGCCGCGGCCGCATGGCGCGTAACACCCTGCAGCACCTCAGGCACCGTCATGCGGAACAGCGTGCAGCCCATGTTCAACGTCAGCAGCAGCGACTCGAGCGGCGACGTGCCGGGGTTGTGATCGGTCGCGAGCGCGATCGGCACGCCGTGCTTGCGCAGCAGCTCGATCGGCGGCATTTGCGTTTCGCGGATGAAGTAGTACGCACCGGGCAGCAGCACGGCGACCGTACCGGCCGCCTTCATCGCCTCGATGCCGGCCTCGTCGAGAAATTCGAGGTGGTCGGCGGACAGCGCGCGGTAGCGCGCGGCGAGTGCCGCGCCGCCCGCGTTCGACAGTTGCTCCGCATGCAGCTTCACCGGCAGCCCGCGCCGCGTCGCGGCCTCGAACACGCGCTCGGTCTGCGCGAGCGAAAAGCCGATGCGTTCGCAGAACACGTCCACCGCGTCGACGAGCCCCTCGTCGGCCAGCGCCGGCAGCATCCGTTCGCACACTTCGTCGATGTACGCATCCGCACGGCCCGCGTATTCGGGCGGCAGCGCATGCGCGCCGAGGAAGGTCGTGTAGACGGTGACCGGGAAGCGCTCGCCGAGCTGGCGCGCGACGCGCAGCATCTTGCGTTCGGTCGCGAGGTCGAGCCCGTAGCCCGACTTGATCTCGATCGCGGTCACGCCTTCGGCGAGCAGCGGCTGCAGGCGCGCGGCGGCCTGCACGAACAGCGTCGTCTCGTCGGCCGCGCGCGTCGCGCGCACCGTCGACACGATCCCGCCGCCCTGCCGCGCGATTTCCTCGTAGCTGACGCCCGCGAGGCGCTGCGCGAATTCGTCGGCGCGCGTGCCGCCATATACGAGGTGCGTATGGCAGTCGACGAGGCCCGGCGTCACCCACGCGCCGTGCAGATTCTCGCGCTGCCAGTGCGCATGACCGTGCGGCAGCGCGGACAACGCGCCGAGCCAGACAATCGTGCCGGTTTCGTCGACGGCGATCGCCGCGTCGTCGATCGTCTCGTCGGGATGGCCGTGCGGACACAGCCTCAGGTGATGCCAGACAGTCGGTTTCATGCGTTCAGCCTCGTTCGCCGACGGCGAGCGAGACGGCAAGCAGCGCGCCGCCCCCGCTCACGACGACGTCAAACGCACGCCGCGGCCCGTCGAGCCGCAGCGTGTCCATTTCTTCCAGTGCGTGGCGCGTGCCGTCGATTTCGACGCCGACCGCACCGGCCGCGCAAAACAGCAGCACCGTATCGGCACGCTCGATGCGGTGCGCGCCTGCGCGCCATACGTCGAGCGCGCCGCGCGCGGCCGAACGGCGCGTCATCAGGTTGAAGTCGCGCGTCGCGCCGTCGTGCAGCGTCGCATCGATCGCCGTCTCGCCCGCGAAATCCGCGCGCGCCAGCGGCGTATCGAGCACGTGGCGTGCACCGCCCGCTTCGACAAGCGTCATGCCCGCGCCGGACAGCAGCACCAGCGTGCGGTCGATCCCGTCGAAACGCGAGAACGGCCCGGCCGCACCGACGTCCGCGACGCTCACGCGCCACGCGAACGTGTCGAGCGCGGCGCCGGGCGGGAATGCGCCGATCTCGCGCGTCACGCCGCCGCCGTTCTTCCACGGCGACGCGACGAGATCCGCTGCACGAATCAGCGCGGCGGCCAGCGTCGCGTCTGCCGGCGCCTGGTCGAGCGCCGTCATGCTCAGCGGCCGAGCATCGGCAGCTTCAGGCCGGCTTCGCGGGCCGTCTGCTGCGCGAGTTCGTAGCCGGCGTCCGCATGGCGCATCACGCCCGTCGCCGGATCGTTCAGCAGCACGCGACCGAGACGCTCGCGCGCTTCAGCCGTACCGTCGGCGACGATCACGACGCCCGAGTGCTGCGAGAAGCCCATGCCGACACCGCCGCCATGGTGCAGCGACACCCACGATGCGCCGCCTGCCGTGTTCAGCAGTGCGTTCAGCAGCGGCCAGTCGCTGACCGCGTCCGAACCGTCCTTCATCGATTCCGTCTCGCGGTTCGGGCTTGCGACCGAACCCGTGTCGAGGTGGTCGCGGCCGATCACGATCGGCGCCTTCAGTTCGCCGTTCTTCACCATCTCGTTGAACGCCTGGCCGAGGCGATAGCGATCCTTCACGCCAACCCAGCAGATCCGTGCCGGCAGGCCCTGGAACGCGATGCGCTCTCGAGCCATGTCAAGCCAGTTGTGCAGGTGCGGATCGTCGGGGATCAGCTCCTTCACCTTCTGGTCGGTCTTGTAGATGTCCTCCGGATCGCCCGACAGCGCGACCCAGCGGAACGGGCCCTTGCCTTCGCAGAACAGCGGGCGGATGTACGCCGGCACGAAGCCCGGGAAGTCGAACGCGTTCTCGACGCCCATTTCCAGCGCCATCTGGCGGATGTTGTTGCCGTAGTCGAGCGTCGCCGCGCCGCGGTCCTGCAGCGCCAGCATCGCGCGCACCTGAACGGCCATCGACTGCTTCGCGACCTTCACGATGCTCTGCGGATCGACCTTCTGCGCCTCGCGCCATTGCGCGACGGTCCAGCCCTGCGGCAGGTAGCCGTTGATCGGATCGTGCGCGCTCGTCTGGTCGGTCACGCAGTCCGGCGTGATGCCGCGCTCGACGAGTTCCGCGAACACGTCGGCCGCGTTGCCGAGCAGGCCGATCGACACGGGCTTGCCCGTGCGCTTCGCTTCGTCGATCATGCCGAGCGCCTCGTCGAGCGTCGTCGCCTTCTTGTCGACATAGCGGGTCTTCAGGCGGAAGTCGATGCGCGTCTCGTCGCATTCGACCGCGATCATCGAGAAGCCGGCCATCGTCGCGGCGAGCGGCTGCGCGCCGCCCATCCCGCCCAGGCCGCCCGTCAGGATCCAGCGGCCCGACGGATCGCCGTTGAAGTGCTGGTTCGCGACCGAGAAGAACGTTTCATAGGTGCCCTGCACGATGCCCTGGCTGCCGATGTAGATCCAGCTGCCGGCCGTCATCTGGCCGTACATCATCAGGCCCTTGCGGTCGAGCTCGTGGAAGTGATCCCACGTCGCCCAGTGCGGCACGAGGTTCGAGTTCGCGAGCAGCACGCGCGGCGCATCCTTGTGCGTGCGGAACACGCCGACCGGCTTGCCCGATTGAATCAGCAGCGTCTCGTTCTCCTCGAGATCCTTCAGCGACGCGAGGATCTGGTCGTAGCATTCCCAGTTGCGCGCCGCACGGCCGATGCCGCCGTACACGACGAGCGCGTGCGGGTGCTCGGCGACTTCCGGATCCAGGTTGTTCTGGATCATCCGGTACGCCGCTTCGGCCAGCCAGGTCTTGCAGGTCTTCTCGCTGCCGCGCGGCGCGCGGATCGTGCGCGTCGGATCGAGACGGGGATCGATGTGTTTCGGATGGTTCATGACGACTGCTCCCGAAGGAAAATAAATATCAAATAGGAATCAGAAATGCCCGGTGAAGCGATAACGGCTGCCGGGATGCCACAGATTCGCCACCGAGGCGACGACGCCCTGCGACCAGGTGCGCCGATGTAAAACCAGACACGGCTCGACGTCGTCCATCCGCAGCTGCTCGCGCCGCTCCGGCGCCGGGGCCGCCGCTTCGATCCGGTACTCGACGCGCTGCAGCGGAGCCGCGCGCATCAGGTACAGGTTCGGCGTCGTGTTCGTGAAATCCTGCTCGGCGTAATCCGGCGCGACCGCCGGATTCACCCATCGTTCTTCGAGCTGCACCGGCTCGTCGTTCTCGAAGTGCAGCACCTGCGAATGAAACAGCTTCGTGCGCACGGCCACCTGCATCTCGTCGGCGAGCGCGTCGTCGGCGCGGATCGTCTCGAGGCCGAGCACGCTCGCGCGATACGCATGCCCGCGCGCGCCGACCTCCTCCGAGATGCTGCGGATCGCCACCAGCGTCGACTCGTACTTCGGCCGCGCGACGTAGGTGCCCGCGCCCTTCATGCGCGTGAGCACCTGCTCGGCCGTCAACTCGCGCAGCGCGCGGTTGACGGTCATGCGCGCAACCTTGAACTCGCGTGCCAGCTCGTTCTCGGACGGCACCTGGTCGCCCTCCTCCCACTCGCCGGCGTGGATGCGGCCCAGGATGAAATCCTTGATCTCCTGGTAGACCGGCGCGCTCATCGGCTTACTGTTCCGATGCGAACGAGAACGGGCTGATCTTCGCGAACGCGCGCTCGCCGACCAGCTTCGCGATCGCCGCGATGTCCGGCGCGAAGTAGTGGTCCAGCTCGTAGTGCGCGACGTGCGCGCGGATCGTTTCCATCGCCGGTGCCAGCTTCGGGCTCGTGTGATACGGCGCGCGCAGGTCGACGCCCTGGGCGGCGGCCAGCAGTTCGATCGCGAGGATGTGCTTCGTGTTGTCCGCGATGTCGGCGAGCTTGCGTGCGGCGAACGTCGCCATCGACACGTGGTCTTCCTGGTTCGCGGAAGTCGGCAGCGAGTCAACCGACGCCGGGTGTGCGAGCGTCTTGTTTTCCGACGCCAGCGCGGCGGCCGTCACGTGCGCGATCATGAAGCCCGAGTTCACGCCGCCGTCCCTCACGAGGAACGGGGGCAGGCCCGACAGCGTCGCGTCGATCAGCAGCGCGATGCGGCGTTCGGCCAGCGCACCGATTTCCGCTGCGGCGAGCGCGAGGTTGTCGGCCGCGAACGCGACGGGCTCGGCGTGGAAATTGCCGCCCGACAGCACTTCGCCGGTGTCCGGGAAGATCAGCGGGTTGTCCGACACGGCGTTTGCTTCGATCAGCAGCACGTCGGCCGCATGGCGCATCTGGTCCAGGCACGCGCCCATCACCTGCGGCTGGCAGCGCAGGCTGTACGGATCCTGCACCTTGTCGCAGTCGCGGTGCGACTGGTTGATCGGCGAGCCTTCGAGCAGGTCGCGGTAGGACGCGGCTGCGTCGATCTGGCCTTGATGGCCGCGCAGTTCGTGGATGCGCGCGTCGAACGGCTTCACCGAGCCGGCTGCCGCGTCGACCGACAGCGCGCCCGCGACGAGCGCGGTGCGATACAGGTCTTCGATCGAGAACATGTTGTCGAGCGCCAGCGCCGTCGAGGCCTGCGTGCCGTTCAGCAGCGCGAGGCCTTCTTTCGCCTGCAGCGTCAGCGGCGCGAGGCCCGCGACGCGCAGACCGTCGAGCGCGCTGGCACGCTCGCCGCGGATGAACACTTCGCCGACGCCGAGCAGCACGGCCGACATGTGCGCGAGCGGCGCGAGGTCGCCCGATGCACCGACCGAGCCCTTCACCGGGATCAGCGGCAGCACGTCCGCGTTGAACAGCTTGATCAGCGCGTCCATCACTTCGCGGCGGATGCCCGAGTGGCCGCGGCCGAGGCTCGACAGCTTCAGCGCCATCAGCAGGCGCACCGACGAACGCGCCATCGGCTCGCCGACGCCGACCGCGTGCGACAGCACGAGGTTCTTCTGCAGCAGTTCGAGCTGGTCGTGCGGGATGTGCGTGCTGGCCAGACGGCCGAAGCCCGTGTTGATGCCGTAGGCCGGCTCGCCCTTCGCGGCGATGTCGGCGACGGCCTTCGCGCCGGCGTCGATCTTCGCGAAGCTGGCCGGGTCGAGCGCCAGTTGCACGGATTCGCGTGCGATCCGGCGCAGTTGCGGAAGGGTCAGGTGGCCGGGGGTCAACGTAATCATGTGAGCAATCCTGTCTAGACAAGTTCGGAATGGATTGAAGTGTATCCAGCCAAACTTGTCTAGACAACCCGTTTTTCATCGATTTCGGCTTGGGAGTTTCCCTGATGTCCGGCGCGGCCCACCGGACCGGCCGGCGGAATCCAGCTATTAACAGATGTTGCAATTATTTTTTATTTGGCAACATACGAATCACCATTCGCCAAGGAGACCCGTCATGAACATCCCGCCGCGGTTCGCCGCCCAGTTCAGCCGCAGCCTGCTCGTCGCCGCGTGCACGCTCGCGTGCGGCGCGTCGCTCGCCGCCGAACCGCTGTCGGGCACGCTCGATAAGATCCGGCAGAGCAACCTGATCTCGATCGGCCATCGCGAAACGTCGGTGCCGTTCTCCTATGTCGACGCGGGCGGCAAGGTAATCGGCTTCTCGCAGGACCTGTGCGACCGCGTGATCGCCGCGGTGAAGGCGCGCACCGGCAAGCCCGACCTGCAGGTGCGCTTCATCCCGGTCACGTCGCAGAACCGCATCCCGCTCGTGCAGAACGGCACCGTCGACCTCGAATGCGGCGTGACCACGAACCTGGCCGCGCGCCACGCGCAGGTCGCGTTCTCGACCACCTTCTTCGTCGCGACGACGCGCCTGCTCACGCGCACGAACTCGGGCATCCGCGACTTCCCCGACCTCGCCGGCAAGACGGTCGTGACGAACCAGGGCACGACGTCCGAACGCCTGCTGCGCAAGATGAACGAGGAAAAGAAGATGACCATGCAGATCATCAGCGCGAAGGACTACGGCGAAGGACGCCTCACGCTCGAATCGGGCCGCGCGGCCGCGTACATGATGGACGACGTGCTGCTCGCGGGCGTGCGCCAGCTCGCCGCGAAGCCGGCCGACTGGCAGATCGTCGGCACGCCGCAATCGTCGGAGGCCTACGGGTTCATGCTGCGCAAGGACGATCCGCAGTTCAAGGCGCTCGTCGACGGCGTGCTCGTGCAACTGATGAAACGCGGCGAGATCGACGCGCTATACGACAAGTGGTTCATCAAGCCGGTGCCGCCAAAGGGGCTGTCGTTCGACTTCCCGATGAGCGACGTGATCAGGGCGCGCTACGCGGCGCCGAACGACACGCCGCTCGAATGAACGCCGCTCGTTGACGCCGGTTCACGCGCGCGTCCACGCGACGCATGCCGCGTAGCCGGGCGCCGCGTCGACCCACGCCGCGTCGAACGCCGCGACGCCGGCGGCGGGCGCGGCCGGCTCGACGATCGTCGTCGCCGGTGTCGCCGCATCGCGCGGCGGCATGACCGCGAACGCGCGCAGCCCGCCGGAAATGCCGGTGCCGAGCGCCTTGAGCAGCGCCTCCTTCGCGGACCAGACTCGCATGAATTCGCGTGCGCGCGCGTCGGGCGGCAGGCCGTCGAGATACGCGGCCTCGGCCGGCGCGCAGACTTCGCTCGTCAGCGCACGCCAGTCGGTCGTGCGGCTGCAGAATTCGATGTCGACGCCGACACGGCCCGCGGGCACCCACGCGAGCAGCGCATGATCGCCCGCGTGCGACACGTTGAAATCGAGCGTCGTGCCATGCGCGGGGTCCGGCGACGGCCGCCCCGCTTCGTCGACGACGATCGTGACCGCGTGCGGCGCGACACCGAGGGCCGCGCCGAGCACGTCGCGCAGCGCGGCGCGCGTCGCGGCGCTGCGCACCGCATCCTCGTGCCGCATGAAGCGTGCGGCCCGTGCACGCTCGTCATCGCTGAGCGCCGCATACGCGGGCGACGCCAGCGGCACGCGCCAGTCGAAATCGATGCGCGCGATCCGCACGCCGGCGCGGGACGCGGCGTCCGGCACGTCGAGCGCATGCATGCGCCACGCACGGGGTGTGTCGACCGGGGAAGCGGAATCGGACGGAATGGACATCGGCACGCGGCAACCTGTGCTGTGGGATGAAACGTCAGATGTTAATCGATCGCGCCGGCGCACGAACCGGCGTGTGCGCGGATTGCCGCGCCCGCATCGAACGACGGGTGCTTCATGAACGACATTCGAAGGCCGCGCGCGGAAACGTGCCGCGTAGGCACCTCATTGCGCGGCCGCCCCGCTTCACCCGTTCGCGGCAACGCCCGGCACGCCGCTACCCGTCACCCGCGCACGCGACGCCGGATGCAGCGCGTGCACGCTGCCCGGCGCATCGGCCGGCAGCACGCCGTGTTGCAGCCAGTGCAGCGCGACGGGCCACAGCGTGTCGGTGAAGCGGCTGTGGAAAAACGCGAAATGGCCGATCGCGTCGACGCCGATGTCGGCCGGCGCAATCCGCAGGTGCGTGACATCGCTGCCCGTGTAGTAACCGACCAGCCGCTCGATCGCGCCGATCGTGCCGAACGCGTCGTCGTCGACGCCGATCGCGAGCATCGGTGCCGACAGCCCCGCGAAGCGCGCGGGCAGCGCCGCACGGCTCACGGCACCTTCCTCGAACAGGCCGCCGACGTAGCCGTCCTCGAAACGCGGCCGCGAACGCGCCCACGACAGCGCGATGCCGCGCGGCGTGTCCTCCATCCAGCCGAGCCGCTTCGCGGGCACGTAGCCGAACACGGCCGCGAGCGCCGGCATCGCGACATGCCACTTCCACCACATGCGCCGCCGTTCGGCCGGCAGGTAATCGCGCCAGTACGCATACTGCGCGCCGACGGTCACCGCATGCCGCACGTGCACGTTCGACGCCGCGAGCCCGAGCACGCAGCCGCCGATGCTGTGCGCGACGACGTCGATCGGCTGGCCCGGAAACGCGTCGCGTGCGTATTGCAGCGCGGCCTCGCAATCGAGCTGCCCCCAGTCGAGCCAGTTCGCGCGCAGCTTCGCGAGCCGCGCCGGGCGCGACCCGCCGATGCCGCGATAGTCGTAGACGAGCACGTCGCGCCCCTGCGCGAACAACCAGGCCGCGAAACGGAAGTAATAGTCGCAGCGCACCGACGTCGCACAATTGACGACCGTCACGGGCCGCGCCGCACCGCCGCCGCGATGGCGCCACACATGGCCGCGCAATTCAAAGCCGTCGGCCGCACGCAGCGTCACGGGCTCGGGTGGCAACGCGCCCGCCGCGCGACTGCCCGGCGCCGCTCCGTCTCCTTCGTTCGAAATCGTCATCCTGTCTCCCGTCGATCGCAGTTAGCGCTACAGCGCTTACTCGGGCCACATGCTTTGCGGTCGGCCAGAGTCAGCGCTTCAGCGCCCGCTCCGGCCCCGTACTTCACGCTCCGAGCCACCGCCCGCGCCCATCGGTCAGCGTCCATTGAACTTGACGCGTGCCGCGTTCTCAACCAATCTTCCTGCTCCGTTCGCATGAGTCACGCGCATGTCAACGCCTCTCGTCCGTCTCCCGTCGCTCGACCTGGTCTGCGGTTTCGTCGCCGTCGGCCGCCGCATGAGCATCACGCTCGCCGCGCAGGACCTGTGCGTCACGCAGTCGGCGGTCAGCCGCCAGGTGCATGCGCTCGAAGCGCATCTCGGCGTCGCGTTGCTGCAGCGCGGCTACCGGAAGATCGCGTTCACGCCGGAAGGCGAACGGCTGTTCCGCGTCGCGGATGCGGCGCTGCACAGCCTGCAGGACACCGTCGCGTCGCTCGCCGCCGCACGCGAACGCCAGCCCGTCACGATCACCGCGAGCATCGGCGTCACCGCGCTGTGGCTGCTGCCGCGGCTCGGGCGGCTGCAGGCGCGCCTGCCGGAGATCGACTTGCGCGTCGCCGCGAACGACAAGGTACTCGATTTGCGTACCGAAGGCATCGACCTCGGCATCCGCTATTGCCCGCGTGACCGTGCGCCGGCCGGCGCGCTGCGCCTGTTCGACGAGATCGTCATGCCGGTCGCGCATCCCGCGCTCGCCGCGCGGCCGGTCACGAGCGCGGCCGCGATCGCCGACCACGTGCTGCTCGAATTCGACGGACCGCCGCAACCGCAATTGCAGTGGCGCACGCACCTGCACGCGGCCGGGCTCGGCGACGCGCGCCCCAAAGGCGTGCTGCGCTTCAACCAGTACGACCAGGTGATCCAGGCCGCGATCGCGGGCCAGGGCGTTGCGCTCGGCCGGCTCGCGCTGGTCTCGCCGATGCTCGCGGACGGGCGGCTCGCGGTGCTCGGGCCGCACACGCAGGCGCCGTCGGATGCGTACGGCTACTGGCTGTTCCAGCACGATCCGGCACCGCGCCGCGAAGTCGCCGACGTGCGCGACTGGATGCTCGCCGAAGCGGCCGAATGCGATACCGCGATGCGCGCGCACGACATGGCGTCGACGTAAGCCGGCGCAGGCTTTCCGAATGACCGTGACCACGGCCGGCCGCCGCCACCCCGCACTCCGTCACATTCCCCGCACGCATGCCAACCTGACCGAATGATCGCTTGAGCGACGCCGGGCCCGATCGTCTAATCGAATCGAGCGCGGCCGTTTCGCCGCGCGCCTGCATCCGGAGACACGCATGACCCCGATCGAGCAGGAAGTCCGACGCCGCTGGCTGCCCGTGCTGGCGGGCGGCCTGATCATGGGCGCCGCGCTCGGCATCCGCCATGTACAGGGCCTGTTCCTCGCGCCCGTATCGCTCGAGCATAGCTGGTCGCGCGAAGCGTTCGGGCTCGCACTGGCGCTGCAGAACCTGATCTGGGGCGTCGCGCAGCCGTTCACGGGGATGGTCGCCGACCGCTTCGGCTCGGTGCGCGTGATCGTCGCCGGGATGCTGCTGTATACAGCCGGGCTCGTCACGATGGCACACACGGCATCGACCGGCATGTTCACGGTCGGCGCCGGGCTCGTCATCGGCATCGCACTGTCGGGCTCGGCATTCGCATCGATCTACGGCGCGCTGAGCCGCCTGTTTCCGCCCGACCGGCGCGGCTGGGCGCTCGGCGTCGCCGGCGCGATCGGCGGGCTCGGCCAGTTCTGCATGGTGCCCGTCGCGCAGGAACTGATCGGCGGCATCGGCTGGCGGCACGCGTTCGTCGCGCTGGCGCTCGTCGCGGCGCTGCTAGCACCGCTCGCCGTGCTGCTGCGCGACCGGCCCGCGCAAGCGTCCGGCGCCGCCGCCGGCCCCGACCAGTCGATCGGCGAAGCGGTGCGCGAGGCGTTCGCGCATCGCGGCTTCTGGCTGCTGAACGCGGGCTTCTTCGCGTGCGGCTTCCAGCTCGCGTTCATCGCGACGCACCTGCCCGCGTACCTGCTCGACCACGGGCTGTCGGCGCGCCACGCAAGCGTCGCGCTCGCGCTGATCGCGCTGACCAACGTGGCCGGCACCTATGCGTGCGGGCATCTCGGCGGGCTGCTGCGGCGCAAGTACGTGCTGTCGGTGCTGTACCTCGTGCGCGCGCTCGCGATGACCGCGTTCGTCGCCGTGCCGCTGTCGCCCGCGAGCGTCTATGTGTTCGCGGCCGTGATGGGGTTCACGTGGCTCGGCACGGTGCCGCTGACGAACGGCGTGATCTCGCAGGTGTTCGGCGTGCGCTACATCGCGACGCTGTTCGGCTTCGTGTTCTTCGGGCACCAGCTCGGCAGCTTCTTCGGCGTCTGGCTCGGTGCGATCGTGTACGACGCGACGCATTCGTACCTGCCGCTATGGATCGGTTCGATCGCGCTCGGCGTGCTCGCGGCGCTTCTGCACCTGCCGATCGACGACGCGCGCGTCGCGCGCCCGGCATCGGGCAACGCGGCATGGGCATGATCCGCGCGGCGCTGGCGGCCGGCATGCTCGCGTTCGTCGCATGGTGCGGCGCGGCCTACTTCGATTCGGGTATCGCGTACGCGCTGCTCGAACACGTCGCGTTCTGCAACTGACGCGGCGAACCGTGCCGCGCGGGCAGACGGTCAGCGACGTTTCGGCAATGCGGCCAGCGCATCGAGCGCGCGAACGCGCGCGGCGGCGTGATCGACGAGCGGTGCCGGATAGTCGACGCCGAGCCGCACACCGGCCGCGTCGAGCTGCAGCGGCGACGCTTCCCACGGCGCGTGGATCGACGCGGTGTCGAGGCCCGCGAGTTCGGGCACCCAGCGCCGCACGTACGCGCCGTCCGGGTCGAACTTCCCGCCCTGCGCGACCGGATTGAAGATGCGGAAATACGGCGCGGCGTCGGCGCCGCAGCCGGCCACCCACTGCCAGCTCGCCGCGTTGTTCGCGGGATCGGCGTCGACCAGCGTGTCCCAGAACCACGCTTCGCCCGCGCGCCAGTCGATCAGCAGATGCTTGACGAGGAACGACGCGACGACCATCCGCACACGGTTGTGCATCCAGCCGGTGGTCCACAGCTCGCGCAGGCCCGCATCGACGAGCGGATAGCCGGTCCGGCCGCGCTGCCATGCGCGCAGCGCCGCGGCATCGTCACGCCACGGCATCGCATCGAACTGCGCGCGGAAGTTGTCGGTCGCGAGCGCCGGGAAGTGATACAGCAGCGCGTAGCTGAATTCGCGCCAGCCGAGCTCGCTCAGGAACTTGTCGGCGCCCGCAACGTACGCCGCGCCGCCTGCATTCGCGGCGCCCTGCACCGCGTGCCACACCTGTCGCGGCGATACGTTGCCGAAGCGCAGGAACGGCGACAGCCGGCTCGTCGCGGGCCGGTCGGGACGATCGCGCGCATCCGCATAACCGGCAAGCGACGCCGACAGGAACGCGTCGAGCCGTTCGTGCGCACCGACTTCGTCGGGTGCGGGCCACGCGTCGCGCAGGCCGCCGGCCCAGTCCGGCACGGGCGAACGCAACGCGAGCGCGTCGAGCGCCAGCGCACGGTCACGCACCGTTTCCGGCCACGGTTGAAACACGATCCGTTCCGGTTCCGGCAGCGGCGCGGCGACCGTGCGGTCGCGGCGCGCCGCGCGCCAGTACGCGGTGAACACCTGGTATGGCGCACCGCTGCCCGTCAGCACCTCCCATGGCTCGTTCAGCAGGCTGCCGTTGCTGCTCTCGACCTTGACGCCGCGCGCCTTGAGCGACGCCTTCAGCGCCGCGTCGGCGTCGCGCTGCGGCTGCGCGTAGCGGCGGTTCCAGTACACAGCCGCCGCGCCCGTGTCGCGTACGACGCGCTCGATCTCGCGCTGCGCGTCACCGCGCAACAGCAGCAAGCGCCCGCCGTGACGCGCGAGCGCGGCGTCGAGCCCGGCCAGCGACCCGTGCAGCCACCAGCGCGCTGCGCCGCCCGGCCGGCGCCCCGAACCGGCACCCGTATCGTCGACGAACACGCACACGAGCGGCCGGCCTGACTCGACCGCGCGCGTCAGCGCGGGCTGGTCGGTCACGCGCAGATCGTCGCGAAACCAGACGATCGCGGGAGCAACGGACGACTTGGCGGGCACGGGCACCTCGATGCGGAAAGCGGAACAGGATGCGTATTGTCGCGGCTGCGCCACACGGTGTCGATGTTCGACGTTCGACGTGCCAACGTGCCGATGACGGCCACGGCCATCGCACCGCGTCGCGCGTCCGGTGAAACGCCTTGGTCCATTCCGACGATTCTTCGCCGCGTCCGCCGGCCTACGCTCGATGTCGGGTGCATGTGCACCGCGATGCGCGGTACGTGCCGGCCGTGCTCGCGGGTGCGGCCGGCTGATTCGGCTGACCCGGCCACGACGCGCGCCGCGCAACGGCTGCACGGCGCGCGTCGCCGATCGCTTCGTCAATCGAGCCGGAACGCCGCCTCGAAACGCGCGGCGAATGCGTCGAACTCGGTTTCCGGCAGATGGTTGATGCCGCCCGCGCGCTTGCGCCCGCCGCCGGTCGCAAAGCCGCGGCAGAACTCGTCGGCGCCGAGCGGCCGGCCGTCGGGCACGCGCACGCTGACGACGAGCCCGCCATCGGCGCGCGGCGACAGCACCGCGAGCGCCGCATGCGGCGCGTTGCGCATTCGTTCGTTCGCGAGCATCCCGGTCGCGCGCCGCGCCCACGGTTGATCAGGCATCCGTACCAGCGTCGCGCCCGGCACCTCGCGCAGCGGCGCAAGCGCGCATGCGCGCGCCATGTCGTCGCGGTAGCCGTCGCGCAGTGCGGCGAACACGGCGGTCCCGCGCACGAAATCCAGCGGATCGACGCACGGCAACATCGCGTCGGCGAGCGCCGCCGGATCGAAGTACAGATCGCCGATGCAATCGCCGTACGCGTTGTAGTTCAGGTAGAGCCCGAGTTCGGCGAGCGTGCAACGTTCGGCGTCGTCGATCCCTTGCTCGCGCGCGAGCGCGCCGCCGAGCGCCGGCAGTTCGTCGCCGAATGCCGCGACGATCGCCCAGCGCACATGCCGGCCGCCAAGATGGCGGTTCACGAGCGCGCTCGTGCAGACATCTGCCGCCGTGTCGATATATGCGTGGAAGCCCGGATCGGCGGGTAGCTCGCCTGCGAAGTGATGATCGAAATAGCGGACTGTCGCCCCTTCGCGCAGCAGTCGCGCGCACGCGTCGCGGTTCTGATCGTGCGACACGTCGAGCACGGTGACACGATCGCCGGCCCGCGCATCGATCCGCTCGAGCAGCCGGATGTCGCGCTTCACGCCTGTCACGAGCAGGCCGTGTGCGCCTTCCGCGAGCCGCAGTTGCTGAAGCGCGCACAGGCCGTCCGCATCGCCGTTGAACGCGAAGAAGTGCCGTCCATGGTGGTTGTCCTGCATGTTCCGTCGCTCCGTCTTCAGCATGAAATCGCCGCCGTTCGCGCACATGCCATGCACACCGAGCGCGCGAGCCCGGTATTTTGCCGCAACCGCGCGCGCTCCTCGATACAGCGTAGCCGGATTCACCTGCAAATGGCTTGCAGCGCACACGCTCACAGTAGTTATACGTCATCAGACATTACTAAATATCCAATCGATCTCATGACATTCACCAATATCCGGGAAATTTCCGGGTAAACCCGTGACGTCTCCAGTAACACTCAGGCGTACCATGTCGTACGACGACATACTACATAAGCCACCACCCAGACGCCGACGCGGGCTGCCGCCCCGTCCGCCGCCCGACCGGAGACACCGTTGAACCCGCCCTCGCCCGCGCTACCCGGCCGCGACCCGCTCGCGTCCGCCGTCTCGAAAGTGAAGTGGCACGTGCTGCCGCTCGTGCTGATCATGTTCATCGCGAACTACATCGACCGCGTGAACGTCGGTTTCGTCGATCGCCACCTCGAAGCGTCGATCGGCATCGGCGCAGCCGCGTACGGGCTCGGCGCCGGGCTGTTCTTCGTCGGCTATGCGCTGTTCGAAGTGCCGTCGAACCTGCTGATGCAGCGCTACGGCGCACGCGTGTGGCTCGCGCGGATCATGGCGACGTGGGGCATCGTCGCGGCCGCGATGGCGTTCGTGTGGAACGACACGTCGTTCTACGTGCTGCGCTTCCTGCTCGGCGCGGCCGAGGCCGGCTTCTTCCCCGGCGTCGTGCTGTACCTGTCGCAATGGCTGCCGCCGCAGGAGCGCGGCAAGGCGATGGCGATCTTCCTCGGCGGCTCCGCGTTCGCGTCGGTGCTGTCCGGGCCCGTCACCGGCGCGCTGCTGTCGATCCGCGGCTTCGGCCTCGAAGGCTGGCAATGGATGTTCCTGATCGAAGGGCTGTTCTCGGTCGCGCTGTGCGGCGCGAGCTGGCTGCTGCTGAAATCGCACATCCGCGACGCGACGTGGCTCACCACCGACGAACGCGCGGCGCTCGAAACGGCGCTCGACGCGGAGCGCGCAACGCGCGACGTACGCTCGAACGTGCCCGTGCGCGCCACCTCGCTGCTGCGCGATCCGCAGATCATGCTGTTCTGCTTCCTGTACTTCTCGATCCAGCTGACGATCTACGCGGCCACGTTCTGGCTGCCGACGATCATCCGCAAGATGGGCGGCCTTACCGATTTCCAGGTCGGCCTGTACAACACGATTCCGTGGATGATCGCGATCGGCGCGATGTACGGTTTCGCGGTGTTGTCCGCGAAATGGAAGCATCCGCAGCGCTGGCTCGCGTTCGCGCTCGTGCTCGCCGCGTGCGGGCTGTTCGCGTCGACGTCGCACGATCCCGTGTGGTCGTTCGCGTCGATCTGCTTCGCCGCGCTCGGCTTCAAGGCTGCGGCGTCGCTGTTCTGGCCGATCCCGCAGGGTTACCTCGACACGCGCGTGGCCGCGGCCGTGATCGCGCTGATCAACTCGGTCGGCAATCTCGGCGGCTTCGTCGCGCCGACGGCATTCGGCTATCTGAAGCAACATACGGGTTCGATCACGGGCGGGCTGTATGCGCTCGCGATCGCGTCCCTCGTCGCCGCGGTCGCCGCGCTGTTCGCGCGCACGCACCGGCGCAGCGATCCGCCGCGCGGCCTGCCGGCCGACGAGTCCTTCACGAACGCTACGATGCTCCGCCATGCCGAACACTGACCGCCTGACCGTCGTCGTCTCGAATGCCGCCGACGGCGACCTCGCCACGTTCTCCCTCGCGAGCGACGGCACGCTCGCGCCGCTCGCCCGCTATCCGGCCGCCGACGTCGCGCTGCCGATCGCCGTGCAGGCCGACCGCGCGCGGCTCTACGTCGCGACGCGCGGTGAGCAGCCGACGATCGTCGCGTTCCGCGTCGCCGCAGCCACGGGCGCGCTCGCGCACATCGGCGCGACCGCGATCGATGCGAGCCACGCGTACCTGTCGCTCGACCGCAGCGGCCGCTGGCTGCTCGGTGCGTCGTACGGCGGGAATTCGCTGAGCCTCTACGACGCCGCGCGCGTGCGCGACGGCGACGGCGCGCCGCTGCAGGTGGCCGGCGGCATCGCGAACGCGCATGCGGTGATCGTGTCGCCGGACAATCGTTTCGCGTACGTCAGTTCGCTCGGCTCGGATCGCGTGTTCAGCTTCGCGCTCGTCGAGGACGCAGCCGGCCTGCGTTTGGCCGAACACGGCGAAACGCGCGTGCCGGCCGGCTTCGGCCCGCGTCACCTGCGATTCGCGCGCGACGGCCGCGCGCTCGTCGTCGTCAGCGAATTCCAGGGCACGCTCGCGACGTTCGCGCGCGATCCCGACAGCGGCCGGCTCGGCGACGCGCACGTGAGCGCGCGCCACCCGGCCGTCGCCGAACTCGCGCAAGGCCATGCGCGGCCGCCCGCGCCTGCCGAACCGTCCGTGTGGGCCGCCGACCTGCACCTGACGCCCGGCGAGCGTTTCGCGTATGTCAGCGAACGCACGTCGAGCCAACTGCTCTGTTATCGCCGCACCGCCGACGGCACGTTCGAGCCCGCGCACGCGACAACCACCGAAACGCAGCCGCGTGGGTTCGCGATCGATCCGTCGGGGCGCTGGCTCGTCGCGTGCGGCGAGCAGTCGGAATACGTGTCGGTATATGCGATCGCGCCGGACGACGGCGCGCTGTCGCTGCACGCGCGTGCAGCAGGCGGCCGCGGTGCAAACTGGGTCGAGATCGTCTGACCAAGCAATGCCTGGGCACGATCCGGCAGATCCGCTGCGAACGCCGGTCCCCCGTGCCCTCGCTCAGCGCCGCTCGCTCGGCGCAACACCCGTCCAGCGCTTGAACGCACGCGTGAAATTGGCGCGGTCCGTATAACCGACGCGCGCCGCAATCTCGTCGACCGGCAGCCGCGTGCCCTCCAGCAGCCGCAGTGCATCGCGCAGCCTGATCTCGTCGAGCAGCGCCGAATAGGTCGCGCCGTACTCGGCGAGCTTGCGCTTGAGCGTGCGCGCCGATACGTGCAGCTCGCGCGCGACGTCGTCGACCGACGGATAACCGCCATCGCCGCAGATCAGCAGGTTGCGCACGCGCTCGACGATGCTCTCCGCATAACCGAGCCGCGCGAGTTCGGCCTCGCACTGCTGGACGATCATCTGCGCGGTCTGTGCGTTCGCGGTACCGATCGGCTCGTCGAGCAGTGCGGCGTCGCAGCGGATGCGGTTCGCGCTTGCATCGAAATGACAACGCGGCAGCCGCGCGCGATAACGCTCGAACCATGGCGGCTCGGGCCATTCGAAGTGCAGTTCGGCACGCGACTGCAGCGTACGCCCCGGCGCCGGATACAGCAGCGAATTGAACAGGATCGCGGTCTCGACCAGGAAGTTCTCCACTGCAAACTGGCGCAGCCGGCCGAGCGGAAACGCTTCGAGCACGTCGATGTCGACGATCCCGTCGAGTTGCGCGAGCCGCACCGAGAAGAACGGCACGCGCGTCGGCAGATAGCGGATGCCGAGCGCGATCGCCTCTCCAAGCGTCGCGCAGCTCATCAGCCCGAAACCGATCAGCCCCGCTTTCGTCAGGCTGCTGCGCAGGCCGATCTCGATCGCGATCGTCGGGTCGTCCGTCGCGTCGAGCAGGTTGAACACGATCGCCGCCTGCTGCAGCGGCGTGATGCGCGCATCGGGCTGCGCGAGCCGCTCGCGCTCGACGCCCGAGCCGGCGAGAATGCGGTCGTTATCGATCCCGCGCTCCTCGGCCAGCATCAGCATGAACAGCGCATACGCGGACGACACCGTCGCCTTGTTCAACTGGCGCGCGGCATCCGGGACGGACAGGGCCATGCGGCGGACTCCGAAGCGATTTCGGCGGATTGTAGCGCCGCTGGCCCGCAATGACACCGCGGCGGCACTCTAGCCTCGCGGCGCGCGATCGGCCGCCCGCTCGCCGGCCATCGTGGCCCGAAATGACACCACCATTGGCACCGGCGGCCCTCGCGTGCGGTGCGGCGCCCGCCTATGCTTGTCACATCGGCATGACGCCCCACTCTTTCCGCACGGATTCCGGTCGATGAGCCAACCCGCACGAACCGTCTTTCGCAACGACGCAGACAAGGTCGCGTACGTCCGCCGCGAGGTCAACGCCGCGAGCGATGCGATCCGCGCGCGCTTTCCGCTGCTCGACAACCAGAACCTCGTCGGCGCGACCGTGATGGCCGTGTCGGTCGCCGCGATGCTCGCGATCGCGTGGCTGTATGCACGCGGCACGATCGCGTGGTACGTCGCGCTGCCGCTCGCCGCGTTCGTCACGTCGCTGATCCACGAACTCGAGCACGACCTGATCCACTTGATGTACTTCAAGAAGACGCCGTGGGCCTATCACCTGATGATGGCGCTGTGCTGGCTCACGCGGCCGGGAACGATCAACCCGTGGACGCGGCGGCGCATGCACCTGCATCACCACAAGGTGTCGGGCGGCGAATCGGATCTCGAGGAATTCGGCATCACCAACGGCGAGCGCTGGGGCGTGAAGCGCCTGCTGATGATCGCGGACGGGATGCTCGCCGTCGTGCTGCGGCCGGCCGCGATGCACCGCAAGGTTAAGCAGTACGTTGCCGCACAGTCGGTGCAGGATCCTGCCGAGCGCATGCAGTTGCGTGTCGAGCAGGTGTCGTCGTACATGCCGGTCGGTCATGTGTACTACGCGCTGTGGCACGCGTTCATCGTCTATCACGTCGGCCTGTTCGCACTGCACGCGTTCGGCTATGCGGTGACGGTGCCGGCCCTGGTCGAGCGTGTGATGGATATCGTCGATTTCCTGGCGGTCGTGTGGCTCGGGCCGAACTTCGTGCGCAGCTTCTGCATCAACTTCGTCAGCTCGAACATGCATTACTTCGGCGACATCGATTCGCGCAACGTGATCCAGCAGACGCAGGTACTCAACCCGTGGTGGATACTACCGTTCCAGTTGTTCTGCTTCAACTTCGGCAGCACGCACGCGATCCATCACTTCGTCGTGCGCGACCCGTTCTACATCCGGCAACTGACCGCGCGAACCGCGCATGCGGCGCTGCGCGAAGTGGGCGTGCGCTTCAACGACGTCGGCACGTTCGCGCGTGCGAATCGCTGGGGTGCTTATCGTCCTTCGCGCGGCACGCGTCACGTGCAGGTCGACGCGTAATACCGGCGCCGGCAGCGCGCCGTATCAATCGCCGATCGGCGGCATCGCTCCCTGCCCGCGGATCCACGACCAGTTCGCGAGTTCGGCCATTTCCTTGTCGCCGCGGCTGTCGCCGTACGCGAACAGTTGAGTCGGCGGCCGGTCGCCCCACCACCCGCGCAGCCGCACGACCTTCTGCGGCCCCCAGCAGTTCTCGCCGTCGAGCCGCCCGGCGAATGCGCCGCGCTCGAACGCAAGCCGCGTCGCGAGCACGGCGTCGAAACCGGCCGTCTTCGCCCACTTCTCCAGATACAGCGACGGCGACGCGCTGACCAGCACGACTTCATGCCCGCGCGCCCGATGCTCGCGAATCCGTTCGAGCATTTCCGGACGCACGAAGCGCGGCAAGTATGTATCGACGAACGTGCGTGCCAGCGCATCGAGCGCGTCCTCGCGAACCGGCCCGAACGCGAACGACGCGAACTTCGCCTTCGCGTCGCCGCGCGACAGCAGCCCGGCCTTCATCGCGACGATCCACGGCAGCGCGCGCAGCCCGGCCCACGCGAAGCGCGGCGTGCCGACCGCGTAGCGGACAAAGTGGCGGAAGCTGTCGGTGGTCGTGATGGTGCCGTCGAAATCGAATGCGGCGACGATGCGGTCAGTCATGGAGAATCGGCGGAAAAGCGATGAGATGCCCGGGAAGATAGCAGACTCGCGCCAGTGCGCGCGAAACGGCGTGACGAAGCATGGCCCGGGCAGCGACCACGCGCGCCGAAGCGCACGTGGCCGTCGTGCCGTTCGCTCAGCGCTGCGGTCGCGCCGCCAGCGCCGCGGGCAGCACGACGTTCATCAGGTGATCGGCGCGCGACAGCAGGTCGGTCACGCGCTCGTCGAGCCCGCGCAGTTGCGCGGGCTGTATCCGGATCTGCTGGACGGCCTGCCCGACGATGTTGCGGCGGTCGAACAGCGTGCGCTCGACGCCTGCGTCGTCCGGCACGCGCACGACGTCCGCCACCGCGCTCAGCGCCGCGAGCACGACCACAAGGTTTTCTTCCGCATGGCGAACCTTCGCGGCAAGCTCCTCGGTGCGACGCGGGAAGAAGCCGAGCGATTGCTTGAGCGCGCCGAGCGCCGCGCGGTAGTCGACATGGCTCGACGCCGCGCCGAACCAGCGTTCGAACATGCCGGCCTTGCGCGTCGCCTGCGCGAGCAGGCCGGCCATCATGTCGGCCGCGCCGAGTTCGTTGAATTCGCGCGTCGTCGCCGCGACGGCTTCGACGAGGTTGCCCGCCGTCTCCAGCGCACCGTCGCCGATCGTCGCGACCGTCGCAAGCTTGAGCGGCACCAGTTGCCGGATGTGCCGCTCGATGCGCGGCGCGAGGTCGGGATAGAGATTCGGGAAGCTGGCCTGCGCGGCGCGGAAGCACGCTTCGAGCAGCGAGTGGTTCGACTCGCCGAACAGCGCGCGGCCAATCGCATCGGCGGGCGCCGCGCGCACGGCCTTGTCGGACGCCGGCCCGAAGTCGAGCGCCTGCGGCGCCGGCCGGTCGGGCACACGCGCGGCCGGCACACCGGCCGTGGGCGGCGCGTCGAACGCAAGACGCCCGGGCGTGCGCTCGGGCGTCGTATCGAACTCGAGCCGCTTCGGCTCGTCGGACGGATTCGTCATCGCTGCATCCTGCCCGGCGCGGCGGTTTCCCGCGCGCCGGGCTGCCGCCAGTCAGACCGCGCCGCCGTACGCGCGCACGAAGTCGCCGAGGCCACGGTTGTAGCCGGCGCCGACCGCCTTGAACATGAAGTGGCCGTCGCGGCGATAGAAGCTGCCGACCTGCACCGACGTCTCCATCGAGAAATCTTCCTCGAGCGCATACTTCGCGATCATCGTACCCGACACCTCGTCGGCGATCTGGATGTAGCTGTTGCGAACCTGTCCGAAATTCTGGCGGCGCGCTTCGGCCTGGTCGATCGTCACGACCACCGAGATTTCCTCGACGTCGGCAGCAAGCTTCGTCATGTCGATGAAGATCACTTCATCGTCGCCGCCGCCGCTGCCCGTGCGGTTGTCACCGCTATGCACGACGCCCATGCACTTCGACGCCGGCATCCCGCGCTTCGGGAAATCGTCGCCCGGCTGGATGAAGGTTTCGTTACGGTCCATCGTACGCACTTCGCTGTTGTAGAACACGAAGTGCTGATCCGAGATCAGCTTCGGATTGGTCTGCGCATCGTACTTGCACAGGAACACCGACACGTCGAGATCGAAATCCGTGCCCGTGTCCGTCGCGTTTGCGTCCCAACCGAGACCGATGCGGAATTTCTGCGTGCCGGGCGCTTCCTTCGACAGGTTGACGCGACCGCCTTTCGACAAATTGATCATCTGAACCTCTTCTGCTGGAACCGCCGTTGCGCCGGCGGCAATGCCGGGCCGCCGTGCGCGGCCCCTCGTTGATGGTGTCCGTGCCGCGCGTATTACTTGCCCGCCACGGCGGTCCGGTCTTCCTTGCGTTGCACGACGATCGACGACCACACGGCCGCCGCGATCATCGCCGCACCGATCAGGCCCGTGACGACCTCGGGCACCTCGAACTTCACGCCGAGGAACATGATCGTTGCGAGCGCACCGATCGCCCAGAACGCGCCGTGTTCGAGAAAGCGATACTGCGCGAGCGTGCCCTTCTTCAGCAGCACGAGCGTCATCTCCCGGATGTAGGCCGCGCCGACGCCGAGGCCGAGCGCGATCAGGAAGATGTTGTTCGACAGCGCGAACGCGCCGATCACGCCGTCGAAGCTGAACGACGAATCGAGCACTTCGAGATACATGAAGCCCGCGACGCCTTCGCGCACCACGCGCGTGCCGGTGTCCTCGCCGCCGATCAGGTCGCCGATGCCGTGCGCAATCACGAAGCTGATCACGCCGAACGCGCCCGCGAGCAGGAAGCTGACCTGCTCGGCCGCCGGCACATAGAACGACGCGACGATCACGATCGCGAGCGTCAGCGCCACTTCCAGCGCCGTGATGCGGCCGAGATGGCGCATCGGGCCTTCGAGGAAACCGATCCAGTGCTCGTCCTTCTCGGTGTCGAGCATGAACTTGAAGAACACCATCAGCAGGAACGCGCCGCCGAACGCCGACACCTGGTGATGCGCGGAGGTCAGAATCGCCGCGTACTTCTCCGGCGATTCGATCGCGAGCGTCAGCGCATCCCACATTCCGATGTGGCCGATCACCGCGACGATCAGCAGCGGGAACACAAGCCGCATGCCGAACACGGCAACCGGCAGGCCGAACACCATGAAGCGGTTGCGCCACTTCTCCGACCAGTTCTTGAGCACCGATGCGTTGACGACCGCGTTGTCGAGCGACAGCGAAATTTCGAGCACACACAGGACCGCGACGATCAGCATGTCCTTTACGCCGCCGAGGAGATAGGCCGCGACCAGCGCGAGCACCGTGAGCGACAGCGGGATCTTGAAGTCTTTCAACATGATGGGGTAATCGAGTTTTGAAAAAGGGGCATGCGGGCCGCGCTTACTTCGCGCGCACCCAGTCGCAGAATTCCTGCGTGATCAACTGTTCATAGATCTGTTCGTCGCTGAGATCGAGCGACTCGAGATGCAGGAAGCCGACGTTCGGCATTTCGTCCGCGACTTCCGCGAGGAAGCCGAATTCGTTCGGATCGCCAACGCCGACGAGCGACCAGTACAGCGGAAAGTGCTGAGACTCGGCCATCAACTGGCGCACGCGCTTGCGGTCGTTCTTCGGGTTCTGCCCGTCGGTGACGAACAGCACCCATGCGGGCAGGTGGCCGTTCACCGGTGCGGAGGCGGCCGGCGCGGATGCTTCGCCCGCGCCGCCGAACAGCCGGCTCAGGAAGCCGCGCTTTTCTTCGCGCTTCGGCTCCGGCGCGCGGAAGAAGAAGTCGACGATGTCGTTCATCACCGGCGCGTACTGCGTGCCTCCCCACTTGTCGATCCGGGCTTCGAGCACGTGATCGGAGATGTACGAGCCGTAGTTGTCCGGCGTCGCGGTCGGCAGGCGGTCGTAGCCTTCGGTGAAGGTCCACGTATCGACTTCGCCGTTGTCGTCGAACTTCAGTGCGATCCCGAGGATCCGGTCGTGCGTCTCCTGGATCACGCCCGACTGGTAAAGCGGCTTCGCGGAGCCCGAGATGTCGAGCGCCGCGCCGACACGCACGACGGGCGGCTTCAGGATCTGGCGTTTTTCGAGGACGATCGCGACCTTCGCCGCGCGTTTCTCAAGCGTAATCATGCGGTGTTCCTTAGTTATGCTTCGGAGCGAATCGGGTGATCAGATCCTGTTCGAGCTGGCGCAGGCGCGGCGCGTCCTGCTCACGCTGGCGCTTGCCGTCGGCGATGATCTGCGTGACGTCGTCGAATGCGCCGAACAGCTGCTGCTGCGCGTATTCGAACGTGTCGGTCGAGATCACCGGGCGCTGGCCGAGCTTCGCGACTTCCTGCGCGTTCTGGCGATTCAGGTCGGCCTGCGCGCGGATCGCCTCGTCGGCCGCGTCGTATGTCGCGTTCGCGAGCGCCGCCGCGCGCTTCGTGCCGAGCTGCTCGAGGTAGAGCGCGAACGCGTTGGTCCACGCGGGGATCAGCACGGTCTTGATCGTCATGAACTTCGACGTCAGCGTGCGTTTCTGGTCCTGCTCCATCCGGATCTGCGGCGCGAGCTGCTTCGACATCAGCATCGCGCGGTCGAGGTCGTCGAGCTTGCTTTCGAGCGCGTCGACCTTGCGCTTCACGTCGAGCAGGCGCTGCGCGGCGAACGCGTCGCCCGCCGGCTGCTGGCCGGCCGCGAGATGCGCGCGCAGCGTCGCGAGCGCCGATTCGCCGTGCGCCTTCGACTGCGCGAGCTCCTGGTGCAGCGCATAGTTGTCGTTGTACATCCGCTCGAGCTCGTCGATGCCGGCCTTCTGGCGCTGCGCATGGTTTTCGAGCTCGACGATGAGCGTATCCATCCGCTTGCTCACCGACTCGTATTGCGACAGCAGCTTTTCCTTGGTCGAGCGGAACAGCCGCGTGACTTGCGTGATGAAGCCGCCCTTGTCGGCACCGCGCGGGTCGAGTCCTTTCGCGGT
This sequence comes from Burkholderia sp. LFS061, assembly GCF_047978125.1. Classification (NCBI taxonomy): domain Bacteria; kingdom Pseudomonadati; phylum Pseudomonadota; class Betaproteobacteria; order Burkholderiales; family Burkholderiaceae; genus Burkholderia; species Burkholderia sp. LFS061. The sequence goes on along the minus strand of NZ_JBFPFS010000038.1, from coordinate 36,560 downwards.
CGAGATCAGTTCGTTGAGCTTGTCGCCGAACTGGTCGGCGTCGGACGCACGGACGATCGCGAGTATCTGCTGGGAGAAGGCCGCGATCCGCGTACCCTGCATCGCGCCGAGTTGGTCGATCTCGTCGACGGTGATCAGGCGCGCGTGCTCCGTCGGCTGCGCTGCCGGCACGACGGCGGCGGCAGGCACTGCGACGGGTGACAAAGACGGGGTGGAAGGACGATCGCTGACCGCATCGGATTTCTTGTCATCGAATAGCGGCTTCATGTGGCTACCACGTTTCCTTTTCTGCTTTTTGCTACGTGTTGTCGTGCGCGCGAGGCGCGCTTCCGCGATTGCCGTCGTGCTCTCTCACTGGCGGCAGACGGACAATAAATGGCGACGGTGCGATGCGTCAAGGGAGGTCAATCTTTCATTTTCAATACACATTGTAATGTGGACGATCGAAAATCTCGATGCGTGCTCCGGGAGGACGCGGGCAAACCCCTTGATGGAGTGAGAATCCGGATTTGGCGGGCGGCCCGGAAAGCGCCAAATAGAAAGTGTTTTGAAAGAAATCGACTTGCGCTATTCCGCTGATTGTTACAGATTGCTTAATGCCGCACACTGTCGCGACTCATCAGGCGGCGTACCCGTCGATATGCGGACCTGCGGCCGTATCGCACCAATCACCCTGCGTCGGTCCTACTCTGAATAACCTTGCGTTGCCGGACCCGCATCGTGACGACGGCCACACCGCGGCAAGTACGCGTTGTTTCCGCCGCGTGCGCGGAACCAGTCCTTTGCTTGCGTCAATCGGTGTGAGTTTCGAAGGTGCAACGACCACCACTACGGTCGGATGTTCGATGTCGGTCGTTCCGACAAGATTGTCGCCATGACGATTGAGACGAATCCAACGCGTCTGACAAGAGTGAAGCGGTGCATGGATGTTCCTGATCGAACCGGTCAATCACGCGGACCAGTCCGGCACTCCGTCGAACTGGAGCGCTGCTGTCGTGCAACGTAGTGAATTTCTCGAGGCGAGCGATCCGGCAATTCATTCCCGCCCGGACGACGCCAGACTCGAAATCAGCGTCGCGCCGCACGATGTCTTGTGACCGTCGAAAGCGGCGGGTTTTCCGTCGATGATGACCTGCGGATCGCCTTCGGCGATAAAGCACGCCTGATGCCCTGAGATCGGGCAGACGCACGTATCACCGAGTCGGGCGACCGGCCGCCCCATCACTTCACTGACCGCGCTGCCGGTCACGACCTGACCTCCGTGGCTCGTCGCATCGCCGCCCCGAATGATTCCGCGCATGCGCGCTCCTTATTCCGAATAACCTTGCGACGCCGGCCGCGCATCGTGACGGCGCCCCCACCACGGCAAGTACGCGTTGTTTTCGCCACGTGCACGGAACCAGTCCTTGCCTGCGTCGATCGGCGTCAGCTTCGAAGGCGCGACGACCACCACCGCGGTCGGATGCTCGATGTCGGTTGTTCCGGCTACGAGCACGTTTCCGCCGAGATGATTCGCTCGGCCGATCGCCAGCGCCACATCGGTCAGCGCCGCACCGGCGCCCATGTCACCGAGCAACGCCGACGTATTGAAAGTCTGCGTACGGAAATCGTATTCCGGCAGCACTTCCGTCAGCGTCTGCGACAGTGCGGCAATTCGTGTCGATGCGGCATCGCTGCCCTTGCCCGCGTCGTGCACGATGTAATTTACCGACGACACCGGCACGCCTGCATTACTCGCCGCCGTATCGATCGTCGACTTCCATGCCTGTACCGCACGGCTCGCGCCTTGCTTCCCTTCGAAATCCTTGACGTTACTTCGTGCAGCCTTGCCGATCCATGCCAGCGGCTCACGTTCGGTCTTCAGGTCGGGGCCGGCGAGGAACAGCACCACCATGTTCTCGTTGATCTGTTCGTCCTTCGGCGGGAAACTGGGTGCATCCCAGTTCATCACCCACGCGCTCTTGTCGGGGTGGGCGGCCAGATAGTCCAGCGCTGCGTTCAGCGATGTAAAGCCGGCATTCCCCTGACCCGACGTCACATGCACATCGGGCGGTGTGTCGTGGCTCCACAGGTCTTTTGCAGACGAATTTCCAATCTCAAACGCGCTGACCATTTGGTCACGCAAATATGCCTTTGCCGTGATTGGATCAAGACGACCAGCAGGAATTGCCAATTCAACATGCACCCCAGCCAACTCACGCCACCTACCTCTATCACTAGGCTTTACGGTATAAAAATAATTAGAGTTTGTCACATATCGAGTGCGGAACAATACCAGCAACTCATCGATATATTTCTCGTAAAATCCACCAAATGACTCTTGCCCAGCACTACCGTCCGCGACGATCGATATCGCCTGAACGGTAGAGTATTTTTTGGGATTGGTCCGCACCATATCATCATTCTTGTTCGCGGAAACCAGACCCAATGCCCATAACAATTGCCATTCCGTCGGATAATCACGGCGCTGCAACGGATTGAGCCATTCAAGGCCAACAACTTGTGCCACGAAAGGTTTCGCCGAGTCGATTTTTGGCTCAGACGCATCTTTCGATCGCGGTGTCGCCGCCACCGCACTCGACGTCGCCAGCATGGTAGAAAACACGAAAACCAAAATAGCCAGCAATCCGGGAACCAGCACCATTCTCTTCATCAGATCTCCTGCACTTGAATTTCCGGCAGATACATTGCTCGGCAATGTCATCGTAGCAGCCAACGTGATCGCCGCCAAAAGCATAACGAGAATCGCCAACCCCAATCGCCGCTGCCAGGTGGCAACAATGACCTTCATAGCACACTCCCAACCCACATGAAGAATCCGCCATCCCGTTCATCGTAGATTTTTTCCGGCATGCTTGCAATCGGATCGACCTTAACCCATTTTTGCAGGAACATGTCCTTATATTTCCCCTTCTTTATGTATTCCGCAAAATATTCATTTTGACCATTCCTCACCAATCCACTCAGAAATCGCCAATCAGCCTCTTTTCTGAGGTTAGAAAAATCACTTTCCGTCAGATAGCAAAGACCAATTGCAACATCGTAAGCTAAAGCTTTTTCTGCATGGTCTCGATTTGTCATGACTGTCGAATGATTGGTTGGATTATTCTTATCCCCACCATCCAGAATATCGAATATTTCTTTATTTCTCCATTTTTTGTAATCTTCGCTTGCATCCGCCGGACGATCCTCCCCAACCACTGTTCCATCTTCATCAACCCAGTCGCGATTCTTCGACCTTCTCGCTTCCATCCGAAGAATCGAGTGATCCTCATACCGTTGCGCAGCCTCCGATTCAGCATCACCCTTCGCTTTCAGCGCGTCACCCTCGGTCTTGAACTTTTCCGACTTCGTGTCGAAGTTGTCGTACGGATCGTCATCCCGCTTGCTTTCCTTACCAGCATCGCGCGCGGCCGATGGCGGATCGTAACCCTCGTTGAAGCGCCCTTCCTCGATCGGGTTCCCCTGCCCGTCGCAAGCGCCCGATGGTTTGCCGTAGCGCAACGCCTGCGGCTCGAAGCGTGTTTCCTTGTCGAGCATCGGCGCCGTAATCGGGATTTCCCAACCTTTCGGCGGATCGGCATTGACCTTCATGTCCGTCAAATTGAACAGATAGAGGCCCGGGCTCGTTACAAGCGTGATGAATTTCGTGAACAACCCCTCATTGGAATGCATGCCCCGTCCGAGACCATACCGTGCAGGCGGTGACGGTGGATACCAGAAACCCTCCTTCTCGTTCTTGTCCTTCCGCCAGTCATCCTGCCAATACCGGTAAAGCTTGTTCTCGCCGCCTACCTGGAAATTCGATGCGAACACACGTTGCGAGAAAACGCCCCACCCGTTTGTCGCATTGATCTCGTCGATACACATGCCGCGCCAGCCGATTCCCTGGACGGTCAGTGCAGAAATCACCTGGTCGTGCGGGCAGCAGTACAACGTCACTCTCCCGTAGGTGTTTTTCTGGTACAACCCGTGCGCCTCTCGGTCCTTGGCTGCGCTATACGGTTTCCCGCCGTTCTTCGACGGTCGCGCGTTTTCCATCGCGCGATCGAGATCCTCTGCAGGCATCTCCAGATCGGCCCGGGCGCGAAGGATATCGAAGTACTCCCGTAGCGTTTCCTTGCGCGCGACATAGGTCTCGCGCCCCACGTGCCCGTCCTTGTCGCGGACCCCGCGCTGCGCCCAGGTGTCGGTCATGTTGCTTTCCACGAGGCTGTACGGGGGATTGGCGAGAACATAAGTGTCCGCAACGCAGCGCCCGCTCTTGCCCCACTGATCCGTTACCTCGGGCAAACGGTCTCCAAGGAATGCGGCGGCGAGACCGATCATGTTTCCCTGGCTATGGCACACGATCGTGATCGGCGCGTCAGCCTGTCTCTTGCGAATCGATTCGACCAGGCGCGCAAGCCGCAGTGCCCCAAGCACGCCGTAAGTACGCGGCGGAGTCGAGTAGATCTTGCGATTGCCGATGCCATTCATGTGCTGCACGGTCAGCCACAGGAAGAGCCGGTCGTTCAATCCGTCGTTCCATAGGTCCGGCAGGCTTGTACACCCGCCCGCGAACGGCCCACCGCCCCAGTAGTTCTTTTCGTTGAGCATGATCTTGTCGCCATACTCCTTCAGCTCCTCCGCGTTCGCGGAATAGCCCCACCGAAAATGAATGACGGGCGAAAAGGACGGATCAGGCTTGATGTACGTCTTCGAGGACATTTCCGGATTCAGGAATCCGTCAGGCGTCAGGCTGTCGATATAACTGACCGGCGTCATCTGCCCGGCCACCGGCCCGCAGTGAAACAACTGATCGTCATAACGCCCCATGCGCCGGTTCAATCCGTCGCACAGTCCTTTCTCGGCCTCCTTGAACCATTCGCCCTCCGAATTCACCCCGTGGACGAAAATGACGACGCCCGGCAGCGGCATCTGCATCACGCATTGAAGGTCGTTGCGGTTGAACAGCGTCGTCCCCACTCCACCGCCCACCGGCATCTGCGACGGATCGGTCGTCGGCGTCTGCCCGTTCGCGTCTTGCGCAAAGTCAAAGTTATAGTTGGACATGTTGTTTTTCTTGAAGACTCAGCTCAGGTTCTCGACTTGAAAAAGCGAACCGCCAATTGTTCGAACTGATCGCTGCTGACCGGCGACAGCTTGCCTTGCGCGTCGGTCTTCCCCTTGATCAACTCGCCCGACGCCTTCCGCACCTCGGCCTCCATGCCCTCGACCGGTTGCCCGTCGGTGGCCCTGACCAGCTTCGGCACCCGCCCCAGCGAGCCCTGATCGAACTTCGGAAAATCGGCGCTCATGCTCGCCGGCCCGGCCCACGTGTGCGATGCGGATTTGACGGTAAAACTCCCCGGACATCCGAGCTCGATATCCCCGCCATGCAGCTTCAGATACGCGCCGCCCGACGTCACGAACACGACCTGCTCGCTGGCCATGCCCGCGAGCTTCCCGCCTCCCGCCGTCATCTGGATGTTTTTCGCCGAATCGATCTGCGTATCGTCGTTCTGGCTCTGCAGCGCAACCTTCCCCCGATTGGCTATCGCAGAAACCCCTTCGCTGTGCGCGAACATCGCCACACCATGCCCGGCCTGCAGGTTGATCCGCTGCCCGCTCGTGTATTGCAGGTGGTTCTGCGCGACGACATCGACGTTACCGCCCGCATGGGTCGTGACGGTCTTCGGCGTCGCCATGCTGATCCCAGCGGGCGCGGTGATCCCGATCGCCGCCACCGACGCGCCTGACGACTCGCCGCCCCCGGACGCTTCCCCGTTCGGCCAGCCTTTCACCGTCGTCACGAGCGCATCGTGCGGCTGCGTATCCGGTGCAACACCCTGATGCTGGCCCGCATAGTCGCCGAGACTCTTGAACAATTCGACGCATTCCTGCATCAGTTGCAGATACTCATCCCGCGCGAGGTGACCGTCACTCGCACGCAGCCGTTCCCAGGCCGAGATCAGCATCGCCTTGCCGCTGCGAATCGCGACGTGCGCATCGCTGCGCAATTCGGCGCCTTCGCCACGCGCCGCGCCCTGGCCGTTATCGCGCGGCTGTGTCAGATAGCCGAGGTTCAACTGGCTGTACGCGTGCTCGCTCGCCAGCTGGCTACTGATCTGCCCCGGCGTATCGTCGAAGCGGATCTGGTTGTATCGCTGCCCCTTGATTTCCTTCGTCTTCGTACCGGACAGATAGCGGTTGCCCGGCAGCGCACCGGTATGGCTGAAGGTCGCCGGCATGTTCGGCCCGTTGGCCAGCACGCCCATTACGACGAGCCGGTCCGGATCGCCGCCGATATGGCCGATCAGCACCTCCATGCCGACGCGCGGCAAGGTATTCGCGCCGAAGCTCGGCCCGGCGAGCGCGCAGGCGACGCGTACCGGCGCGCTGTCGGACGGCGTGCCGCTCGTCCCGGCGCCCTGCGCGTGCGCGTGATCGTCTGCGTTCAGCCCCTGGATCCGCACACGGATGCGGCCCATTTCATCGCAAAACACCTCCTCTCCCTGCGGCCCGACGACGACGGCCGTCATCGGATGCACGGGCGGCAGGTCGACATGGGGATCGTAGGCAGGCGTCAGCGGCACGCCGCGCCGAACGCACGAGAACGTGTTCTCGTAGCGCGCGTCGCTTTCATCGCCCGGCTTGCTGCTCACATCGGTCGGCACGGCGTTGAACAGCACGCGGCTTGCCGCGAACAGCGACTGCGCGCGCTCGTTCAGTTCCTTCGGCAGGTTGTTCCGCACGCGATGATGAAGCGACGTGACGACGAACTGCCGCTGCTCGGCCGGCAACGTATCGAGTTGCGGATGCTCGGCGAGCGCAAACCAGTGACCCACGGCCAGATCGCGCACATTGCTCACGCCGTCGACGGATTCGGCGCGCAGCTCGTGCGCAAGCATCCGGTCCTTGCCGATCCGGTCGAGGTCCGACGACGAATTTCCAGCGTGCGGGATATCGATGACGGCGTCGGCCAGCAAATGCCCGAGGTCATTGCCGCCGTCGCCCTAGTCGACGATCGTCGCCTGCTCGGTTTGGGACATCCGGCCGCTCTTGTAATCCCACGTCGGCCGGACGATCTTGCCCGGAATCAACCTGCGGCTCGTCGCCCACAGCGTGATCGAATCGCGCTCTTCGGTGGCTGCATCGCGGTGGTAACGGACGGTGCCGGCAACCGTCTCCGGCAGCTTCATCGAGTCGTCGGCAAAGACAAGCGTATGCACCGGCGTGTCGTTCGCATTGCCGTTCGCCCGCTCGCCCGCCTTGCCCGCCTTGACGAATACGGTCGCACCGTCCCGCCGCAGCAGCCGCCGGATGAAGTGCGCATCCGACTCGTTGACCTGCCGCGTGAGTTCGCGTGCCGGATAACGCTCGCCTTGCAGGCCGGACAGATCGAATTCGAATGCGCCGGCGAGCGCGGAGCTGCGCTGGCGCCACTCCTGAAGCAGCACCGCAAGGATGTCGGGCAGGCTCTTGGTGCGAAACAGTCGCGAGTTGGTCCGCCGCTCCATCACGGACAGCACGTCGCGAATCGTCAACTGGTAGCAGGTCAGGGACCCGTCCGACTGTCCGGTACGAACGTCGGTGACGATACCGTTGATGGTGTGGAGACGCCCGCGATCGGTCGTCATCTCGACGGAGACAGGTAGCCCGATGAAGCTGCGGATCGGGAGATCGGCACGTGCGGACACGCAGGTCAGATGCCCCTCGATGCCCGTCATCAATCCTTCCCGGACGTCGGCATACTGGAGGGCAAGCACCTGCTCGAGCGTCTTCTGGGCAGGCCCCCAGTTCATGCGAATCGGTCGTTTATTCTGATCGACAACCCCGGACGCAAATGCGCGTAGCAATTCGGCTGTATTCACAGCGTGACTCTCAGGATTTTGTTTTACTTCGTTATTCATCGGGCAACCACGCCCGCTGGTCCGTCCTGGGAGTGCCGCCCGTCTCGTTTTCGGCGAGCATATCAAATTGTCAGGGCGATGACGAACTTTTGAAGGATTTTAGAACCCCTTGAGTAAACCGTCTGCCAGGGCTTTAATTCACAATCTTTCAAAGCAGTCGTAGTCGGTGACGAGCAGATATGCGGCCGGCGTCTCGAACTGGCGGAGCAGCACATAGCCGGAAACGGTGAGACCGGAGCACATGCGTGCGTGACGGCCACGATTCGTACGGACCGTCGTGCGTTTCGAGCGTAAAGCGATCGACCGGCTTCATCGCCGCGCCAGTGTCGGCGTGCCGCTTTCCCGATGCATCGCCGCATCAGTTCGCGGTCTTGCGATACAGCGCGACATACCCCGCGAGCATCAGCAGCAGCGACCCGCTGACCCGGTTCAGCCACTTCTCCCCGGCCGCTTTCCATACGCGCACCGAATGCACGCCGAGCAGCGCGTAACCGGTCATCCCGATGACGTCGATCGCGACGATCGTCGCCGCAAGGATCGCGTATTGCGGCGCGATCGCGTGCGACCGGTCGACGAACTGCGGCAGCAGCGCGGACATGAACAGGTAGTACTTCGGGTTGCTCATCGCGACGAAAAAGCTCTTCAGGAACGCTGTCCGGCGATCGGGCGTCGGGTGCTCGGGTTCCTGCGCCGCGGTGGAATGGCCGCTCGACATCAGCATCCGGATGCCGACATACGCGAGCCACGCCGCGCCGAGCAGCTTCAGCGTCACGAACGCCGTTTCCGACGCGTCGAGCAGCACGCCAAGGCCGAGCCCGACCAGCGCGACGAACACGACGTCGGCGGTGACGGCGCCGAGCATGCCGACCATCGCGTGACGCAAGCCGTATCGCGAACCGTTGCTCATCGCAAGCAACACCGTCGGGCCGGGCGTCGCGACGCCGACGGACAGGATCAGGGCAAATGCGAGCAAGGCGGAGAGCGACATGGCGTGGCATTCCTTCGAAGGGAGCGGAGCGAATGGGTCGCATCGTCGGCATCGGCCACCCGGGTTGCAATCGGCTCAGCCGATTTGTTACGACGAATGCGAACCGGCCAATGATCGCACGTCCGTTCCGATGCCTGCGCGGCGACTGTCGATGACGACGGATTTCTGATGGGCGTGCAAGGGGGTGGCGAGCCGCCGCCAGAGTTTGCTATACTCTCGGACTTCCGGAGAGATGGATGAGTGGTTTAAGTCGCACGCCTGGAAAGCGTGTATAGGTTAATCGCCTATCGGGGGTTCGAATCCCCCTCTCTCCGCCAGAATGCAAGAAGCCCCTTGATTTCCCGACAAATCAAGGGGCTTTTCGTTTTGGGCGTTTGGGGCGCCGACACCCTCCCCATCCACCCGCCTCCCGCGTCACGGGTGCCTGATGTAATCCACCAGCGCCCGCGTGTAATCATCCGGCCGCCGATCGCACAAACTCACCGCAATCGCCACCGCAAACCCCGCCGGCACGCCGAACACGCCCGAACTGATCGGCTCGATCCCGAACCACGTGCGCCCCGCGAACCCCGTCAACTGCGTGAAGTACGGATAGGTCGACACGATGTAGTACACGCACACCGCGAGCCCCGTCACCATCCCGGCGATCGCGCCGCGCGTCGTCGTGCGCTTCCAGAACACGCCGAGCACGAGCACCGGAAAGAAGCTCGATGCCGCCAGCGAGAATGCCGCGCCGACGAGAAACAATATCTTCCCTGTATTGAGCGACGCGACATACGACGCGAACAGCGCGACGCCGAGCAGCAGCACCTTCGAGATCGTCACGCGCCGCTGGCTCGATGCGTCGGGTGCCACCATGCAGTAATAGACATCGTGCGACAGCGCGTTCGCGATCGTCAGCAGCAGCCCGTCCGCGGTCGACAGCGCGGCGGCAAGCGCGCCGGCCGCGATCAGCCCCGACACGACATACGGCAGCCCCGCGATCTCCGGCGCGGCCAGCACGACCATGTCCGGCTGCATCTGGATTTCCGACCAGTGCACGATGCCGTCGCGAATCACCTCGACGACGCTGATCAGGTCGGGTTCGAAGTGATGCCATTGCGTGACCCACGCCGGCAATTCGGCGAACGGCCGCCCGACAAGGTTCGCAAGGATCTCGTACTTGATCAGCACCGCGAGCACCGGCACGCTCAGGTAGAACAGCGCGATGAAGAACAGCGTCCAGCCGACCGAGCGGCGCGCCGACGCGACCGACGTGGTCGTGTTGTAGCGCGTCAGGATATGCGGCAGGCTCGCGGTGCCGAGCGACAGGCACATCAGCAGCGCGAGGAAATTCCGCTCGCGCGGCTTGCGTTCGTCGTCGCTCGCGGCGGGAAACGGCTCGTGCATCGGCACGGGCGGCTCTGCACGGGCCAGCAGATCGTCGCGCGCCTGCGTCCACGCGACGCGCGCCGCCGCCGGATCGCGCGGGAAGTCGGCCAGCTCGCGCTCGCGCTGGCTGATCTCGCGCAGCGGCCCGTTGTGGCGCCGCAAGTCGGCGAGCTGGTCGACGAGATGCCTGCGCGCGTCCGCATAGGACGTCGGCAACCGGTCGAGCCGCGTCTGGATGTCCGCGGCTTGCCGCCGATACGCGTCGCGCACCTGCTGCTCGTCGGCCGCATCCCGCACCTGCGCCTCGCGCGCCGCGACGCGCTCCATCAGCTTGCCGTAATTGAACTGCGGCACGGGGCCGAGCCCGTTCTTCATCGCGATCAGCGACACCGGAATCAGGATCGCGCTGATCAGGATGATGTACTGCGCGACCTGCGTCCACGTGACCGCGCGCATCCCGCCGAGAAACGAGCACACGAGAATGCCCGCGAGCCCGCAGAAGATCCCGATCGCGAAATCGACGCCGATGAAGCGCGTCGCGATCAACCCGATCCCCTGGATCTGCGCGACCAGATACACGAACGAACACAGGATCGCCGCGCCGGCCGCCAGCGCGCGCACGGCCGTGCTCGAGAAGCGCGTGCCGAGAAAGTCGGGAATCGTGTAGCGCGCGAGCTTGCGCACATAAGGCGCGAGCAGGAAGGCGACGAGGCAGAACCCGCCCGTCCAGCCCATCACGTACGCCAGCGCGTCGTAGCCGGTTGAGTACAGCGATCCGGCCAGGCCGATGAACGACGCGGCCGACAGCCAGTCGGCCGCCGTCGCCATCCCGTTGAACGCGGACGGCACGCGCCGCCCGGCCACGTAGTACTCGACGAGATCGGACGTGCGCGACAGCAGCCCGATCACCGCATACACGGCGATCGGCACGAACAGGAACACGTAGCCGATCCAGACACCGGAGCCGGTCGCGCGCTCGATCCGCCACATCAGCAGCACGAACCCGAGAAAACCCAGCGTGTAGAGCGCGTATGCGCGTATCAGTCGATGCGTCAGCATGAATCAGCGCCCGCCGTGAGCATTGCCGGTGCGCGCCGCATGGTCGTCGTACGCGCGGCGCAGCGTGCGGTCCGCGCGTTGCATCAGCCCGATGTAGACGACGATCAGCACGAGGTACACGAGAATCGCGCCCTGCGCGCCGACATAGAACGGCAGGCTGAAGCCGGCGAACCGGACCCCGGCGAGCGCGGGCCCGAAGAACGGCACGATGAACGACACCGAGAAACCGATCGCCATCAGCACCGCGATCAACGCGACGTTGAAGCGCCAGTAGCGCGCGTGGGCACGCGCGAGCGGCTCGGGAACGGGCGGCGGCGCGACAGGCGCCGGACGGGGCGGAACGGTCATGCCGTTATTTAGCAAAAAGCCCCTGCGCGGACAATCGGGATTGCCGCGCAGGGGCTCATGCGCGCGTGGCGCACGACAAGTGAGATCAGCGCACTTCGGCGAGCTGATCGAGGATGGCCGGATTCTCGAGCGTGGACGTGTCCTGCGTGATCGCTTCGCCCTTCGCAAGCGAGCGCAGCAGGCGCCGCATGATCTTGCCCGAGCGCGTCTTCGGCAGGTTGTCGCCGAAGCGGATGTCCTTCGGCTTCGCGATCGGCCCGATCTGCTTGCCGACCCAGTCGCGCAGCGTCTTCGCGAGCGCCGCCGCCTCCTCGCCCTCCGGACGCGAACGCTTCAGCACCACGAATGCAACGACCGCCTCGCCCGTCGTGTCGTCCGGCCGGCCGACCACGGCCGCCTCGGCAACCAGCTCGTGCGACACCAGCGCCGATTCGATCTCCATCGTGCCGAGCCGGTGGCCCGACACGTTCAGCACGTCGTCGATCCGGCCCATGATCGTGAAGTAGCCGGTGTCCTTGTCGCGCACGGTGCCGTCGCCGGCCAGATAGAGCGTGCCGCCGAGTTCTTCCGGGTAATAACTCTTCTTGAAACGCTCCGGATCGCCCCAGATCGTGCGGATCATCGCGGGCCACGGGCGTTTGACGACGAGGATGCCGCCCTGACCGTTCGGCACGTCCTGGCCCGTCTCGTCGACCACGGCCGCCATGATGCCCGGCAGCGGCAGCGTGCACGAACCGGGCACGGTCGGCGTCGCGCCCGGCAGCGGCGTGATCATGTGGCCGCCCGTCTCGGTCTGCCACCACGTATCGACGATCGGGCAGCGCTCCTGGCCGACGTGCTTGTGGTACCACATCCACGCTTCCGGATTGATCGGTTCGCCGACCGTGCCGATAATGCGCAGGCTCGACAGGTCATAGCTCTTCGGATGCACCTTGTCGTCGGCGTCGGCCGCCTTGATCAGCGAACGGATCGCGGTCGGCGCGGTGTAGAACACGCTGACCTTGTGGTCGCCGATCATCTTCCAGAAACGGCCGGCGTCCGGGTAGGTCGGCACGCCTTCGAACACGACCTGCGTGCCGCCGCACGCGAGCGGGCCGTACGTGATGTACGTGTGACCGGTGACCCAGCCGATGTCGGCCGTGCACCAGAACACGTCGGTCGGTTTCCAGTCGAAGGTCCACTTCATCGTCTGCGCGGCCCACAGCAGGTAGCCGCCGGTGCTGTGCTGCACGCCCTTCGGCTTGCCGGTCGAGCCCGACGTATACAGGATGAACAGCGGATGCTCGGCGCCGACCCATTCCGGCTCGCAGCGGTCGGCTTCGCCGTCCACGATCTCGTGCATCCACAGGTCGCGGCCGGCATGCCAGTCGATCTTGCCGCCGGTGCGGCGATAGACGATCACGCTCTTCACCGCTTCGCAGCCGCCCATCGCGATTGCCTCGTCGGCGATGCTCTTGAGCGGCAGCGTCTTGCCGCCGCGCGCCTGCTCGTCGGCGGTGACGAGCGCGACCGCGCCGACGTCGACGAGCCGTTCGTTCAGCGATTTCGCGGAGAAGCCGCCGAACACGACCGAGTGCGTCGCGCCGATGCGCGCACAGGCCTGCATCGCGACGATGCCTTCGATCGACATCGGGATATAGATGACGACGCGATCGCCCTTGCCGATCCCGCGTTTTTTCAGCGCGTTCGCGAAGCGCGACACGCGCGCCAGCAGATCGGCATAGGTGACGCGCGTGACGGTGCCGTCGTCGGCCTCGAAGATCACCGCGACGCGCTCGCCGTTGCCGGCTTCGACGTGCCGGTCGAGGCAGTTGTACGACGCGTTCAGCTCGCCGTCGTCGAACCACTTGTAGAACGGCGCATTGCTCTCGTCGAGCACCTTGGTGAACGGCTTGTGCCACGCGAGGCCCTCGCGCGCGAGACGCGCCCAGAAGCCTTCGTAATCGCGCTCGGCCTCGGCGACGAGCGCGCGATAGGCCGGCATGCCGGAAATGGCCGCCGCCTGCTCGAGCGCCGCGGGCGGCGCAAACTGGCGGGTTTCGTGAAGAACCGATTCAATCGCAGACATCGACAACCCCTTGGTGAACATGAATCCTCTGCATGGCGGCGCGATCGTGCGCGCCGCGCGTCTTGGCCGGCGCATCCGCGCCGCTGTCTCCCACCCACCCGCACGCGGCCGCGAAGGCTGCGCGCGATGCTGCACCGCACCACGTCACACGACGATGAACGTGCGGCGCGGCAATTTCCACGATAAGCGCTCCAACTTACCCGTCACTTACGCGGCATGGCCGTTTCGCACGCCGGGCGGCGCTTTGCGCTGTAACGACCGCGACCCTACAATCCTAACTGAACTCGCCCCCCGGATTCCAGCTTGAATCGCTACGCCCTCTTCCTCATCCTGTCGATGCTGTTCGTCGGCAGCAACGTCGGTATCGGTAAATCCATCGTTGCATTCGTCCCCGTCGCCATCCTCGCCACGCTGCGCTTCGTGATCGCGATCGCCGTGCTGTGGCCGCTGTTCAGCCCCGTGAAGATGCGCGCGGTCAAGCGCGGCGAATGGCTGAACCTGTTCCTGCAGGCGTTCTTCGGCACCTTCATGTTTACGCTGCTGATGCTCAACGGCGTGCAGCGCACGAGCGCGGTGGCGGCCGGCGTCATCACGAGCACGATCCCGGCGATCGTCGCACTGTTCGCATGGCTGATCCTGCGCGAGAAACCGAACGGCCGTGCGCTCGTGTCGATCGCGCTCGCGATCGCCGGCGTCGTGACGATCAACCTCGCCAACGGCAGCGCGGCCGCACACGGCGCCCACGGCGACGCATCCGGCTCGCTGACCGGCAACCTGCTGATCCTCGGCGCGGTGTGCTGCGAATCGATCTACGTGATCCTGTCGCGCCGGCTCACGCAGACGCTCGCACCGATCGACATCTGTGCGTACACGCACCTGTTCGGCCTGTTCCTGATGCTGCCGCTCGGCGCGACGGCGCTGTGGCATTTCGATTACGCAAGCGTGCCGGCCGGCACGTGGGCGCTCGTCGTCTGGTATGGCCTGTCGGCCAGCATCTTCTCGTTCTGGTTGTGGATGAAAGGCATCCGGCACGTGCCGGGCAGCCTCGCCGGCGTGTTCAGCGCGGTGCTGCCGATCGCCGCGGCCGCGTACGGGATCGCATTCCTCGGCGAGCGCCCGACGCTCGCGCACGGCATCGCACTCGCGTGCGTTGTCGCCGGCATCGTGCTCGCGAGCCTGCGCGCAAAACGCGTGCCGGCAGCCGCATCCTGATCGGTCCCCGCCAGTGCCGGCGCGTCGCTGCAGTCGCGCCGGCCGACGCGTTACAATAGCGCGCCTTTTCAAGATTACCCCCGATACCTGCGCACCGCGCCCGCACCGCCATCATGTCCGCCCCGCATTCGCCCGGCCACCCCGCCCGTCGCCCGCTTCGCCCGCTTCCCGCGCTGATTTTCATGAGCCGCTGGCTCCAGGTTCCGCTTTACCTCGGCCTGATCGTCGCGCAGGCCGTCTACGTGTTCCTGTTCCTGAAGGAAGTCTGGCACCTGCTGTCGCACGCGGCCGGCCTCGACGAAGTCAGCGTGATGCTCGCGGTGCTCGGCCTGATCGACGTGGTGATGATCTCGAACCTGCTGATCATGGTGATCGTCGGCGGTTACGAAACGTTCGTATCGCGCCTCGGCATCGAAGGCCACCCCGACGAGCCCGAATGGCTCGACCACGTGAACGCGGGCGTGCTGAAGGTCAAGCTGTCGATGGCGCTGATCAGCATTTCGTCGATCCACCTGCTGAAGACCTTCATCAACCCCGACCAGCACACGACGCACGCGATCATGTGGCAGGTGATCATCCACGTGTCGTTCCTCGTGTCGGCGCTCGTGATGGCGTGGGTCGACCGCCTGACGACCCACACGCACCCGGCCCATTTCCACGAGACGCATGCGCCCGTCGCGGCCGCGTCCCGCCAGCCGGCCGAAGCAGCCGTCAACGCATAAAACGCATTCCCCACTGTCCTCACAGAGTCTCAGCCATGACCGTCATCAAACAGGAAGACCTGATCCAGAGCATCGCGGATTCGCTGCAGTACATCAGCTACTACCATCCGCTCGACTACATCCAGGCCCTCGGCCGCGCGTACGAGCTGGAAGAGAGCCCGGCCGCGAAGGACGCGATCGCGCAGATCCTCACGAACAGCCGCATGTGCGCGGAAGGCAAGCGCCCGATCTGCCAGGACACCGGCATCGTCACGATCTTCGTGAAGGTCGGCATGGACGTGCGCTGGGACGGCGCGACGATGGGCCTCACCGACATGATCAACGAAGGCGTGCGCCGTGGTTACACGCACCCGGACAACGTGCTGCGCGCGTCGATCGTCAACCCGCCGGAAGGTGCCCGCAAGAACACGAAGGACAACACGCCGGCCGTGATCCACTACGAGATCGTGCCGGGCGACAAGGTCGACGTGCAGGTCGCGGCGAAAGGCGGCGGCTCGGAGAACAAGTCGAAGTTCGTGATGCTGAACCCGTCCGACTCGATCGTCGACTGGGTGCTGAAGACGGTCCCGACGATGGGCGCGGGCTGGTGCCCGCCCGGCATGCTCGGGATCGGCATCGGCGGCACGGCCGAGAAGGCGATGCTGATGGCGAAGGAATCGCTGATGGAGCCGATCGACATCCAGGAAATCATCGCGCGCGGCCCGAAGGACTGGGTCGAGGAGCTGCGCGTCGAGCTGCACGAGAAGGTCAACGCGCTCGGCATCGGCGCGCAGGGCCTCGGCGGCCTGGCGACCGTGCTCGACGTGAAGATCATGGCCGCACCGACGCACGCGGCATCGAAGCCGGTCGCGCTGATCCCGAACTGCGCGGCCACGCGCCACGCGCACTTCGTGCTCGACGGCTCGGGCCCGGCCAAGCTCGAAGCGCCGTCGCTCGACGCTTGGCCGAAGGTCCAGTGGGAACCGAACACGGAAACCAGCAAGCGCGTCGACCTGAACACGCTGACGCCGGAAGAAGTCGCGAGCTGGACGCCGGGCCAGACGCTGCTGCTGTCGGGCAAGATGCTCACCGGCCGCGACGCCGCGCACAAGCGCATCGCCGACATGCTCGCGAAGGGCGAGAAGCTGCCGGTCGACTTCACGAACCGCGTGATCTACTACGTCGGCCCGGTCGATCCGGTGCGCGACGAAGTGGTCGGTCCGGCCGGCCCGACGACGGCCACGCGCATGGACAAGTTCACCGAGACGATGCTCGCGCAAACGGGCCTGATCTCGATGGTCGGCAAGGCCGAGCGCGGCCCGGTCGCGATCGACGCGATCAAGAAGCACAAGGCGGCCTACCTGATGGCGGTCGGCGGCGCGGCCTACCTCGTGTCGAAGGCGATCCGCGGCGCGAAGGTGCTCGCATTCGAAGACCTCGGCATGGAAGCGATCTACGAATTCGACGTGCAGGACATGCCGGTGACGGTCGCCGTCGATTCGTCGGGCACGTCGGTGCACCAGACCGGTCCGAAGGAGTGGCAGGCGAAGATCGGCAAGATCCCGGTCGCAGCCGCTTAAGCGCGATCGCACGAAAGGCCGGACGGGAGTCCGGCCTTTTTGCTTCCCGTTCTCATTATTGTGTGCAGCCGGTTCTTCAAGGCTGATTCTCATTACACGCAAAAGGCAGGCCCGACAAGGCTTCGAGGCTTGGCTTTTCTCGTTCGAGCGATTATCGTTCGGTTTCTGAAGCCCCACTGAACAAGGAACAGCCATGCAAGGCGACAAGAAAGTCATCGAATATCTGAACGCCCAACTGAAGAATGAACTCACGGCGATCAACCAGTACTTCCTGCATGCGCGCATGTACAAGCATTGGGGCCTCGACAAGCTCGGCAAGCACGAGTACGACGAATCGATCGGCGAAATGAAGCACGCCGACTGGCTGATCGAGCGCGTGTTCATGCTCGACGGCCTGCCGAACCTGCAGGACCTGCACAAGCTGCTCGTCGGCGAGGAAACCGAAGAAATCCTGAAGTGCGACCTGAAGCTCGAGCAGATCTCGCAGGCCACGTGCAAGGAAGCGATCGCCTACTGCGAATCGGTTCGCGACTACGTGTCGCGCGAGATCTTCGAAAAGATCCTCGACGACACCGAAGAGCACATCGACTGGCTGGAAACGCAGATCGACCTGATCGGCAAGGTCGGCCTGCAGAACTACCAGCAATCGATGATGGGTTCGGCCGAGTAATCGCCCCGCCCGCCACCGCGCCGCCCGCATGACGATGACGAACCAGCCAGCCGCTCCCGCGATGCACGCCGCCCCTGTCGGAATCTTCGATTCGGGGCTCGGCGGCCTGTCGGTGCTGCGCGCCGTGCGCGCGCACCTGCCCGGCGAATCGTTCGTCTATACGGCCGATACGCGCTACATCCCGTACGGCGAACGCGACGACGCATTCATCACCGAGCGCACGCTCGCGATCGGCGAATGGTTTGTCCGTCAGGGCGCGAAGGCGCTCGTCGTCGCCTGCAATACGGCGACCGCCCAGTCGATCGCGGCGGTACGCGAGCATCTCGCAATCCCGCTCGTCGGCGTCGAGCCGGGCATCAAGCCGGCCGTCCAGCAGTCCGCGAGCGGCGTCGCCGGCGTGCTCGCCACCCAGGCGACGCTGCGCAGCGCGCGCTTCCAGGCGCTGCTCGAACGTCACGGTGCCGGCTGCCGCTTCATCTGCCAGCCGGGCCACGGGCTCGTGCAGGCAATCGAGAACGGCGACACGGGTTCGCCCGCGCTGCGCGCGCTGCTCGACAGCTATCTGCAACCGATGCTGGACGACGGCGCCGACACGGTCGTCCTCGGCTGCACGCACTACCCGTTTCTCACCGCAACGATTCGTGACATTGTCGGCGACCGCATGGCGATCATCGACACGAGCGACGCGATCGCGCTCCAGCTCGCGCGCGTGCTCGACCAGCACGGCCTGCGTGCGCCCGACGGCACGCCCGTCGCCTCGCCCCGCTTCTGTTCGACCGGCGACGGCCGGCAATTGCAGGCACTCGCGTCGACGCTGCTCGGCCTCGATGCGCCGGTCGAATCCGTCACCATTTCCTCGCCGAACGCGCGCGCCTGCGCGACCGCCTGACGCGGGCCGGCACACCCTCTCCCGACACGGCTGCGCCGCCCTCGCCGTTTCAAGGGTCCGATGACGTTAAAAAAAGCCCGACCCAGACTTGTCAACGTCAGCAAAATTAATGATAATAATTCGCATTACCGTTAGCTATCGCAACTCATCATGATCGTCTGCGTGTGCAAGTCTGTTTCCGATCGCAAGATTCGCGCGTCCCTCGCTGAGGGCGCGAACTCTTTCGACGAACTCCAGTTCGAGCTCGGCGTGGCCACGTGCTGCGGCAAGTGCGAGGAGTCCGTACGCGACCTCATGGCCGAGCAAGGCGTCTGCGCGAGCCGGTGCGGTGTCGAGCATCACGCTCACCCGATCCCGGTCACGTTCTACGAACGCAAGGCCGCCTGACCGGCGCCGAGTGTGCGCATGCGGCCCCGGCCGCATTTTTTGTTTTGACCGTCAGCAAGCCACCGTCTGCGCGAGCCAGCGGCTTACCTGCCAAGGAGCCTGTGATGGAATTGCTGATCGGATTCGTGACCACCGTTTGCATCTCGCTGCTGATCTTCCGCAAGTGATGCCGATTCACCCGCCGCGCCCCGGGTGCGACATCGTTCTTTCAAGCTAACATGCAGGCTTCGCATTCCGCTCCTGCCGGCGTCTTGCCGGCTGCACCACGTATGAATCCCCGAGTGATCGTCGTCGCGGTCGGTGTGCTTGCCGCACACGCGGTCATGCTGACGGCCGCCTGGCTCCATCGCAACGCGCCGCCGCCGAAATCGGTCGAGGTCCAGACGATCACCGCGCAACTCATCACGCCCGCACCGATCGCCCAGCAGGTCGCGGCCGAATCGATCCCGCAGCCCGCGCCGCCGAAGCCGGTGCCGCGCGTCAAGCCGAAGGTCGAGCCGAAGCCGGTGCCGAAAGCGGCAAAGCCGACGCTTCAGCCGGTTACGCAATCGCCGGCCCCGTCGCCGACACCTGCGCCGGCAGCCACCGATCCGACGCCCGCTCCGGCCGCGCCCGCTCCCGCAGCACCGGCCGCCGCGCCTGGCCCGGCTCGCGAGACGATGCAAGTCAGCGCGCCGAAGAACGTGCCGACGCTCCAATGCAACTTCGTGAAGCCTGACTACCCGTCGATGTCGCGCCGCCGCGGCGAGTCGGGTACGGCCTACGTTCACTTCGTCGTCGGCGTGACCGGCAAGATCGAAAGCATCGATCTGCAGAAGAGCAGCGGCTACCCGCGCCTCGACGATGCCGCACTCGACGCGATGCGTTCGACCACCTGCCGTCCGTACATCGAGAACGGCCAGGCGATCCGCGCCGCCCGCACACAGCCCTACAGCTTCGGGCTCACCGACTAACCTGCCTCATCCGGAAGATTCAAAGGAAACAAAAAATGCAAAGCTACGGTATCGCGCACGTCTGGGCGCAAGGTGATTTCGTCACGCGCGCCATCGCGATCACGCTGCTCGTGATGTCGGTCCTGTCGTGGATCGTGATCGTCATCAAGGGCTGGAACGTGATTCGCCTGAACCGCCTCACGAAGAACGCCGAACAGGCGTTCTGGCATTCGGACAATTTCGACGACGGCGTCAAGAAGCTCGGCCTCGCCGCATCGACGCCGAACGACAACCCGTTCCTCGCACTCGCGCTGTCGGGCAAGGAAGCCGCCGATCACCACCACCAGACGCAACCGCACCTGCACGACCGCATGGACGTGTCGGACTGGGTCACGCGCTGCCTGAAGGACACGATGGACGAAGGCATCTCGCGCATGCAGAGCGGTCTCGCGATCCTCGCATCGATCGGCAGCACGGCGCCGTTCGTCGGCCTGTTCGGCACGGTCTGGGGGATCTACCACGCACTGCTCGCGATCGGCGCAACCGGCCAGACGTCGATCGACCAGGTCGCGGGCCCGGTCGGCGAATCGCTGATCATGACGGCCTTCGGCCTGTTCGTCGCGATCCCGGCCGTGCTCGGCTACAACGCACTGACCCGCGCGAACAAGGGTGTCGTCAGCAAGCTGCGCCGCTTCGCGCACGGCCTGCACGCGTACTTCGTGACGGGCGCGAGCCTCGCATCGTCGTCGACGCGCGACGGCCTGCGTCTCGCGACGCGCGCCAGCTGAGGCGAGGTGAACCATGGCAATGAACACCGGTTTCAGCGACGATGACGACGATGCCGTGATGAGCGAGATCAACATGACGCCGCTCGTCGATGTCATGCTCGTACTCCTTATCATTTTCCTCGTGACGATCCCGGCGATGCAGCATGCGGTGAAGATCGACCTGCCGCATGCCAGCAGCCAGCCCGTCGACGAAAAACCGCAGACGGTCGACGTCGCGATCCAGGGCGACGGCACGATCCTGTGGGACGACCACACGGTCACGCGCGAACAGTTGCAAGCGCGCATCGCGGAAGCGGCGAAACGCACGCCGCAGCCGGAGTTGCATCTGCGTGCGGACCGCAAGGTTGCATACGAGCATGTGGCCGAAGTGATGTCGGATGCGCAGGCCGGCGGCCTGACGAAGCTCGGCTTCGTAACGGAGCCGGGCGCGAAAGCGAAGTAACGCACCTCGCGGGGCGCACCTAGCTAGCCGGCCGTCCCCAACCTGGCGTCCCTAGCCTGCCGCCCCCAAAAGTAAAAGGCCTTCATCGCCAGATGAAGGCCTTTTTTCATGCGCACGCGGGCGCCTTCGGGCGGCGGGCTCTTCGGCGGTATCGGTTGCGCCTCGAGCAACGCAAATGCGGCTACCGTGGTCTGCACGGACTGCGCGTTCTGCCCTATCTGGCTCACAATATATGCGGCCACCTGATTTCGCTCAGAAACTTCCTTCACGAAATGGGATTTCAATATAGGCTCGCCCGCCCGCGCATTCAAGGTTCCGGCGATTGAAACTTGCGATTGCCGGCGACGCTTCAATGACAAAACAAATTTGCCTCGTCGTACGCGTCGTGTTCAGGTCGCCGAAGCATCGGCCGCCGCTTCCTTCTTTGCGCGCTCGGGACAACCCGGCTCCTTGTAGGCGCCGTGATCGAGCTTCTCGACCAGGTAGTCGACAAACGCACGCACTGCGGGCGGCATCCCCTGCCGCGACACGAACACCGCATACAGTTGCGGCACCGGCAGCGTCCAGCCCGGCATCACGGGCGACAGTTGGCCCGCGCGCAGCGCGTTGCCGTACATCATCTCCGGCAGCGCCGCGATGCCGAGGCCGTCGAGCACGGCCTCGCGGATCGTCATCAGGTCGGCCGTCACGAGCCGCGGGTCGTGCTCGTGCACATGACGCGTACCGTCCGGCGCGATCAGGTTGAACACATGCCGCCCGTCGACGCTCGGCGTATCGAGCGTCTCGAAGTAAGTCAGGTCGTCCGGCACCAGCGGCGGCGCATTCTGGCTCAGCAGGCTCGGCGCGCCGACCAGCATCTGCTCGGTGCGCCACAGCGGCCGCACGACGATGTTGGCGTTCTGCGGCGGCTCCGAGCGAACTCGCAGCGCGACGTCGACCGAATCCTCGAACAGGTCGATCACGCGGTTCGTCACTCGGACGTGCACCTTCACCTCGGGATAGCGGCGCAGGAATTCGGGCAGGATGCGCGACAACATCGTCTGCGACAGCGTGACGGGCACGCTGACACGCACCGAGCCGCGCGGCGACGCGCGCAACTGCTGCACCGCGTTCATCGCGGCCCGCGCTTCGGCGAGCATCGCCTGGCAATGCTGGTAGAACAGCTCTCCCGCCTCGGTCAGCGCGAGCTTGCGCGTCGAGCGCTGCAGCAGGCGCACGCCGAGCGCCGCCTCGAGCTCGGTCAGGCGCCGCGACAGGCGCGATTTCGAGATGCCCAGCACGCGCTCCGCAGCCGAGAAACCGCCATGTTCGACGACCTGCGAAAAGTACATCAGGTCGTTCAGGTTATGCGCATCGATATTCATGTCATCGTTCCAATTTCAGAACAATCCATTGCGAACCGCCGCAAATCGAACGGTTAAACGCCCAATATAATAGCGCTATGTTTCAAAAATAACGCTATTCCGATGATTTCGAGGGCTCCCGTATGACGACCGCTCGCTCGCTTGACCGCACATACCCCGCGCTTCGCACGACCGAAGGCGGCGGCTTCGTGGTTCACCGCCCGTTCCCGACCCGGCTGCTGATGGATTTCGATCCGTTCCTGCTGCTCGACGAAATGGGGCCCGTCGATTACGCCCCCGGCGAAGCCGTGGGCGCGCCCGACCATCCGCATCGCGGCTTCGAAACCGTGACCTACGCACTCGACGGGCGTTTCCGCCATCGCGACTCGTCCGGCCATGCCGGCACGCTCGGCCCCGGCGACGTGCAGTGGATGACGGCCGGCTCAGGCGTCGTGCACAGCGAGATGCCCGATCCGGCGTTCGCGCAGGCGGGCGGCCGCTCCCACGGCTTCCAGCTATGGGTCAACCTGCCGCGCCGCGACAAGATGATCGCACCGCGCTATCAGGAGATCCCGGCCGACCGCATTCCGAGCGCGACGTCGCCGGACGGCCGCGCGCGCGTGCGCGTCATCGCCGGCGAAGCGTTCGGCGTCCGGGCCGCGATCGAGACGCGCACGCCGATCCTCTACCAGCATTTCACGCTGGAACCGGGTGCGACGGTCACGCAGCCCGTGCCGGCCGGCTATCGCGTGTTTGCCTATCCAATCGACGGAACGGGCCTCTACGGGCCCGACAGGCAAGCTGTCGATGCACGGCACATGATCGTGTACGGCGACGACGGCGACACGGTCACGTTCGCCGCCGGCGGTACGCCGCTCGACCTGCTGCTGATCGGCGGCGTGCCGCTCAACGAGCCGATCGTCCGCTACGGCCCGTTCGTGATGAATACCGAGGAAGAGATCCGGCAGGCCGTCGTCGACTACCAGACCGGCCGCATGGGTCGCATCGAAGCCTGACGCCCGATCGGGGGCGGCAGGTGCCGCGAAACGGATGGTTTTGCGTCACAATAACTTCTTGAACCATGTGGCCGCCCACCACCAGAAGGAATCCGTACCCTTGAACTTCGAACACCTGATCCAGATCAACTCCGACGATCCGGCCGTGCCGACCCTCACCCGCGACCAGCTCTGGGAAGGCCTCGTGCTGCGCGCCGAACAGCCGCAGCTGTTCGTGCTCGGCCTCGATAGCTGCGTCGTCCACGAACGGACGGAAACGACGCTCGAACGTGAACTGCACTACGGCCACGCGACCGTTCGCGACCACGTCACGTTCACGCCGAACCAGCAGGTCCGCTACGACATCCGCGCGGCCGATGGCGAGATCGGCGGCTCGCTGACGATGACGATCGAGGAGCGCGAAGACCACGAGCTGTTCCTGCGTTTCGAATACCGCACGACGCTGACCGTCTCGGACGACAGCGAAGAAGCTCGGCAGACGCACGGAATCGTCAAGGAAGCGTACCGCACGTCGGATATCGACACGGTCCGCCTGATCCGTGAATACGCACAGGGCCGCAAGGACCCCGATCCACTGCATTGAACCCGGTGGCGGCCTGCCGGCCGCCCTTTGACTCAAGCTATCAAGTTCACCGTCCCGATCGATAAAGAGTTTTTGTAAATGGGAATAGTTATCATTTAGAATTCATTCCATCGTATCGACAGTCACCGATCAACCGAATGACCGACACCATGCGCCCGACCACGCTGACCTTGCGCCGCACGACCGGCACCACAGGCAGCAGCCGTCAAAAGACGGCAGCGGTCACGACGCCGGCGAAACCCGCCGGCAACCGCGATGCAGGCACGCGGGTCGTCAGCAGCGATGCGCTGCTGCAAGGCCACAGCCACATCAGCATCGCGCATAACGGAGAGACCTATCAGTTGCGTGCCACACGGCTCGGCAAACTGATCCTGACGAAGTAACGACCGAGTATTGTGGGGACCACCTCCCTGAGAGGTGTTGGGCATTAGCCAGCGTAACGGCTTGCACGCGAGATCTAGACCCCTTCGTGCAAACACACTCAAGCAGCCGTTGCAGCAAGCCAAGCCACTTTTTTGGTTCTCGCACAAGGAAGAAAAAAAGCGACACGTCGAAGGACGTGTCGCTTTTTTGTTTGAGCAGCCAATGCGTGAAGCAAGCCGCCCGCGTTCGTTGTCGCTCAATGCATGCTGAAAGCTGAACCGCGCTTGTTTCCTCGCGGCTTCGCACCGCAGCCGAAGCCGCACACAAGCCGCTTCAGAAACCCCAGAACATCAACCACCATGCGCTGTCGACGACCGCAAGCCCGACGGCGAACCACGCGAATGCCGCGAGCCGGCGCGGCCAGGCCGCATAACGCCCGGTCACTTTCCACGCGAGCCACGCACTCCATGCGTTGGCGCCAACCAGGATCGCGATGCGCACGTCGGTCGCCCAGCCGAGCGGCACGTGTTCGGCGCGCAGCAACGACAACGTCGTTGCCGACAACCCAAGGAACACGCCCGCGCCCGCGATCGGGATCAGCGCCTGCGCGAGATGATGCAGCCGCACGCGATCGAAGCGGCCGAGCATCAGCGTGGCGCCGGCCAACAGCACCAGCAGCGCCGTGCCGTACACGAGCCCCGTGCCGACGATATAGCTGACGATCAGCCCGCCGTCGAGCCAGGAGAACACGTCGTTGCGATCCGGATAATGCGTGAGCAGGAACCAGGGCGCATTGGTTTCGAGCGGCCAGGTGATGTCACGGTCGATCAGCCAGCCCGCGAGCCATTGCTTGATCTGCACGAACCACGGACTGACGGTCCAGTGGAACGCGCCGATCGCGACGCCGAGCAGGCCGTACAGGATCAGCACGGTATCCCACGGGTTCGCCTGCTGCGCGCCAAGGTTCACGACCTCGTCGGACGGCGAGCGCGACGACAGCGAGATCGCATCGCGGTGCCCGCTGCAGCGGCCGCACATATGGCACGCCGCGGCGCCCTTCATGCTGCGCAACGGCACGAGCGGCGCGCAGTTGATCGGAATCACGCGATGGCCATGCTCGCCGTTCTTGTACGAACGGCGCCACGCATCCTCGTCGACCTTGTAGCGCATCGGCGCGAGCCGCGCGAGCAGCCCGAATACGCCGTTGACCGGACACAGGTACTTGCACCACACGCGCTTCTCGCGGCCGTACAGCACACCGATCACGATCGCGCCGACGGTCGAGCCGCCGAGCACGAACAACACCGCGAGCGGGTACTGGTACACGCTCACCATCTGCCCGTAGATCGTCGTGATCCCGAACGCGACGAACGGCCAGCCGCCCCACCGTATCCAGCGCGGAATCGGGCCGCCGCGACCGAACTTGCTCGCGTATTCGGTGAGGGCGCCTTCCGGGCACAGCACGCCGCACCAGACGCGGCCGAGCATCACCATCGACAGCAGCACGAACGGCCACCAGATGCCCCAGAACGCGAATTGCGCGATCAGCGTGAGGTTGTTCCATAGATGTGCTGAATCGTCCGGCAGCGGCAACACCGCCGGCACGATGATCAGGAACGCGTAGACGGCGACGACGCCCCACTGGATGCAGCGGATCAGCGCACCGTGGCGCTGCATCCACTGGCCGGCCTGCGCGAGCCAGCCCGGCTTGGCTGCGGCGACAACGCTCATGCCGTGCGGCCCGCTGCAACGGCCGGACGACGGCTCGCGCGCTTCATCAGCAGCCAGACAACCGCCCAGTACACCGCATAGGCGACCAGGTTGGTCAGTGCCGGGTGCGCGCGATAGCCGGTCAGCGTCGCGACGAGCGAGCCGAACGTGCCCGAATCATCGAGGATCGCGGACGTGTCCCACACCTGCGAGATGCCGAGCGGCAGGATTTCCTTGTCGATCAGCTTGTCGACGCCGGTCTGGAACAGGCCCGCGCCAAGGAACAGCAGCATCACTTCGGTGACGCGGAAGAAATGCCGCCACGAGAAGTATTTGCCGCCGAGCTGCAGCAAATAGAACGTGAAGAACGCGAGGCCGAGGCCGATCAGCACCGCGAGCATCTGGTTGCCGTCGACGTGGCCCGACTGGCCGAACCCGAGACCGTACAGGAAGATCACCGTCTCGCTGCCTTCGCGTGCGATCGCGAGCGCGACCAGCACGGCGACGCCCCACCAGTTCGAATCGCGCGTGCTCTGCTGCAGCGATTGCTCCATGTCGCGCTTCAGCGTGCGGCCGTGTCGGCGCATCCACAGCACCATCTGCACGATCAGCACGCATGCGATAAGCACCATCGCAGTCTGGAAGTAGTCCTGCGCGTCGCCGGACAGCACTTCGGTGAAACCGACCAGCGCGGCACCAAGGCCGACCGCCATCAGCAAGCCGACACCGACGCCGGCCCAGAGAAAAGGCAGGCCGCGGCGCGCGTCGTCGTCGCCGTTTTTCAGCCATGCATAGAGAATGCCGACGACGAGCAGCGCTTCGACGCTCTCCCGCCAGACGATGAACAAGATCTGACCCATCGATACCTCCTGACGCGCGGAGCAACGGACTGCTATGCCCGCGCGCAGATAAAACGCGTTACTTCGCGACGATCACGCCCTGTGCCTGCTGGTGGAAATCGTCGAAAAACTTGTATTCGCCCGGCGACAGCGGAGCGACGACCACGAACGAATCGGCGCCCGGCGCGAGCACCTTCTCCTTGCGCAGTTGCACGCTCTCGAATTCGGCCGCGCCCTTGCCGGTGTTCTTGATCTCGATCTTGAAACGCTGGCCGGCCGGCACTTCGATGCGGGCAGGATTCAGCTTGCCGTCCGCCATCTCGAGCTTGAACGTCGGCAGATCGGCAGCGTGCGCTGCGCCGGCAAGCCACAACGCAGCCGCTGCGGCGATGATTTTCTGGGGAATTTTCATTCTGGGTTCTCTACGCCGACGGCGCGCCGAAGCGCGCCGTTCGTGATGCCGCCGATCAGTAACCGCCCTTCTTGCCGATACCGGCGAACGGGAAGTCGTACTCGAGCGTAATGGGCTTGAACCATGCGCCCACGCCCGTTTCCTTGTCGACGTGACGGCCGAACGCCATGTGGCCCGACTGCATCGGCGGCTTGACGACCATCGTCAGGTGGTACTTGCCCGGGCCGTTCAGCTTCACGTTGTCGCCATAGTGCGGACCGTCGCTCGCGACCATGCCCATCAGGTCGCCTTCAGACTTCCACTTCGTGTCGCCCTGCTTCGTCAGCTTGTACGTGACCTGCAGATACGGCATCCAGTCGCCTTCGGCGAAACCCGTCGGGTTGTTCTTGACCGCATGGATGTCGGCCTCGAGGTGGATGTCGGAATCCGACGCCTTGCGCATCATCCCTTCCGGATCCATCGTGATCGGCTGCAGGTACACCGCGCCGATTTCCATGCCGCCCTGGATCTGCTGCTTGCCGATCGGATATTCGGCAGCCGAGGCCGACATCGCGGCAAGCGCCGCTGCTACCGCAACCGTCGTGCGGATGAACGAAGAACCCAACATGGACACTCCTTGTTATTTGTCTGACTATCTTGACGACATGCGGGCCGCCGCCGGGGCGGCTCGCTGAAAACACTAACGCAATGAAGAACGTTAATGCGAACAATTCTCAATAATTGTGGAGTTTAGCACCGAACCTGTTTCGGAACAAACCGGATACCGCGTAAACCCCTGATTCGACAAGGCTTACAGACCGGTTACTGACAGGTTTTGGTGACGTTTGGAAAGATTTACCGGCCGCCGCTGATGTGGTCGCCGACGTTTGCGCCGAACACGCGCTCGCGCAGCAGCGCAAGCTGGTCGCGCGTCGCGGCGGCCTTCTCGAATTCGAGGTTCTTCGCGTAGTCGGCCATCTGCTTCTCGAGACGCTTGATTTCCTTCGCGAGCTGCTTTTCCGACATGTCCTCGAATTTCGCGCGCTGCTGCGCTTCCTTCAGCTCCGCGCGCGCCTCGTCCGCGTTGTAGACGCCGTCGATGATGTCCTTGATGCGCTTCACGACGCCGCGCGGCGTGATGCCCATTTTCTCGTTGTGCGCGATCTGCTTCGCGCGGCGGCGCTCGGTTTCGCCGATCGCGCGCTTCATCGACTCGGTCATCGTGTCGGCATAGAGAATCGCCTTGCCGTTCACGTTCCGCGCGGCGCGGCCGATCGTCTGGATCAGCGAGCGCTCGGCGCGCAGGAAGCCCTCCTTGTCCGCATCGAGGATCGCGACGAGCGACACTTCGGGAATGTCCAGACCCTCGCGCAACAGGTTGATCCCGACCAGCACGTCGAACGTGCCGAGCCGCAGGTCGCGGATGATCTCGACACGCTCGACCGTGTCGATGTCGCTGTGCAGGTAGCGCACCTTGACACCATGGTCGGCCAGAAATTCGGTGAGCTGTTCGGCCATGCGCTTCGTCAGCACGGTGATCAGCACGCGCTCGCCGGCCTTCACGCGCGCGTTGATCTCGGTCAGCACGTCGTCGACCTGCGAGCTCGCCGGCCGCACTTCGATTTCCGGATCGACGAGCCCCGTCGGCCGTACGACCTGTTCCGCAACCTGCCCCGTCACGCGCTTCTCGTAGTCGGCCGGCGTGGCCGACACGAACACGACCTGACGCATCTTGCGTTCGAACTCGGGGAACTTGAGCGGCCGGTTGTCGAGTGCCGACGGCAGGCGAAACCCGTAATTGACGAGGTTTTCCTTGCGCGCGCGGTCGCCGTTGTACATGCCGTTCAACTGGCCGATCAGCACGTGCGATTCGTCGAGCAGCATCAGCGCATCGGGCGGCAGGTAGTCGACGAGCGTCGGCGGCGGCTCGCCGGGCGCCGCGCCCGAGAAATGCCGCGAGTAGTTCTCGATACCCTTGCAGAAGCCGAGCTCCTGCAGCATCTCGAGATCGAAGCGCGTGCGCTGCTCGAGGCGCTGCGCCTCGACGAGCTTGCCGTCGCGGTGGAAGAATTCGAGGCGTTCGCGCAATTCGTCCTTGATCGTCTCGACCGCGCGCATCACGGTATCGCGCGGCGTCACGTAGTGCGACGACGGATACACAGTGAAGCGCGAAATCTTCTGCCGCACGCGCCCGGTCAGCGGGTCGAACAGATGCAGCGTCTCGACCTCGTCGTCGAACAGCTCGACGCGCACGGCCATTTCCGCATGTTCGGCCGGGAAGATGTCGATCGTGTCGCCGCGCACGCGGAACGTGCCACGCTGGAAATCCTGCTCGTTGCGCGTGTATTGCATCGCGATCAGCCGCGCGATCACGTCGCGCTGGCCGAGCTTGTCGCCGGTGCGCAGCGTCAGGATCATCTGGTGATATTCGGACGGGTTGCCGATACCGTAGATCGCCGACACCGTCGCGACGATCACCACGTCGCGGCGCTCCATCAGGCTCTTCGTCGCCGACAGCCGCATCTGCTCGATGTGCTCGTTGATCGACGAATCCTTCTCGATGAACAGGTCGCGCTGCGGCACGTAGGCCTCAGGCTGATAGTAGTCGTAGTACGAGACGAAGTACTCGACCGCGTTGCGCGGGAAGAACTCGCGGAACTCGGCATAGAGCTGGGCCGCGAGTGTCTTGTTCGGCGCGAACACGATCGCCGGGCGGCCGAGCCGCGCGATCGTGTTCGCCATCGTGAAGGTCTTGCCCGACCCCGTCACGCCGAGCAGCGTCTGGAAGGCAAGGCCGTCGCCGATGCCTTCGACGAGCGTGTCGATCGCGGTCGGCTGGTCGCCTGCGGGCGGATACGGTTGATACAGCTGGAACGGCGACCCTTCGAAGGTGACGAATTTGGATTCGTCGAGCGCGTCGCCGACTTCGGCATGATGTTCGGACATGGAATGCGGCCGGAGCGAGGGCAAAGAAAGCATTCTAGCGCTTCGCGGCCGCGCGAACTGCTGTCGGCTCCTGACGCGCGACGGCCGCCCGAAATCGCGGTTCGCCGCCGAATCGCGCGCCCCCGCCAGCGCGAATTCGCTACAATGGCAGGCTGCTGCGCTTTCCGGCGTCGCGCCCGTTGGCGCGCGGTTCGCTGCGCCCGCCCCGCCGGCTGAAAGCCTGACCCTCTTTTCACTACTGCCGAATCATCATGTCGCTCTTCTCCGCTGTCCAGCTTGCTCCCCGCGACCCGATCCTGGGCCTGAACGAAGCCTTCAACGCCGATGCGCGTCCGACCAAGGTCAACCTCGGCGTCGGCGTGTATACGAACGAAGAAGGCAAGATTCCGCTGCTGCGCGCGGTTCGCGAAGCAGAGAAGGTGCGTGTCGAGGCCGGCCTGCCGCGCGGCTACCTGCCGATCGACGGGATCGCCGCCTACGATGCGGCCGTGCAGAAGCTGCTGCTCGGCAACGATTCGCCGCTGCTCGCAGCGGGCCGCGTGGTCACGGCCCAGGCACTGGGCGGCACGGGCGCACTGAAGATCGGCGCCGATTTCCTGCGCACCGTGAACCCGAACGTGAAAGTCGCAATCAGCGATCCGAGCTGGGAAAACCACCGCGCGCTGTTCGAAGCGGCCGGCTTCGAAGTCGTCGCGTACCCGTATTACGACGCCGCCACCAACGGCGTGAACTTCGAAGGCATGCTGTCGGCGCTGAACGGCTATGCGGCAGGCACGGTCGTCGTGCTGCACGCGTGCTGCCACAACCCGACCGGCGTGGACCTGACCGAAGCGCAATGGCAACAGATCGTCGACGTCGTGAAGGCGCGCAACCTCGTGCCGTTCCTCGACATGGCGTACCAGGGCTTCGGCGAGAACATCGAGGCCGATGCGGCCGCCGTGCGCCTGTTTGCTGCGGCCGACCTGAACGCGTTCGTGTCGTCGTCGTTCTCGAAATCGTTCTCGCTGTACGGCGAGCGCGTCGGCGCGCTGTCGATCATCACGTCGAGCAAGGAAGAAGCCACGCGCGTGCTGTCGCAACTGAAGCGCGTGATCCGCACGAACTACTCGAACCCGCCGACCCATGGCGGTGCGGTCGTCGCCGCGGTGCTCGCATCGCCGGAACTGCACGCTTCGTGGGTGCAGGAGCTCGGTGAAATGCGCGATCGCATCCGCGCGATGCGCAACGGCCTCGTCGAGCGCCTGAAGGCGAGCGGCGTCGATCGCGACTTCAGCTTCATCAACGCGCAGCGCGGGATGTTCTCGTATTCGGGCCTGACCTCGGCGCAAGTCGATCGCCTGCGCGACGAGTTCGGCATCTATGCGGTCGGCACGGGCCGGATCTGCGTCGCAGCGCTGAATACGCGCAACCTCGACACGGTTGCCAATGCAATCGCAGCCGTGCTGAAGTAACTCGGCACCGGCAGGCGGCAGCCGTCGCCGGCCCCGCCCTGCCCCGCCGAAATGAAAAACGCGCTCCCCGGAGCGCGTTTTTTTACCGTTCGACGCAGCGGGCGGCTACGCCGCTCGCGCCCGCGTTACTGCGCGTTACTGCATGAACCAGCCGTGACTGACGACGAACGACTGGCCCGTCAACGCAGCGCTCGGGAACGCCGACAGGAACAGCACCGTCTGCGCGACGTCCTGCACCGTCGTGAACACGCCGTCGACCGTGTTGCCGAGCATCACCTTCTTCACCACTTCCTCTTCGCTGATCCCGAGCTCCTTCGCCTGCTCCGGAATCTGCTTGTCGACCAGCGGCGTGCGCACGAAGCCCGGGCACACGACGTGCGAGCGCACGTTGTGCTTCGCGCCTTCCTTCGCGAGCACGCGTGCGAGGCCGAGCAGGCCGTGCTTGGCCGTCACGTATGCCGACTTCAGCGGCGACGCTTCGTGCGAGTGCACCGAACCCATGTAGATCACGACGCCACCGCGATCGTCCTTGTACATGTGCTTGAGCGCGGCCTTCGTCGTCAGGAATGCGCCGTCGACGTGGATCGCCTGCATCTTCTTCCAGTCGGAGAACGCGTAGTTCTCGATCGGGTTGACGATCTGGATGCCCGCGTTCGACACGAGGATGTCGACCGAGCCGAACGTTTCGGCGACCTTGTCGATGCCGCTGTTCACGGCTTCCTCGTTCGTCACGTCCATTGCAACGCCGATCGCCTTGCCGCCTGCCTTGACGATCTCGTCGGCGACCGCATTGGCGCCGTCCTGGTTCAGGTCGGCGATCGCGACAGCCGCGCCCGCTTTCGCGAGTTCCAGCGCAATTTCCTTGCCGATGCCGCTCGCGGCGCCCGTGACGACTGCGGTCTTGCCATTCAGATCTGCTGCCATGTCCGTCTCCTCCCGTTATCGGATCGATAAAACACGCGCCGGCCGCATCCGCTTTCATCGCGCGACGTACCGGCGGGCCAGCCGTCATTGTGCACGATCAGCCCCGCCGTTCGCGCGCAAAACGTCTAAGCTTAAGGTCGGTTCTGTCACGCAGGAGGTTCGCATGCACTATCGACGGCTAGGCCGTTCCGGCCTGCAGATCAGCGCGCTCTCGCTCGGCTCTTGGGTCACGTACGGCAACCAGGTCGACCAGCGGGTCGCGCGGGAATGCCTCGCCGCGGCACGCGACGCGGGTGTCAATTTCTTCGACAACGCCGAGGTTTACGCCGGCGGCAAATCCGAGGAAATCATGGGCCACGCGCTCAAATCGCTCGACTGGCCACGCATCAGCTATCTCGTGTCCACGAAGTTCTTCTGGGGGCTCGCGGAAGCACCGAACCAGTATCACACGCTGAACCGGAAATATCTGCTGAACGCGATCGACGGCTCGCTGCGCCGGCTGCAGCTCGATTATGTCGACCTCGTCTATTGCCATCGGCCCGATCCGAACACACCGATCGAGGAAACCGTCTGGGCGATGAGCGACATGATCGTGCGCGGCAAGGCGTTGTACTGGGGCACGTCGGAATGGAGCGCCGACGAGATCCGCGCCGCGTGCGAGATCGCCGAACGGCATCACCTGCACAAGCCGGTCGTCGAGCAACCCCAGTACAACCTGTTCCACCGCACGCGGGTCGAACGGGAATATGCGCGACTCTACGACGACTACGGCCTCGGCCTCACGACCTGGAGCCCGCTGGCATCGGGTCTGCTCACCGGCAAATATCGCAACGGCGTGCCGCCGGGCAGCCGCGCACAACTGCAGGGTTACGACTGGATGCGCGACCGCCTGACCGATCAGGCCAGCAACGACATCGTCGAACGGCTCGGCGGGATCGCGGTCGACCTCGGCTGCAGCACGGGCCAGCTCGCGATCGCGTGGGTGCTCGCGAATCCGCGCGTGAGCTCGGTGATCACCGGCGCATCGCGAATCGAGCAGATCGGCGAGA
This sequence comes from Burkholderia sp. LFS061, assembly GCF_047978125.1. Classification (NCBI taxonomy): domain Bacteria; kingdom Pseudomonadati; phylum Pseudomonadota; class Betaproteobacteria; order Burkholderiales; family Burkholderiaceae; genus Burkholderia; species Burkholderia sp. LFS061. The sequence goes on along the minus strand of NZ_JBFPFS010000038.1, from coordinate 2,615 downwards.
ACATGCGCGCGCTCGACGTCGCCGCGAAGTTGACGCCGGATGTGAAGCAACGCATCGAGGAGGTGGTCGGCAACGCATACGAGTAAGGCGACTCACCGCCACTCGCGTACAATACGCGGCCGCATCGGCGCCCGGCCTGACAGCCGCGCCCGATCGACCGCTTTCATCGATTCACCTTCTGTTTCAGGCAGCCCGCCATGCTCAGTTATCGTCACGGTTTTCACGCAGGCAATCACGCGGACGTGCTCAAGCACGCCGTCGTCGTCCAACTGCTGCGCTACCTGAACAAGAAAGACAAGTCGTACTGGTACATCGACACGCATGCCGGTGCCGGCGTGTACTCGCTGCGCGACGGCTACGCGGCAAAGACGGCGGAATTCGACACCGGCATCGGCAGGCTGTGGAACGACAAGAACCTGCCGGAAGCGCTGGGCGATTATGTGGACGAAGTACGCGCACTGAACGACGACGGCGAACTGCGCTTCTACCCTGGTTCCCCGTATATCGCATGGCGATCGATGCGCGAACAGGACCGGATGCGCCTGTTTGAAATGCACACGACGGAAATCGACGTGCTGCGCCACAACTTCCGCGACGCCGGGCGACGCGCGATGATCTTCGCCGGCGACGGCTTCGAAGGCATCAAGGCGCTGCTGCCGCCGCCGCCGCGACGCGCACTCGTGCTGATCGATCCGTCCTACGAGGACAAGAAGGATTACGCGCGCACGGTAAGCTGCGTGACGGAATGCCTGAAGCGTTTCGCGACGGGCTGCTACGCGATCTGGTATCCGCAGGTCATGCGGACGGAATCGCAGCGCTTTCCCGAGCAGTTGAAGCGCCTGCAACCGAACAACTGGCTGCATCTGACGCTGACGGTATCGAATCCGCCTGCCGATGGACTAGGCCTCTACGGCAGCGGGATGTTCATCCTGAATCCGCCGTATACGCTTGCGCAAAGCATGAACGAGGCACTGCCCTATCTGGTCGAGGTGCTGGGACAGGATGGCGGCGCCCGTTGTCAGATCGAGCACCGCGGAAACTGACCGGGCGACCGGCCGTTACGGCTGCGGCCTCGGTGCGAGTCTCGGTTGGTTGGCCGGCGGTACACCCCAGCCTGGCACATTGATATAGGGTGCGACGAACAGCGGCACCGACGTGTTCGGCACTTGCCCGGCCGGAGCCCGCATGCCCGCCGGCTCGACGATCGGCTCGGAAGACAACGGCGCTGTCTGCAGCACCAGCCCGCCCTTGCCGTCCTGGATACCGCGCTGCGTATCGAGAATCAGCGGTTTGGACGAAGTCGCGGCACCGGCCGCGAAGCCATGGACAAGCATGGCCGCGCCCAGCACGAGACGCGCGCGGGCACTGCGACGCACATCGAGACGCAAACGCATGATCGTGTCCTTCACGGTGAAAAGCAGGTCCATACCATAGCGCTGCATCGTCGATTTCGCCAGATCCGGCGCACAAAAAAACAAAGCCCCGTCAACACGGGGCCTGCTTATCGGTCGGTGCCGTACGGCACCTGGCGGTGACTCGGATTACAGCGAGTAGCCATTGGTTTCGAGCGAGCGGATGCGGTGCTCGAGCTGGACGATGTCCGACGACGTGGCGAGGTAAGCCTCACGGCGCTCACGTTCTGCGGATTCGAACCAGTTGCTCAGCTTTTCGACGATGTAGGCGATCATGATGTTCTCCAAGGAAGGGGGACCCCTGGCGAATCGAAATTCAGGGATTTCCCGTATAGGGTATTCCCGAATTATAGCGACGCCGCACCAAGATGCCAGTGAAATACTTGCATGGAAACCATTCCAGTTTGGAATGGGCGCGCGCTCACCAAAGCTAACTCATTGATTTTTATAGAGGTTGAGCCGGGCGCCTATTTCGGGCCCTGAGCGCACGCACTAATCTGGTTCGCTGACGAGATCGGCCAGGCGCGCCAAAATCGGGCATTCGGGCCGTCCGTCACCATGGCAGTGCGCGGCCAGGTCGGCCAGCGTATCGCGCATGTCGCTCAGCTCCGCGATGCGCCTGTCGAGTTCGGCCACGTGCTCGAGGGCGATCGACTTCACCTCGGCGCTGGCGCGGGAGCGGTCTTGCCAGAGCATCAGCAGCTTGCGGATGTCCTCGACGAGAAAACCAAGCCGTCGCGCCTGACGGATGAAGCGCAGGACGTGGATTTCGTCCGCGCCGTAGATTCGGTAGCCAGCGTCGGTACGCTTGCTCGGCGCAAGAAGGCCGACCTGCTCGTAGTACCGGATCATTTTTGCGCTGACTCCGGATGCGCGCGACGCGTCACCGATATTCATTCCCCGCCCTCTCCATCAAGCCCCGGTTTCGAACGTGAACGTCGACGTATGCAATCGCCGACGACATTTCGATCGTACCAAATCACGCGGGTTCGTTCCGCGGTGGGCGCAGGTAGATGGAAGACGGCTGATCTCCGGCGGATGCCGACAGGATGCGATGATGGAGCACGCTACCTCTTGCCCGGCGCGCCCCACATTTCCGTCGCTGAAATGCAAAAACCCCCGCCTTGTGGGGCGGGGGTTTCTGGCTAAGGGAGCCTGACGATTACCTACTTTCACACGGGAATCCGCACTATCATCGGCGTA
>NZ_JBFPFS010000037.1:0-78733 GCF_047978125.1 Burkholderia sp. LFS061 | reverse complement strand
GCGTCCGCCGCTGCCGCCGGCGCCGCCTTGCGTGCGCGGCTTCGCGGCCTTCTGCTGCGATGCCTTCGGTTGCGCGTTGCCGTCGCGCTTCGCGGCCGGCTGGCCTGAGCCGCCTGCGCGCGGCTGGCGATTGCCGCCGCCGCCGCCACCACCGCCGCGAGGTTGCTGCTGCCCACGGCGCTGCTGGATCGGCTCCGGCTTCGCGTTCGGATCGGGTTCGAAGCCCGCGATCACTTCCTGCGGAATCTCGCGCTTGATCAGCCGCTCGATGTCGCGCAGCAGCAGCTTCTCGTCGACGCACACGAGCGACACGGCTTCACCGGTCGCGCCCGCGCGGCCCGTGCGGCCGATCCGGTGCACGTAATCCTCGGGCACGTTCGGCAGGTCGAAGTTGACGACGTGCGGCAACTGGTCGATGTCGATCCCGCGCGCGGCGATATCGGTCGCGACGAGCACCTGCAGCGTGCTGTTCTTGAACTCGGCAAGCGCGCGCGTGCGGGCCGATTGGCTCTTGTTGCCGTGGATCGCCATCGCGCTGATGCCGTCCTTCGTCAACTGTTCGGCGAGCCGGTTCGCGCCGTGCTTGGTGCGCGTGAACACGAGCACCTGGAACCAGTTGTGTTCGCGGATCAGGTGCGTGAGCAGCTCGCGCTTGCGGTCGCGGTCGACCGGGTGGATCTTCTGCGCGACGCTCTCGGCGGTCGTGTTGCGGCGCGCGACCTCGATCAGCGCGGGCGAGTCGAGCAGGCTGTCGGCAAGCGCCTTGATCTCGTCGGAGAAGGTCGCCGAGAACAGCAGGTTCTGGCGCTGCGGCGGCAGCTTCGCGAGCACGCGCTTGATGTCGTGGATGAAGCCCATGTCGAGCATCCGGTCGGCTTCGTCGAGCACGAGGATGTCGAGATCCGACAGGTCGATCGTCTTCTGCTGCATGTGGTCGAGCAGGCGCCCCGGCGTCGCGACGACGATGTCGACGCCGCGCTTGAGCGCATCGATCTGCGGATTGATGCTGACGCCGCCGAACATCACGGTCGAGCGCAGCTTCAGGTACTTGCTGTAGGCACGGACGCTTTCCTCGACCTGCGCGGCGAGTTCGCGCGTCGGCGTGAGGATCAGCGCGCGCACCGCGCGCTTCGCGCCGCGATGCTCGGCGTAGAACGTGTGCAGGCGCTGCAGGATCGGCAGCGTGAAGCCGGCGGTCTTGCCGGTGCCCGTTTGTGCGCCGGCGAGCAGGTCGCCGCCGCCGAGGACAGCAGGGATCGCCTGCTGCTGGATCGGAGTCGGCGACGTGTAGCCGAGCTCGTTGACCGCCTTGACAAGCGGTTCGGCCAGGCCGAGAGATTCGAAAGACATAGATACCACTCTTGAGTTTTATGATCGGCGACACCTCGCGCGGCCCGCGCGGGGACTGGCGTCGCAAAAAGCAAAGGGGCGCGGAACGCAGGTCGCTCACCTGTTGCGGCGAGATCGGCGTACCGTTGTTGCCCCACGACATCCGGATATACGTTACAACGGCTGCGACTTCCTGGTTCGACAGCGACTGCGCGAACGGCGGCATGCCGTACGGACGCGGATTCTTGAACGTGCTCGGCGGATAGCCACCGTTCAGCACCATGCGGATCGGGTTGACCGCCGATTCCATCATGATCGAGTGGTTGCCCGCGAGCGGCGGATATGCCGGCGGCTTGCCCGCGCCGGTTTCGGCGTGGCAGGTCGCGCAGTTGTCGGCGTAGATCTTCTTGCCCTGGTCGAACAGCGCATTGCCGAACTGCTTCGACGGCTCGTACTGCATGTTCTTCGGCGCTTCAGCCTTCTGCGGGATCGACTTCAGGTACGTCGACATCGCGCGCGTATCTTCGTCGGTCATGTACTGCAGGCTGTTGTGGACCACGTCCGCCATCGGGCCGAACACCGCACCCTTCTGCGACACGCCGGCCTGCAGCAGGTCGGACAGCTCCTGCACGTGCCAGTCGCCGAGGCCGAGTTCCTTGTCGTTCGTCAGCGACGGCGCATACCAGTTCTGCAGCGGGATCAGGCCGCCTGCGAACGCCGACGAGCTCACCGGGCCGCCCATCATGTTGATCGACGTGTGGCACATCGAGCAGTGGCCGAGGCCTTCGACGAGGTAAGCGCCGCGGTTCCATTCGACCGACTTCGTCGGATCCGGCTTGTACTCGCCTTCCTTGAAGAACAGCGTGCGCCAGCCGATCAGCAGGTTGCGGTTGTTGAACGGGAACTTCAGTTCGTGCGGACGGCTCGGCACCGACACCGGCGGGACCGAACGCAGGTACGCGTAGATCGCGTCCGAATCCGAGCGCGTGACCTTCGTGTAGCTCGCGAACGGGAAGCCCGGGTAGAGCAGGCTGCCGTCCTTTGAGCGACCCGTGTGCATCGCGCGGTAGAAGTCGTCCGACGTCCACTTGCCGATGCCGTCCTTGTCGTCCGGCGTGATGTTCGGCGTGTACATCGTGCCGAACGGCGTCGCCATCGGCAGGCCGCCCGCGAACGACTTGCCGCCGCGCACGGTGTGGCACGCGATACAGTCGCCGACGCGCGCGAGGTATTCGCCCTTCTTGATCAGCGCGGCCTGGTCGGCCGGCGTGGCCGCGACGGCGGCAGCGCCGTGCAGCGTGTCGTTGCCCGGCCACAGGACCGGCACGAGGGCGGCAGCCGCGACGATCGCGACAGCCGAGAGTGCAAACAGGGACTTGCGTTTCATTATGTCTGTCTCCCTTGCCTTATTGCGGTTCGCTGCCGCAGGCGAGCGGAGTCTTCATCGAGCGCGCCGGGGCCGGCACGGGGTTGGCGGGCGCCGGTTGCGCGGCGAGCCATGCGGTCACGGCCGTCACGTCTTCGTCGGAAAGCTTCGCTGCGATGTCGTGCATGCAGTCCGGTGCCTTTGCGTGGCGGTTGCCCGAGCGCCATGCGCCGAGCTGTGCGCTCAGGTAATCGGCGTGCAGGCCGACGAGGCCGGGGATCGCCGGCTGCATGCCGGTCAGCCCTGCGCCGTGGCAGGCCACGCAGGCCGGCAGCTTGCGGGACGGGTCGCCCTGCGTGACGAGCTGCTTGCCGCGCGCGAGCGTCGCGGCCGGCAGCGTCGGCTTCGCCGGCGTCGGGTACGGCGGACGTTCGGCCGAGAAGTGCTCGGCGATTTCGCGCAGGTAGTCGTCGTTCAGGTACGTCAGCAGATAGTTCATCGGCGGGTACTTGCGCCGGCCGTCACGGAAGTTGACGAGCTGGTTGTACAGGTACTCGGCCGGCTTGCCGGCAAGACGCGGGAAGTAGTCGTTGTCCGTGCCCTGGCCGTGGACGCCATGGCATGCGGTACAGCCGCGCACGCGCTCGGCCATCGTATCGGGTGCCTTGAGCGGCGCCTGCTGGGCGTGCGCTTGCTCCGTGGGCTTGGTCTGCGCTTGGGCAGCGCTCATAAGGCCCGCTCCGCCGATCAACAGAACGGCGAGCAGCGGACGGAAGAGGCGTCTTGAAGACACACGAGACTCCATGATTATTCGTCGGGGACCTTGTCCGGGCTACGATCGGCTCGGCGCATGGACGGCAGGACAGCCGGGCTGCTGCGACGCGGCATTCTATCATCGATGGGTAATGACGGCTATTTGGCAAAAGGACAGCGGTTCCTGTCTGTTTACGACTTGCGACAATTTGACGCGTATTGCACAGCGGCGAAGTGAACCGGCGTGCGCTTTCGCCATCGAAGACCGTACACTCGCGGGTCGCGCGGCGCCGCCTCCGCCGCAGGTCCAGTCATTTCTCCCGTTTCCGGATTCATCGATGACGTTTTCTACCGTGCCGTTGCCTCGTTCCCGTTGTCTGTCCCGTTGCCGCCGCGCCGCCGGCCGGCCGTTTCCGGGAGGGTGCGCGCAATGAAGTTCGACAGCTTGTGGATCGGGCAGGTCGCGCTCGCGGCGCTGATGGACGCCGCGTTCGCGATGGCGGTCGGCTCGGCGCTGCTCAAGGCGTGGCTCGGCAAGGACGGCGCGCGGCCGGTCGTCTCGCCTTCGCATCCCGCGTGGTTGCGCGCACAACATTCTCTGGTCGCGGCGGCGCTGGCGCTCGTGCTCGCGGATCTCGGCTGGCTGGTCTACGAGGCCGCGACGATGAGCGGCGCGGGGCTCGGCGGCGCGTTCGCCGCGATTCCCGTCGTGCTGATGCAGACGCACGCGGGCTTCGCGTGGAGCGTCGCGTTCGCCGGCGCGGTGGTGCTCGCGATCGTCGCGCTGGCGAAGCCGGAGGGCCCGGGCGCGCACGCGGTGCTGTGGCTCGCGGTGATCGTGGTCGCGGCCGGCAAGGCATCGCTCGGCCATGCGGCCGATACGGGCGCGTTGTCCGCGGCGGTCGGCGTGCAGACGCTGCACCTGCTCGCGACGGCCGTGTGGGGCGGCCTCGTGCTCGCGGGCGGGCTCGCGGTGCTGCCGGCGCTCGGTTCGTCGGTCGCACGCGGCGCGCTGATCCGCATCGGCCAGCAACTGTCGCGTACGTCGATCATCGCGGTCGTATTCTTGCTCGCGACGGGCGTGCTCAATGCGCTGCGCGGGCTCGGCGGATCGCTCGCGCCGCTCGACGGCAGCACGTGGGGGCGCGTGTTGCTGCTGAAGCTGCTGCTCGTCGCGCTCGCGCTCGTGCTCGGCGGCCTGAACCGCTTCTCGGCGCTGCCGCGGCTGCGCCGCACCGCGTCGACCGAGGATGCGCACACGTTCCGCAACATCCTGCATCTCGAAGGGATGACGATGATCGGCGTGTTCGTCGCGGCCGCCGTGCTGTCGTTCAGCGTGCCGGGGTTCGCGGCGCTCGGCTGACGGCAGGTTCCGCATGGCGCGAAGCAAGGTCGCCGGCGCGTGCGCGGCACGTGCCGTTCGTCGCGCCGCGCATGCAAAAACGGCGCCTGTCGGGCGGCCGTTCCGAAGTCGCTGCGTACCGCGCGGGCCGCAGCCGCGCGCTGCGCACCGCGCTCACCACTCGGCGACGCTGCCGTCCGCGTGGCGCCACACCGGGTTGCGCCAGCGGTGGCCCGTCTTCGCCATCTCGCGCACCTTCTCCTCGTTGACGTCGATGCCGAGCCCCGGGCCCTGCGGGATCGCGACGAAGCCGTCCTCGTAGCGGAACACCTCGGGATTGCGCAGGTAGTCGAGCAGGTCGTTGCCCTGGTTGTAGTGGATGCCGAGGCTTTGTTCCTGGATGAATGCGTTGTAGCTGACCGCATCGAGTTGCAGGCATGCGGCGAGCGCGATCGGGCCGAGCGGGCAGTGCAGCGCGAGCGCGACGTCGTAGCTCTCCGCGAGCGTCGCGATCTTGCGGCACTCGGTGATGCCGCCCGCGTGCGACGCGTCGGGCTGGATGATGTCCACGTAACCGCCCGCGAGGATGTGCTTGAAGTCCCAGCGCGAGTACAGCCGTTCGCCGAGCGCGATCGGCGTGTTGGTCTGGTTGACGATGTCGCGCAGCGCCTCGGCGTTCTCCGACAGCACCGGCTCCTCGATGAACATCAGCTTGTACGGGTCGAGCTCCTTCGCGAGCACCTTCGCCATCGGCTTGTGCACGCGGCCGTGGAAGTCGACCCCGATCCCGACGTGCGGGCCGACCGCGTCGCGCACCGCCGCGACGTTTGCGATCACCTGCTCGACCTTGTCGTAGGTGTCGACGATCTGCAGTTCCTCGGAGCCGTTCATCTTCACGGCCTTGAAGCCGCGCTCGACGACCGCGCGCGCATTGTTCGCGACGTCGCTCGGCCGGTCGCCGCCGATCCACGAATACACCTTGATGCGGTCGCGCACCTGGCCGCCCAGCAGCGCGTGCACCGGCACGCCGTGATGCTTTCCCTTGATGTCCCACAGCGCCTGATCGACGCCCGCGATCGCGCTCATCATGATCGGGCCGCCGCGGTAGAAGCCCGCGCGGTACATCACCTGCCAGTGATCCTCGATCAGCAGCGGGTCGCGGCCGACGAGGTAGTCGGCCAGCTCCTGCACCGCGGCCTCGACCGTGTGCGCGCGGCCTTCGACGACCGGCTCGCCCCAGCCGACGATGCCCTCGTCGGTTTCGATCTTGAGGAACAGCCAGCGCGGCGGGACGACGAAAGTTTCGAGGCGGGTGATTTTCACGATGCGAGTCTCCATGGTTGGCCGGTGCGGGCGCTCGGGCGCGGCGCACGGTCGCGTGCTTTCACGATTATCCTAGCGTAGCCGGATAAAAAATAGTATTAATAGCATTATTGTGCAGATAGTGGGCAGCCTGCACGCCGGCCCAACGGAGAACGATCATTCAACACGACCTGCATGGACAGACGGCTTTCCGGCTTGCGACGGCGATCCTGCGCGGCGACTATCCGCCCGAATCGCTGCTGCCGAGGGAGCCCGACCTGATGGAGATGTACGGCGTGAGCCGCACGGTGATGCGCGAGGCGCTGCGCACGCTGACGTCGAAGGGGCTGGTCGAATCGCGGCCGAAGGTCGGCACGCGCGTGCGGCCGCGCCACGCATGGAACCTGCTCGACGCCGACCTGCTCGACTGGTACGCGCGCGTCGCGCCGCCGCTTGCGTTCGCGCTGAAGCTGCAGGAGATGCGCGAGATGATCGAGCCATACGCGGCCGCGCTCGCTGCGCGCGCGCATACGCCGGAAGCCTTCGACGCGATCGACGACGCGGCGCGCGCGATGGCCGATGCACGCAACGTAGACGAATGGGTGCGCGCCGACCTGCGCTTTCACCTGAGTGTGCTCGCGGCGGGCGGCAACGAACTGCTGGTGCCGCTCGGCGCGCTGATCGATCGCACGCTCGAGGCGCAACTGCATCTGAATGCGCGCCGCGCGGACGTGTACAACGCGTCGCTCGCCGAGCATACGGCCGTCGGCGACGCGATCCGCGTGCGCGACGAGGACGGCGCGCGCCGCGCGATGGCGGCGCTGCTCGCGGTGACGCGCGCGCGGATCGAAATGTCGTGACGGAACGGGGCGGCGCCGTCAGGCGGCGTTTGCGCAGCCGCCCGGCTTGTGGATGCGCTCCGTCGATGCAGGATACTTCGCGAGCAGGCTTGCCGGACGCCGCGGGCGCACGACCAGGTCGCCGCCGCAGTTCGGGCAGCGGCCTTTCAGCACGTCGTCGGCGCAGGTCGCGCAGAACGTGCACTCAAACGTGCAGATGCGCGCATCCGCCGAATCGGGCGGCAGGTCCTTGTCGCAGCATTCGCAGCCGGGGCACAGTTCGAGCATGATGGTTTTCCTTGGTTGGGGAGGGTCAGGAGGGGCGCCGCCGGACATTGCGCGCGGCGCATGTGCGCGCTACTGTACCCGCTTGAATCGGCCTGGCCAACGGCGTCCGTCCGGGCGCCGCCGACGCGCACCGGCCGCACCGGGAGACGACCATGCTTTATCGCGGAAGCTGTCACTGTGGAGACGTGAAGTTCGAAGTGGAAGGCGACCTGCAGGGCGTGATGGCGTGCAACTGCTCGATCTGCCAGCGCAAGGGCGCGCTGATGTGGTTCGTGCCGCGCGACCACATGAAGCTCCTCACGCCCGACGAGAATTTCGCGACCTACCTGTTCAACAAGCACGTGATCAGGCATCGTTTCTGCAAGCGCTGCGGGATGCATCCGTTCGCCGAGGGCGTTCATCCGAACGGCACCGCGATGGCCGCGATCAACGTGCGCTGCCTCGAGGATATCGACCTCGACGCGCTGCCCGTCACGCACTACGACGGCCGCTCGCACTGAGCGGCGTGCCATCGCGTGAACGTACGTGCCGCGGTCAGGAAGGTTGCGCCGACGCGGCGCCCGGCGCGGGCATTTCCGCCTGCGGCGCGGGCTCCGCGGCGTGCGTGCCGGTGGCGGCCGGACGTTCGATCAGCGGCGCGAGCGCCGGCGCCATCGATTTCAGCAACTGTACGGCCATCGCGCTCGTGAAGTCGTAGCGCGCCGCGTACGGTTCGTGCGCGGTTGCCGTCAGGACCCCGAAGAACCGGTCGCCGATCACGAACACGAACGTGCCGCTGCGGTTCACCTTGCGCGATTCGATCAGCCGCGCGCCGCGTGCGTAGACGTTGAAGCGCTGGTCGCCCGTCCCCGTCTTGCCGTATACCTCGAGCGTCTTGCCGTCGGGCAGCGTGAAGCCGCCCGCGAGGCGGCGCGCGGTGCCGCTGAGCACGACGTCGCGCAGCAGCGTGTGCGCCACGTTGACGATTTCCGGCGACAGCATCGGCTGCGGCTGCGCGGCCGCGCGCACGAAGCGCGTCTCGTACGGCGTGCCCTTCGCGAAGTCGAGCCGCGTGATCGTCTCGGTCGGCGCTTTCTGGCCGCCGTTCGCGATCAGGCCGATCAGTTTCGCGAGCGCGTCGGGCTGGTCGCCCGATGCGCCGATCGCGGCCGCGTACGACGGCGTGACTTCCGCGAACGGGTAGCCGAGCGCGCGCCACGACTTCGTGATCTCCGCGTACGCGCGCAACTCGACCATGCGGCGGATGCGGCGGTCCTGGGTCGCGTGGTAGCGCGTCTTGTACAGCCACGAATACGTGTAGAAACGCGCATCGCGGCTCTCGCGCTGGACCTCGCCGAGCGGCGCGCTCGGGTGCGCGCGCAGGTAGTTGAGCGTCCACAGCGCGAGCGGGTGCACGCTCGCGATATAGCCGCGATCGTTGAGGTTGAACCGGTCGATCGCGTATTTCGCGTAGAGCGCGGCGAGATCGTCGTCGGACAGCGTCGCGGCCGGCGTGCCCTTCAGTTGCGCGCGCATCTGCGCATCGAACCACGCGAGCGATTCGTTCGGCGCGACGCTGCGCAGCACCGTCGCGATCTTCGGCGGCGACTTGCGCACGTCCTTCAGCATCAGCGCGAGTGCGTCGTCGGGTGCCTTGCCCGCATAGCGCGTGTAGTAGCGCTTCACGTAGACCTGGCTTTCGCCGTCGACGAACTGCTGCAGGTAATGCCGGCGCTGTTCGGGATCGCCGAGCCACGACGACGACGGGCCGGCCGCCTGCAGCGTCTCGTAGTGGACGATGTCGCGCATCAGCCGCACGAACACGAGGTTGACCGAATGCTCGAACGCAGTGTGCAGCGTCAGGATGCGGCCGTTGTCCGACTTCTCGAAGTTCGAGAACACCTGCGCGCCGCCGCCCGTGTAGAACACGTCGGGGCTCGCCGAATACTTGCGTTCGACGGCCGCGTCGAGCATTGCCTGCAGCGAGCGGTCGCTCGTATGCGACAGATAGTCGAGCGCCCAGCGCGACAGCCCGTCGACCGGGTCGGGTTTCACACGCGCAAGCTGCGCGTTCGACAGGTTCGCATAGCGCGCGTGCAGGTCGGAAACGATCTGCAGGTACGTGATCAGCGTGCGCAGTTTCGCGGTCGAGCCGAGGTTGATGCGGCCGCCGCGATTCACGTCGAACGGCTCGTTCACGCTGTCGGTCTGCACGCGCAGCATGTTCGCGCCGTTGCGGCGTTCGTACAGCGTGAAGCTGTACGTGAGATGCGACGGGTCGTCCTTCGGCGCGAGCATCTCGTAGCCATAGAGGCCGGCGGCCTGCGCGCCGTCACGCGTCGATGCCTTCGCGAGCCGCTCGGCGACGGCTCGCTGCACGCCGTTGTCGAGCGTGCTGGTCGCCTCCAGGTCGAGCAGGTCGAGCTGGTACACGTCGCTGATGCCGAGTGCCGACAGCAGCGACGCACGCGCGGACGACACGGCCTTGCGCGACACGAACGACTGCACCTGCGCGGCGGCAGGCGGCGCGCTGCGTTCGATCTGCGCGGACAGCGCGGCATCGCGCAATGCAGGCGAGATCACGCCGCCGTTCGACAGCAGCCGCAGGTAGCTGTCGGTCAGCCGCTGCAGCGCCGGATAGCCTCGGTTGAGGAAGTACGACGGCGCGCGCTGCGCGATGATCAGCGACAGCACCTCGCGGAACGTCTTGCCCTGTTCGTCGACGTTGTCGCCGGTCGTCGGCGCGGACAGGATCCGGTTCACGTCGTTGAAGTCGCGGCCGTACCAGGCGGCGAGACCGTCGCCGATGCCGGTGATTTCGCCGATATGCGGCCGCGCGGCGAGCGGCACCGAGTTCAGGTAGTGCACGACGATCGTGCGGCGCGCGAGCATCGTCTGCGGGCCGTTCAGATACGCGCGGACCGACGCCGACGCGATCTGCCGCAGCTTCTCGGGCGGCGTCGCGGTGCGGCCTTCGGGCGAATGGCGGAACTTCTCGATCTGGGTCGCGAGCGTGCTGCCGCCCGGGCGCGCCTGGTGACGGTTGACGACGTGCAGCGCCTGGTCGGCGAGCGCGCGGCTGAAGCGCCCCCAGTCGATCGCCGGGTTGCGGTTCGGTTCGTTCGCGTCGAGCAGGTAGCGATCCTCGATGAACAGCAGCGCATCGACGACCACGCGCGGCACCGTGTCGAAGTCGGCATAGACGCGCTGCGGGAACACGGTCGCGAACAGCGGCGCGCCGGTCGAATCGAACAGCATCAGGCCCGTCTGGTCTTTTTCTTCGTAAGGGAGGAACAACCCGCGCTCGCCGAGCGACAGCATCCGTTGCGAATCGCGCGCCTGCTTGCCGACGACGAAACCGCGCGCGAGCAGCCGCTCCTGGAACGACGGAATCATCGCGTAGCCGAGGCGCTGGTCGTAGGGGCCGTTCGCGGGGAAGCGGATGTGATCGCTCGGGCCCGTTTCGACCGTGTAGCCGACATCGCGGGTGAGCTCGGACAGGTAGCGCGCCTGCAGCCGGGACGTTTCGATCTCGGTCTGCACGAGCCGCGCGACGATTGCGAGCGCGATCAGCAGCGCGGCCAGCAAGGACCATTTGACCCACGTCCAGACCGATGCGAGACCGGTCACGCGCGGCAGGATACGATTAAGCGGCCGATTCATGGCGGCGTCTCCCTGAGGGCACCGGCTGTCTGGCCGCACCCCATTAAGGATTAGTGTAGTCCTCAACCGCGGGCTGCCAAGGGCGGTTCACTACCGAGATGCGTCGATGCAACGCGCGTGCCTGTGACGCGCGGCGACCGGCGTTGCGATGCGACGGCGCACGCCGTCGCGGCGAAACGTTTGCGCGTGCCGTGCCTAAGCGTCCGCGCGACAACGGTTTCGGCGGGCAGGCCCGGGCGGCCGGGCAGGGGGCGCTGCACCGGTTTCGTGCGGTGCGGCATCGCGGCAAATCGGGCCGGATCCTGTTCGCGAAATCGCGGCCGGCGCATGGCGACGCTGCGGGTTTCCGCGATAGCCGTGCACACCGGCAGAGCGTAGGATCGCCGGATCTGCGGCGCATTTTCGCTTTCGCCGGGAGCCCCATGCCGATCCATCCCGTCGCGCTCGTTTGCACGGCCATCCTCGGGCTGCTGCTGTTCGGGCTCGGACTCGTCGTGTCCGTCACGCGCTTCCGGTGCACCACCGGATCCGGGTGTGCGCCCGATCCGACGAACGGGTTGCACAAGATCGTGCGCGCGCACGGCAACACGGCCGAATACGCGCCGTTTCTCGCGGTGCTGTTTCTCTATTTCGGCGCACACGATCCGTCGCGCGCGATCCTGTCGCTGATCGTCGCGGCGACCGCATGCCGCTGCCTGCTCGTGATCGGATTGCTCGCGTGGCCGACGATGGCCAGGCCGAATCCCGTGCGTTTCATCGGCGCGATCGGCACGTATCTGTGCGGTGCCGCGCTGTGCATCGCGCTGTTCGTCCGAGCGGCGGCGTGACGTATCGCCAGGTCGCGGCAGGGCTCGACTGCCTCCTGTCTAAGTGCACCGATGTGTATCTGACCGCCGTCTGCCGGTGCCCGTCTGGCACTGACTCGACGGGGCGGCCGACGGCGGCCGCCGCGAGCGGTGATATCCTCGCGGGACGCCCGCAATCGACGGGCGGTGTCCGATTGCCCGTGCGCGGCCTCGCCGCCGCGCGGCGCGGCGTTTCCGAGGGAAGAACCGACATCATGAGCCGCAAATTCATTCTGAAGGGCGACACGACCGACCACGGCGGCGTGGTGCTCGAAGGGATCGCCAATTCGTCGTTCGACGGACGCGAACTCGCCTATCTCGGCGCGCCCGTGTTCTGCGCCGCGTGCAAGACGACGGGCGTGATCGTGTCGGACGGCGGTGAGCGGACGATGACCGTGATGGGCAAGGTCGTCGCGCTCGAACACGACCTGTGCCAGTGCGTGTGCACGCCGCAACCGAAACTGATCCCGTCGCAGGGCACCGGGACGATCTCGGGGTAAAACCCGCCGCGCGGCACGGCGCACGGCGGCCCGCCGTCAGACGCTGCCTTCCGTCTCGATCACGAGGATGCGCGCTTCGCCGAGCGGATGCGCGACGTGCTCGGTGCCGACCGTCGCGTGGAAGACGTCGCCGGGTTCGAGCACCGTCGCGTGCTCGATGCCTGCTACGCGGTAGCGCATCTCGACGCGACCGTCGAGCACCGCGAACACTTCCTCGCCGTCGTTCACATGCCATCGATACGGCTGGTCGGTCCAGTGCAGGCGGACCGTGATGCCGTTCAGGTTCGCGATGTCGAGCGCGCCCCAAGGGCGGTCCGCGGTGAATGCCGCGCTGCGGATGATGTTCATCGATATGTTCTCCGGCGCGAATGCGCGTCGTCTTCCGGTCAATTCCCCGGCATCCGCATTCAGCGCGACATCGCGCGCAGCGCCTGCTCGATTGTCTGCTTGCGTTTCGCAAAGCTGGCCGCCGAACGTTCGGTGACGCGCTTCACGACCGATGCCGGCGCGGTGTCGGGCGAGCCGGCGTCAAACGGCGGCGCAGGCGCGTATTCGAGCTGAAGCTGGATCGCCTGCGCCTCTTCGTCGCCGGCCAACTCCGCGGCGATCGTCAGCGCGAAGTCGATACCGGCCGTCACGCCGCCGCCCGTGATCAGGTTGCCGTCGCGCACGACACGCTCGCGCACGGGCACCGCGCCCAGCGGTTCGAGCAGCGCGTGGAACGCCCAGTGCGTCGTCGCACGCCGACCGCGCAGCAGGCCGGCCAGGCCGAGCAGCAGCGCGCCCGTGCAGACCGACGTCACGTAGCGCGCGGTGGCTGCGCGCTGCTGCACGAACGCGATCGTTTCGGCGTCGAGCAGCAGGTCGTTGATCCCGATGCCGCCCGGCACGCAGATCACGTCGAGCGGCGGGCAGTCGTCGAACGTGCAGGTCGGCGCGAGCGCGAGGCCGCTGCTCGACGCGACGGCGTCGCGCGACTTCCAGACCAGGTGGACGGCCGCGTCGGGCAGCGACGCGAGCACGTCGTGCGGGCCGGTGAGATCGAGTTGCTGAACGCCGGGAAACACGAGAAGGCCGATATGCAGGGTCATGCGAAGACTCCGGGTGGAAGAGGAGCGCGCCGTTGCCGGCACACGATGGACAGATCGATTCTAGGCGCGTAGTGTTTGGCGAAATTGCCATATCGCCCACGTTTTCAGCCAATCGCCATGCCTGCCGCCCCGCGCTCGATCCTGGTCCTTGCGTTTCCCCGCGCACAATTGCTCGACGTGTCGGGGCCGCTGCAGGTATTCGCGTCCGTCAACGAACTTGCGCTGGAGCGTGGGCAGCCGGCGCCGTATGCGCCGCGTGTCGTCGCGGCCGACGCCGGGCCCGTCGAGACGTCGTCGGGCCTCGTCGTGATGGCCGAGTCGCTGCGCTCGGCCGCGCGCCGTCCCGATACGGTGATCGTCGCGGGCGGCAAGGGCGTGCACGCGGCATCGCAGGATGCCCGGCTGGTGCGCTGGGTGCGGCAGCAGGCGGAGCGTGCGCGGCGCGTTGCGTCGGTCTGCACCGGCGCGTTCCTGCTCGCCGAGGCCGGCCTGCTCGACGGACGGCGTGCGGTCACGCACTGGGCGCGCTGCGACGAATTCGCGGCGCGCTACCCGAACGTGCGCGTCGAAGCCGATCCGATCTTCATCCGCGAGGGCGCGCTATGGACGTCGGCCGGCGTGACGGCCGGCATCGATCTCGCGCTCGCGCTGGTCGAGGAGGATCTCGGTCGTGCGACCGCGCTCGATGCCGCGCGCGAACTCGTCGTGTTCCTGAAGCGTCCGGGCGGACAGGCGCAGTTCAGCGCGATGCTGTCGATGCAGCGTACCGACGACCGGTTCGGCGAATTGCATGCATGGATGGCCGAGCACCTGGCGGCCGACCTGTCGGTGCCCGCGCTGGCCGAGCGCGTGCGCATGAGCGAACGCAGCTTCGTGCGCCACTATCGCGCGGGAACCGGCCGCACGCCCGCGCGCGCGGTCGAGCAGATCCGCGTCGAGGCCGCGCAGCGCCTGCTCGGCGAAACGACATGGCCCGTCAAGCGGATCGCCGCGCGGTGCGGATTCGGTTCGGAGGAGACGTTGCGGCGCAGCTTCGTGCGTGTGCTGGGCGTGTCGCCGCAGGCGTATCGGGAGCGGTTCGTGCGGTAACGCGCGGCGCGCGATCGGGGCCGGAGCGGTTGTTGTGTGGAACTGAACGAAAACCGATCATTTTCCAGTGCGAAATGCCGAGACTATTCAGGGCTGGAGAACAATAGGTGGGGGCTTGTGCCGTGCCCGCCGCGCGCTCTATTCTGTCCCGTTGGCGATTCGAAGGGGGGGCAGCATGGACCGAATCCAGGCAATGGAAGTTTTTACCCGTGTGGTCGATGCGAACAGCTTTACGCGCGCGGCCGACACGCTCGCGATGCCGCGCGCGTCGGTGACGACCATCATCCAGAATCTCGAGGCGCTGCTCGGCGTGCGCCTGATGCACCGGACGACGCGCCGGCTGTCGTTGACGCCGGAAGGTGCCGCGTACTACGAGCATTGCATGAAGATCATCGCGGAGATCGCGGAAGCCGACGCGAGCTTCCAGACCGGCAACCGCAAGCCGAGCGGCGTGCTGCGCGTCCATATGCCGAGTTCGCTCGGGCGGCGCATCGTGCTGCCGTCGCTGTCGATTTTCCGGCAGCGCTATCCGGACATCACGCTCGAGCTGGGGCTTTCCGACCGCTACGTGGATCCGGTCGAGGAGGGCATCGACTGCATGATCCGGGTCGGGCCGCTCGAGGATTCGTCGATGGTCGCGCGGCGCATCGGGATGCTGAAGCGCGTGACCTGTGCATCGCCCGATTACGTCGCGCGTCACGGCGAGCCGCACGAGATTGCCGATCTCGCCGAACATCATGCGGTGAATTTTCGTTCGAGCCACGGCGCGCGTGCGATTCCGTGGGTGTTCATGATCGACGGCAAGCCGGTCGAGGTGCGGATGAGCGGGGAGGTCACGGTCAACGATTCGGATGCCTACGTGACGTGCGGGCTCGAAGGGTTCGGGATGATCCAGCCGACGCTGTTCATGGTGCTGCCGAACCTGCTCGACGGATCGCTGGTCGAGGTGCTGCCGGACTGCAATCCGAAGCCGAAGCCGATTTCGATCGTCTATCCGCACAACCGGCATTTGTCGCAGAAGGTGCGCGTGTTCGCCGACTGGATCGCGGAGGTGTTCGAGTCGACACCGGCGCTGGAAGGTGGGGAGAACTGGCGCGGGAAGGTGCGCGGGCAGTTGCCGGAGGAGCGGCGCGGGACGGTGGCGGCGTAACGAGCCGGGACGCGGCGGTTTCGGCCGTTGTGTCCGCAAAGCGGGGGCCGTCGGTGCCAGGGCACGTGAAATGCCGCATGCCGGCGGGAGCGGCGCGGGAGGATCGCGAATCGGACGACGCCAAATGAAAAAGCCGCTGTTCCTTGCGGAACAGCGGCTTTTTTACAACTGGTGGCGAATCAGGGACTCGAACCCCGGACCTGCGGATTATGATTCCGTCGCTCTAACCGACTGAGCTAATTCGCCGAAGAAATGAATTATGGAGATCGGCCGTCAGGCTGTCAACACCTTTTTTCATCTTCCCCGAAAAAAGTTGCCGATGATCCGTACCGGCCTTGTCGCAGGGCGGTTGCCGGTCACCGGAACGCGCCCGGCAACCGCCCATGCCTCGACATCAATCCTGCGCGTAGATGTTCGAGTCCTTCGTCTCCTTGACGAACAGCAGGCCGATCACGAACGTGGCCAGCGCGATCACGATCGGATACCAGAGCCCTGAATAGATGTTGCCCTTCGCCGCGACGATCGCGAATGCGGTTGCCGGCAGGAAGCCGCCGAACCAGCCGTTGCCGATGTGATAGGGCAGCGACATCGACGTATAGCGGATCCGCGTCGGGAACATCTCGACCAGCATCGCGGCGATCGGCCCGTAGACCATCGTCACGTAGATCACGAGGATCGTCAGGATCACGATCGTCATCGGCCAGTTGAGCTGCGCCGGGTCGGCCTTCGCCGGGTAGCCGGCCCCCTTCAGCGTCGACGCGAGCGTCTTGTCGAACGCCGCGCCCTGTGCCTTCGCGTCGGCCGCCTTGCCGTCATACGCCGGGATCACCGTATCGCCGACCTTGATTTCGGCCATCGTGCCGGCCGGTGCCGCGACGTTCTCGTAGTTCAGGCCGGCCTTCGCGAGCGCGCTCTTCGCGATGTCGCACGAGTTCGTGAACTTCGACGTGCCCACCGGGTTGAACTGGAACGAGCAGGTGGCCGGATCGGCGACGACGGTGATCGGTGCCTTCTGCGTGGCGATCTCGAGCTGCGGGTTCGCGTAGTGCGTGAGCGCCTTGAACAGCGGGAAGTAGGTCAGCGCCGCGATCAGGCAGCCCGCGAGGATGATCGGCTTGCGGCCGATCTTGTCCGACAGCGACCCGAAGAACAGGAAGAACGGCGTGCCGATCAGGAGCGCGATCGCGATCAGGATGTTCGCGCTTGCGCCGTCGACCTTCAGCGTCTGCGTGAGGAAGAACAGCGCGTAGAACTGGCCCGTGTACCACACGACGGCCTGGCCGGCGGTCAGGCCGACGAGCGCGAGGATCACGATCTTCAGGTTCTTCCACTGGCCGAACGCTTCGGTCAGCGGCGCCTTCGACGTCTTGCCTTCCGCCTTGATGCGCAGGAACACCGGCGATTCGTTCAGCTGCAGCCGGATCCACACCGACACCGCGAGCAGCGCGATCGATGCGACGAACGGCACGCGCCAGCCCCAGTTGCCGAACGCTTCCTCGCCGATGAACGTGCGCACGCCGAGGATCACGAGCAGCGACAGGAACAGGCCGAGCGTCGCGGTCGTCTGGATCCACGCGGTGTAGAAGCCGCGCCGATTCGCCGGCGCATGCTCGGCGACGTAGGTCGCCGCGCCGCCGTACTCGCCGCCGAGCGCGAGGCCCTGCAGGAGCCGCATCGCGATGAAGATCACCGGCGCAGCGATGCCGATCGACGTATAACCGGGCAGGAAACCGACCACGAACGTCGAGAGGCCCATGATCACGATCGTCACGAGGAACGTGTGCTTGCGTCCGACCATGTCGCCGAGCCGGCCGAACACGATCGCGCCGAACGGCCGCACCGCGAAGCCGGCCGCAAAGCCGAGCAGCGTGAAGATGAACGCGGCGGTCGGATTGACGCCGGAGAAGAAGCTCTTGCTGATGTAGGCCGCGAGTGAGCCGGCCAGGTAAAAGTCGTACCACTCGAACACGGTCCCGAGCGACGACGCGAAGATCACCTTTTTCTCTTCGCCCGTCATCGGCGCGTGCGAAATTTGCCCGCCTAACGTTGCCATGAATCGTCTCCAAGTCCCTTGATATAGATATGCGGCCGCCTTGGGTGGGCGGGCCTGTCGACGATTATTGGCACGGAAACTTACGGCGCACTGACTCGCGCGCACAAAACGACTGCGCGTTAACCCGTGCCGAATCGGGTGCTTCGCGTGACGATCGTGGTGCGAACGTCCGGCAAAACGCCGGTTTCGGCGCGATCGCGGCGCGTTGCCGCGGTGCGCGTCAGGGTTAATCCGGAGCGGTTTCCGCCAGCGGCAGGCTGACGCGCACGAGCGTGCCGACGAGGCGCGGCGCCTGCTGGTAGACGTGATCGTCGAGCGTCAGCGTGCCGCCGTGCTGCGTCGCGATCTCGCGCACGATCGCGAGCCCGAGGCCGCTGCCGTCGCCTTCGCGGCCGAGGATCCGGTAGAAGCGCTCGACGACGCGCTCGCGTTCCGCGGCCGGGATGCCGGGCCCCGTGTCCTCGACTTCGAGATGCGCGAGCCGCGCCGCGCGATCGGCGCGCACGCGCACCGTGATGCGGCCGCCTTCCGGCGTGTAGCGGATCGCGTTGTCGATCAGGTTGCCGAGCATCTCGCGCAGCATCACCGGGTTGCCGTCGACGTCGAGCGGCGCGTCGTCCGGCGGCCCTTCGTAGCCGAGATCCATCCGCTTCGCGAGCGCGGCCTGCACCCAGTCGCGCACCGCGCGCCGCGCGAGCGCGGCGATCTCGACCGGCTCGAACGTGAGCCCGCTCGCGCGGTTCTCGGCGCGCGCGAGCGCAAGCAGTTGCGTGACGAGCCGCGCGGCCTGCTCGGAGCTCGTTGCGATCTGCTCGAGCGAGCGCTGCACGTCGGGCGGGACGGGGTGGCGCAGCGCGAATTCGGCCTGCGTGCGCAAGCCCGCGAGCGGCGTCTTCATCTGGTGCGCGGCGTCGGCGATGAAGCGCTTTTGCAGCGCCATGTTCTGTTCGAGACGCGCGAGCAGGTCGTTGAACGACGTGACGAGCGGCTCGATCTCGGGCGGCGCGCGCTGCGCCTCGACGGGCGACAGGTCGTCGGGCCGCCGCGCACGGATGTGCGCCTGCAGCGCATTGAGCGGCGCGAGCCCGCGCGACAGCCCGAACCAGACGAGCAGGATCGCGAGCGGCAGGATCACGAATTGCGGCAGGATCACGCCCTTGATGATGTCGTTCGCGAGCGCGTTGCGCTTGTCGAGCGTCTCGCCGACCTGCACGAGCACGGGCTGCGTGCCGCTCGCCTGCGGCAGCGCGACCGTCGTATACGCGACGCGCACGTCGTTGCCGCGCAGCAGGTCGTCGCGAAACACGACGACGCCCGGCGGCGGGCGGTCCTCGTCGCGCGGCAGCGGCATGTCGGCTTCGCCCGCGACCAGCTCGCCGCGCGCGCCGAGCACCTGGAAGTAAACGCTGTCGACGTTGTCCGCGCGCAGGAAGTCGCGCGTCTGCTCCGGCAGCGTCAGCTCGGCGACGCCGTTCACCGGGTGGATCTGGCGTGCAAGCACGTATGCGTTGGTCTCGAGCGCGCGGTCGAACGGGCCGTTCGCGATCGTCTTCGCGACGAGATAGGTGACGGCGATGCTCATCGGCCACAGCAGCAGCAGCGGCGCGAGCATCCAGTCGAGGATTTCGCCGAACAGCGAGCGCGGGCGCGGCGCCTCGGGCGCATCGGTTTCGTCGGGCGGCGCGAACGGGTTCTCGTAGCGCGCGTCGCGCGCCTCGTCGGCGGCCGACGACGGCGCGCCGGTCGGGTGGCGGGAATGGGCCGGCGTGGCCATCGCGGCGACGCCCGGCTTCAGCGCAGCGGCGTGCCGGCCGTCGCGGGCTGGGGCGCTGTGGTGTCGGCCGGCGCGGCGGGCGCGACCTTTTCGAGGCAATAGCCGAGGCCGCGCACGGTCGAGATCCGGACGCCGCTCGGTTCGATCTTCTTGCGCAGCCGGTGCACGTAGACTTCGATCGCGTTGTTGCTGACTTCCTCGCCCCATTCGCACAGATGGTCGACGAGCTGCTCCTTCGATACGAGCCGGCCGATCCGCTGCAGCAGCACCTCGAGCAGGCCGAGTTCGCGCGCGGACAGATCGAGCACGCGATCGTTCGCGTACGCGATCCGGCCGACCTGGTCGAACGCGAGCGAGCCGTGCCGCACGACGGTCGGGCCGCCGCCCGCGCCGCGCCGGGTCAGCGCGCGCACGCGCGCTTCGAGTTCGTTGAGTGCGAACGGCTTGGCCATGTAATCGTCCGCGCCGAGATCGAGGCCCTTCACGCGCTCGTCGACGCTGTCGGCGGCGGTCAGGATCAGCACGGGGAGGTTGGAATTGCGGGCGCGCAGGCGCTTGAGCACGTCGAGCCCGGACATTTTCGGCAGCCCGAGATCGAGGATCAGCAGGTCGAATGTCTGCATCGACAGCGCCGTATCGGCATCGACGCCGTTCTTCACGTGGTCGACCGCATAGCCCGATTGGCGGAGTGACCGAGTGAGGCCGTCCGCGAGTATGCTGTCGTCTTCGGCGATGAGAATTCGCATGTTGCTGACCGATGGCCGGCAGGGTGTTCGCGCCGGCGCGGCTGTCTCCGAAGTTATTCGTGTACAACGCCCTGCATTGCGGGCTTGCATAAAACACTGTTTTTTTATACAGTGTCTGCATTCGTGGGCGGCGCTTGAAAGCGGGCGCGCCTTTAACAGACGCTGCTCATCATAGCAAAGGACGATTCATGGAAGAAAGCAAGAAGGGCTCCGGGATGACCGCCGAGAAGAGCAAGGCGCTGGCGGCCGCACTCGCGCAGATCGAAAAGCAGTTCGGCAAAGGGTCGATCATGCGGATGGGCGACGGCGAGGTGGCCGAGGACATCCAGGTCGTCTCCACGGGTTCGCTGGGGCTCGACATCGCGCTCGGCGTCGGCGGCCTGCCGCGCGGCCGGGTGGTCGAGATCTACGGTCCGGAATCGTCCGGTAAAACCACGCTCACGCTGCAGGTGATCGCCGAACTGCAGAAGATCGGCGGCACGGCCGCGTTCATCGACGCCGAGCACGCGCTCGACGTTCAGTACGCAGCGAAGCTCGGTGTGAACGTGCCGGAACTGCTGATCTCGCAGCCGGACACCGGCGAGCAGGCGCTGGAAATCACCGATGCGCTGGTGCGCTCGGGCTCGATCGACATGATCGTCATCGACTCGGTCGCGGCGCTCGTGCCGAAGGCCGAAATCGAAGGCGAGATGGGCGATTCGCTGCCGGGCCTGCAGGCCCGCCTGATGTCG
Organism: Burkholderia sp. LFS061; assembly: GCF_047978125.1. Taxonomy (NCBI): domain Bacteria; kingdom Pseudomonadati; phylum Pseudomonadota; class Betaproteobacteria; order Burkholderiales; family Burkholderiaceae; genus Burkholderia; species Burkholderia sp. LFS061. Next base: position 57,893 of record NZ_JBFPFS010000037.1, on the reverse strand, counting down.
CAGGCGCTGCGCAAGCTGACCGGCACGATCAAGCGCACGAACTGCCTCGTGATCTTCATCAACCAGATTCGTATGAAGATCGGCGTGATGTTCGGCAACCCGGAAACCACGACGGGCGGCAACGCGCTGAAGTTCTATGCGTCGGTGCGTCTCGACATCCGCCGGATCGGCTCGATCAAGAAGAACGACGAGGTGATCGGCAACGAAACCCGCGTGAAGGTCGTCAAGAACAAGGTATCGCCGCCGTTCCGCGAAGCGATCTTCGACATCCTGTATGGCGAGGGCATCTCGCGCCAGGGCGAGATTATCGACCTCGGCGTGCAGGCGAAGATCGTCGACAAGGCAGGCGCCTGGTACAGCTACAACGGCGAGAAGATCGGCCAGGGCAAGGACAACGCGCGTGAATTCCTGCGCGAGAATCCGGAAATCGCTCGCGAGATCGAGAACCGCATCCGCGAATCGCTCGGCGTCGTCGCAATGCCCGATGGTGCAGGCAACGAAGTCGAGGCGATGGACGAAGAAGAGTGATGGTGGGGCGCCGAGGTCAGGCTGGCGAGCCGGAGGAGAGCGACGCGTCCGAAACGGCGGGTCGCTCCAGCCGGCGAGCCGGATCCTCGGGCGCCGACCGGCGGGTCGCTGGCAGCAACGCCGCGAACCGCACCGCGACGAGGGCATCTGACGATGCCCTCGTTTCGTTTGAGATTGCCGCGCCGGACGATCCGTTCGATGACGATGAATCGTTCGACGCGCACGACCGGTCCCGCCGTCGTGTGTCCGGCGTCAGCTTCCCGGGCGATCGCGCATCCGATGCGTCGGCACCTGCCAGGGAAGATGTCTATACGCGCAGCAGCCAGCATCCGCGCCGCACGCGCCGTGCGTCCGGCGCTGCTTCAAGCGCTGCCTCCGGCGACGATCCGGGCGCCGGCAAACGCAAGTCGTCGAAGCCGCCGCGTTCGTTGAAGGGCCGCGCGCTCGGCTATCTGTCCAGGCGCGAATACAGCCGCACGGAACTCGCGCGCAAGCTCGCGCCGTATGTCGGCGAAGACGAGTCCGTCGAACCGGTGCTCGATGCGCTGGAGAAGGAAGGCTGGCTGTCCGACGCGCGTTTCGCCGAGAGCCTCGTGCATCGTCGTGCGTCGCGCGTCGGTGTCGCGCGCATCGTCAGCGAGCTGAAGCGTCATGCGGTCGGCGACACGCTCGTCGAGGAAGTGAACGCGCAGCTACGCGAGACCGAATGGGCGCGCGCGCAGGCGGTCTGGCGCAAGAAATTCGGTGCATTGCCGCAAACGCCGGCCGAGCGTGCGAAGCAGGCGCGCTTTCTCGCCGCGCGCGGCTTCTCGAGCGCGACCATCGTGAAGTTGCTGAAGGTCGGCGACGATTTCCCGATCGACGATTGAGCGCTCCGGTCGCGCGCGTGGCGCGCGATTTTGCTGCAACGCAACCGCTCCCGGACAGGCGGGAATACCCGCCGTCGCGTCAAACTGTCTCAAATACCCAATATGCTAAAATCCGTGGGTTTTCCTCTTCGGCCTCAACCTCCAGCATGCCGCTATCCGAGCCCGTGCCCCGTCAGTTGCGACATCGACGCGCAATCCGAGCGGAAGCTTACGAGCGCGGCGACGGCTTGTGGGACATCGAAGCCTGCCTGACCGACCACAAGCCGCGCGATGTCGCGCTTGCGTCGGGCATCCGGCCCCAGGGCCTGCCGATCCACGAACTCTGGCTGCGCGTGACTATCGATCGTGAACTCAATGTCGTCGACGCCGAAGCGTCTTCGGAATGGGTGCCCTATCCCGGTCAGTGTCAATCCGCCCCTCCCGCCTATCGGGCCCTCATCGGGCTCAATCTCTTCCGCCACTTCCGCCGCGATGCGAACCGACTGCTGTCCGGTGTCGCAGGCTGCTCCCATCTCACCGAACTGTGCGCCGTGCTGCCGACGGCAGCGATCCAGGCGTTCGCCGGTGACGTGTGGAACGTGCGCGAGGAGGGTGGCGAAGGGCCGGATCACGACGGCGTGCGCGACGAACCGCCTTTCCAGCTCGGCCGCTGCCGTGCGCTGCGGTTCGACGGCGAGGTCGTGCGGCAGTACTACCCGCGCTGGTATGGCGTGAGTCGGCCGGACGTGCCCGTTGACGACATGCCCGTCAGGGACGGCACGAAGGAATGAACGGAAATCATTCGAAGAAGCGTCTTAAGCGACTTTTCATCCAACTCTCAGACTGAAGGGAATCACGCATGAAGATTCACGAGTACCAGGGTAAGGAAATCCTGCGGAAATTCGGAGTCGCGGTACCGCGCGGCAAGCCGGCGTTCTCGGTGGACGAGGCCGTCAAGGTGGCAGAAGAGCTCGGCGGCCCGGTGTGGGTCGTCAAGGCTCAGATTCACGCGGGTGGCCGCGGCAAGGGCGGCGGCGTGAAGGTGGCGAAGTCGATCGAGCAGGTTCGCGAATACGCGAACCAGATCCTCGGCATGCAGCTCGTCACGCACCAGACCGGTCCGGAAGGCCAGAAGGTCAACCGTCTGATGATCGAAGAAGGCGCCGACATCAAGCAGGAACTGTATGTCAGCCTCGTCGTTGATCGCGTGTCGCAAAAGATCGTTCTGATGGGTTCGAGCGAAGGCGGCATGGACATCGAAGAAGTTGCCGAAAAGCACCCGGAACTGATCCACAAGGTCATCGTCGAGCCGTCGACGGGCCTGCTCGACGCCCAGGCCGACGACCTCGCCGCGAAGATCGGCGTGCCGGCCGCGTCGATTCCGCAAGCGCGCGCCATCCTGCAAGGCCTGTACAAGGCATTCTGGGAAACCGACGCGTCGCTGGCTGAAATCAACCCGCTGAACGTCTCCGGCGACGGCAAGGTCATCGCACTCGACGCGAAGTTCAACTTCGACTCGAACGCGCTGTTCCGTCATCCGGAAATCGTCGCGTACCGCGATCTGGACGAAGAAGATCCGGCTGAAATCGAAGCGTCGAAGTTCGACCTCGCGTACATCTCGCTCGACGGCAACATCGGCTGTCTCGTGAACGGCGCGGGCCTGGCAATGGCGACGATGGACACCATCAAGCTGTTCGGCGGCGAGCCGGCGAACTTCCTGGACGTCGGCGGTGGCGCGACGACCGAGAAGGTCACGGAAGCGTTCAAGCTGATGCTGAAGAACCCGGACCTGAAGGCGATCCTCGTGAACATCTTCGGCGGCATCATGCGCTGCGACGTGATCGCGGAAGGCGTGATCGCCGGTTCGAAGGCCGTGAACCTGAAGGTGCCGCTCGTCGTGCGCATGAAGGGCACGAACGAGGACCTCGGCAAGAAGATGCTGGCCGACTCGGGCCTGCCGATCATCTCGGCGGACAGCATGGAAGAAGCTGCGCAGAAGGTCGTCACGGCTGCCGAAGGCAAGTAACGCTATCGAATACGCATGGCGGCGCGGCAGATACGCGACGCCAATCGAACAGAGGTCAAAATACATGTCGATTCTGATCAACAAGGACACGAAGGTCATCACGCAGGGCATCACCGGCAAAACCGGTCAGTTCCATACGCGCGCCTGCCGTGAATATGCAAACGGCCGCGAAGCATTCGTCGCGGGCGTGAACCCGAAGAAGGCCGGCGAAGATTTCGAAGGCATTCCGATCTACGCGAGCGTCAAGGAAGCGAAGGAAGAAACCGGCGCGACCGTGTCGGTCATCTACGTTCCGCCGGCAGGCGCAGCCGCCGCGATCTGGGAAGCCGTCGAAGCCGACCTGGATCTCGCGATCTGCATCACGGAAGGCATTCCCGTGCGCGACATGATCGAAGTGAAGGACCGCATGCGCCGCGAAGGCCGCAAGACGCTGCTGCTCGGGCCGAACTGCCCGGGCACGATCACGCCGGACGAACTGAAGATCGGCATCATGCCGGGTCACATCCACCGCAAGGGCCGCATCGGCGTCGTGTCGCGTTCGGGCACGCTGACGTATGAAGCCGTTGCACAGCTGACGGCACTCGGCCTCGGCCAGTCGTCGGCAGTCGGCATCGGCGGCGACCCGATCAACGGTCTGAAGCACATCGACGTGATGAAGATGTTCAACGACGATCCGGATACGGACGCGGTCGTGATGATCGGCGAAATCGGCGGTCCGGACGAAGCCAATGCGGCCGAATGGATCAAGGCCAACATGAAGAAGCCGGTCGTCGGCTTCATTGCTGGCGTTACGGCGCCTCCGGGCAAGCGCATGGGCCACGCCGGCGCGCTGATCTCGGGCGGTGCGGATACGGCCGAAGCGAAGCTGGAAATCATGGAAGCGTGCGGCATCACCGTCACGCGCAACCCGTCGGAAATGGGCCGCCTGCTGAAGGCAGCGCTGTAATATTTCCGCCTGGGTTCGTCCTGCAGAAAACGCCGGCTTTGCCGGCGTTTTTTGTTATGCTCGCGCAATGAATTCGTAAGCACCGGGCATGCATCGCGCATGTGCCGGCGATGAACCGGGTCGCCCGCCGGGTGGCCATATCCTGCATATCCCCCCATGCTCGAATTCCTGACGTCGCTGCACTGGGGCGCCGTTCTCCAGATCGTCATCATCGACATCCTGCTCGGCGGCGACAACGCGGTCGTGATCGCGCTCGCGTGCCGCAACCTGCCGGCGAACCAGCGGCTGCGCGGCGTCGTCTGGGGCACCGCGGGAGCGATCCTGCTGCGCGTCGCGCTGATCACGTTCGCGGTCGCGCTGCTCGACGTGCCGTTCCTGAAGATCGGCGGCGGGCTGCTGCTGCTGTGGATCGGCGTCAAGCTGATGGCGCCGGCCGCCGACGCGCACGATCACATCAAGCCGGCCGACCGGCTGTGGGACGCCGTGAAGACGATCGTGATCGCCGATGCGGTGATGAGCCTCGACAACGTGATCGCGATCGCAGGCGCAGCCGAGCAGGCCGATCCGTCGCACCGGATCGCGCTCGTGATCTTCGGGCTCGTCGTCAGCGTGCCGATCATCGTGTGGGGCAGCACGCTGGTCCTGAAAATGCTCGACCGCTTCCCCATCGTCGTGACGCTTGGCGCCGCGCTGCTCGGCTGGATCGCGGGCGGGCTGATCGTGAACGACCCGGTCGGTGACCGCTGGCCGGTGCTCGATACGGCACCCGCGATCTACGGTGCGAGCATGGCCGGCGCACTATTCGTCGTGGCGGCCGGCTACGCGCTCAGGCGCCGCCGCGGCGCACCGCACGCGCACTGACATTGGCCGTCCGGCCGACTGCCGGGTTCGCGGCCCGCTGGCTACGATCGAGACGCCTGCCTTTATCGGCAGGCGTTTTTCGTTTCCGGAGCCTGCCATGTTCGAAGCCTTTTCCGTTTCACTGTTCCGTCGCGTTGCCGCCGATCTGCGGCGCGCGAACCGGCCGTCGCCGCGCTGGCGGCCGGCCGGCTTCACGCTGATCGAGTTGATGATTGTGCTGGCGATCGTCGGCGTCGTCGCCGCCTATGCGATTCCTGCGTACCAGGATTACCTCGCGCGTTCGCGCGTCGGCGAGGGGCTCGCGCTCGCGTCGTCCGCGCGGCTCGCGGTTGCCGACAACGCGGCGAGCGGCGCGGGCCTCGACGGCGGCTACAGCCCGCCGGCCGGGACCCGCAACGTCGAATCGATTGCCATCGACGGCGAGACCGGCCAGATCACGGTCGCGTTCACGACCCGCGTCGCCGCGGCCGGCACGAATACGCTGGTGCTCGTGCCATCCGCGCCCGACAAGGCCGATGCGCCCACCGCGCGCGTGGCGCTCAAAAAGGGCGCGATGCAAGCCGGTGCGATTGCATGGGAATGCTTCGCCGCCGGCAAGGATGCGTCGTCGCTGCCGGCGCCGGGGGCCGGGCCGCTGCCGGGCACCGCCGCGACGCTGCCTGCGAAATATGCGCCCGCGGAGTGTCGCGCGTAGCGCCCGCGGAGGAGGAGGGCGGCGGCGCGCGCGGCACGCCGGCCGTCGCTTCGGCCGGCCGGCCCGATCGCGCCGAGTCGGGTGGCCGAGCGACGGTCCCGCACAGAGGGGGGAAAGTTTTGTATAGTGCGCCGGTTGCTGACATCCGGTTCGCTCATGCCTTCTACTTTTTCCCGTTCGTTGTCGCTCGTTGCGCTGGCTGTCGCCCTGATCGTGCCGTACGCGATCACGAATCACACGTATCCGATCCCGACCTTCTATTCCGAATTTTCCGCGCTGGTGCTGTATCTGCTGGTGGGGCTGTCGGTCGTCCTGCTCGTGCGGGCGAGCCGAGCGGCCGAGCCGTTTGCCGCGCCGGCCGCGTTCGTCGTGCCGCTCGGGTTCGCCGCGGTGCTGATCGCGCAGGTCGCGCTGATGTCGCTCAAGGTGCCGTCGATGAACTGGCTGGCGCTCGGCTATCTCGCCGCCGCGCTGGTCGCGATGCAGGCCGGCTACGCGCTCGCGCGCGACGGGTTGGCCGAAGTCGTCTCGCGGATGATGGCCGGTGCGCTCCTCGTCGGCGGCGTGTTCGCGGTCGGAACGCAGATCGTGCAGTTGTTTCACCTCGAGTCGGCCGTATCGCCGTTCGTCGTGATGTACAACATCGCGGTCGATCGCCGCCCGTACGGCAACATGGCGCAGGCGAACCATCTGGCCACCTACATCGCGTTCGCGCTCGCGGGCGCGCTGTATCTCGTGCAGACGCGCCGGCTCGCGGTATGGGCGTGGTTCGTGCTGTCGATCGTGCTGTCGGTCGGTCTCGCGCTGACGGTGTCGCGCGGGCCGTGGCTGCAGGTCGCGGTGATGGTCGTCGCGGGCTTCTGGATGGCGTGGCTCGAATCGCGCCGTGCGCCGGGCAATACGCGTGCGTGGCTGATGCCGGTCGTGCTCGCGGTTGCGTTCATCGCGGTGAACGTCGCGGTGCGCTGGGCCAACGTGCACTATCACCTGAATCTCGCGGAATCGGCGGCCGACCGGATGCGCGATGCGGGGCAGATCGCGCCGCGCCTCGCCCTGTGGAAGTACGGGCTCGCGATGTTCCGCGAGCATCCGCTGCTCGGCGTCGGCTGGGGTGAATTCCCGTCGCACCAGTTTGCGCTCGTGCGCACGCTCGGCGGCGTCGAGATCGCGAACAACTCGCACGACATCTTCATCGACCTGCTCGCGAAGTCGGGGCTCGCCGGCCTTGGCGTGCTCGCCGTCACGCTCGTGATGTGGTTCGTGCGTGCGCTGCGCGCGCCGCACTCGAGCACGCGCGTGTTCGGCTTCGCGCTGATCGGCATCCTGCTGATGCATGCGCTCGTCGAGTATCCGCAGCAGTACATGTTCTTCCTGCTGCCGGCGATGTTCGTGATCGGGTTGCTCGACGTGAAGCCGCTGCGCATCCTGCCGGGCCGCGCGGCGTTCGGGCTGTTCGCGGTGCTGTCGTTCGGCGGCGTGCTGGCGGCGGTGCCCGTGCTGCGCGACTACCAGCGCGCGGAAGTGCTGTATTACGGCAGCGACCCGGCCGCGCAGTATCGCGACTCGCCGTCGCTGCTGTTCGGCGCGTGGGGCGATTACGGCGCGGCGACGCTGTTGACGATTTCGCCGGAAGACTTGCCGGCCAAGCTCGCCGCCCATGAGCGCGCGATCGCGCTGCTGCCCGGCGAGACGGTGCTGCGCCGCTATGCGGCGCTGCAGGCGCTGGCAGGCCGCGAGGCCGACGCGCTCGATACCGTCGCGCGCCTGCATGTGTTTGCGAAGGAACTGAAGGACTGGCCGCAGCAACTGGCCCTGCTGTACAAGCTGTGCGACCAGCAGCCGGCGCTGAAGACGTTCAAGGCGGCCGTTGTTGCGAAGTACGGGGAGGTGCCGGCCGATGCGGCCGACGACTCGGACGACGACGACTCGGATTAACACGCGCAGCGGCCGCCGGAACGGGGAATTCCGGCGTTTGCCGCGTCGTGGCGCCTGGCAGGGGCCGCCGTCGGACAGAGTGGCCTTGCGTGAACCGCGTGCATTCGGCCGGGTATCGATTACCTCGCGAATGGCGTGGATTCCGGCAGAAGGCGCGTCGATTCGCGTCAACCATTGTCAAATCGGCGCCGCTGGCCGCGTGGCGCGTGCACAATGCGCGCAAGCGCTCGCGAGCCGGCCCGCATGTGGCACGGGGCCCGGCGTGAGCGCGGGCCACCCCGGCTATCCGGGAACCCCGCCAGGGCAGGATCGCGGCCGAGCATCGATCGGCCGTGCGGCCGTAACGGGGCGCCGGTCCGATGGCCGCGGCGCAGTGCGACGCACGTGATGCGGGAGCGAGGTCTTCCGGTGCGCGGCGCGTTCGTCCAGAACAGTGATGAAGAACGATATTCGACCATGGCCATTCGCTCGACCTACCTGATCCTGCCCGCCGTCGCGATGCTGTTTTCCGGCTGCGCGATGCTGTCGTCGTCGCAGGAAAGCAAGCTGACCTGCCACATTCCGCGCGCCGTCTATCCGGACACCGCGAAGCCGCTCACGCGCCCGGCGACCGTGCTCGTGCGCGCGCTGATGACGACGTCCGGCGAAGCGCAGAACGTCACCGTGACGACGAGCAGCCGCAATGCGGCCGCCGATCGTGCGGCCGTCGACGCGATGACGCACGCGACTTGCGCGCAGACGGGCGCGACCGCGAATCCGTTCCTGCTGACCCAGCCGTTCGTGTTCGAGCCGCGACGCGGCGAGTGATGTCGGACGGCGTGCCCTGCGCGCCGTTTTCCGTCCGGTTTTGCCGCTGGCCGGCCGCACCGTTTCGCGCGGCCGTCGAAAGTCGATACGCGCGGCCGTTGCGCCGAGCGCGCCCGATGTTCAGTGCTGCGGCATCAGGTTCGCGCCGCGGCAGGCCGGTTCGGCCGAATTGCGCAGCCCGAGCATCGTGAATCCGTTGCGCTCCTGGCGAATCAGCGCATAGCGCCGCGCGGCCGTTTCCCCGCGCTTGCCCGTCAGATCCAGTTCGACCTGAAAGCGCTCCTTGCTGTCCGAGCAGCCGCGCACGGGGCCGTACGCGAAGCCGGTATCGGGCGCCTTGCTTTCCGCGTTGAACGCCTGCCGGGCTTTCAGCGCGGCCGCTGCGGCGGCGGGCTCGCTCCATTCGCGCGCAAGCGCATCGTCCACCTTCAGCCATTCGTCGACGAAATCGCGGCCGTTGAGCGCCGCGGGCTGCACGCGTTGCACGGTGTCGCCGTCGACGCGGTAGCGGAAGATGCCCGGTCGAGTCATGACTTCGCTGTCGAGCGAGCCGACCGTCGTGCGCAGCTCGAAGCCGTCGGGGCGCACCTTGAACCGGATCGCGTCGTCGTCGATCACGTAGCCGTGTTCGGTATGGAACAGCGTGCGTTGCGCGGTCGAGCCGTTTGCCGGTGCGACCACGTCCGCGCCGAACCGGCTCCAGCGAGACGAGCACCACGGCGTGCCGTGGACGACCGCGACCTGCCCGCCGGGCAGCGCCGAAAACCAGAAGCCGCCGCCGTAGGCACCGCCGATGTCCTTGTAATCGTCGGCCTGCCAGCGCAGCACGCGCCGCCAGCCGCCGTTTTCCCATGCGTACGCGGTGAGCAGGTTGTCGTCGCCGCATGCGATGTCGAAGCCGGCGCGTACGAAGAGAAGCGGACGGGACGCGCCGCCGCGTTCGGCGTCGATGTCCGGATTGCGGCCGAACGCCGATTCGCCGTTTTTCGGTGCTGCCGACTGGGCCGACTGGGCCGACTGGGCTGACTGGGCGGGCACGCCGAGCGCGGCCGCGAGCGTGCGTTTCAGTGCAGCCGGTTCGACGTGTTCGTCGCTGCACGCGATCCGTGCGTCGATCGCGCCGACGAGCGCCTGCTTGTATGCGCGAAGCGCGTCGCGCAGCGGTGGTGAAACATCGACGTTGCCGCCACCGTCGCCTTGTGGATTGCGGACCTGCTGCACGCGGTGCTGCGCGTCGATTGCCGCGCGTGCGGCGGTGTCGGCGGCGGGGCAGGTGCCGGCCGCGAACGCGGCGGCCGGTGCGGCGGCAATCCACAGCGAGAGCGCGGCGTAATGCAGCGTTTTCATCTTCGAATGGTTTCTCAGGTTGTAGCGAGGGGATTCAGTCTTTTGAAGCGGGGGTATTTCGCATCGGGAACGACAGCTTCTTCAGTCTCGCACCGAGCAGTGAATAGAGCGTGTTCGTATCCGGATCGAAGTACTTGCTGCGATAGATCGTCTCGTCGTCAGTCTGTTTCCAGGTCTTGCCAGCATCAGTGCTACTGAACATCCGGGCGACCGGTGGATCATCGATCGCCTGCTTGGGATCGATCGCGTACACGAGCAGCAGGCCGTCGCGGCCCACGTCGAGGCCACCCAGAATGAGCTTCTTGTCGAACGTCGCCACTTTCCGGACATGCTCGGGTTGCGCGTTCGTCCATGTGGAAAGTACGCCGGTCCGGTGTCCGCGATCCCGTGTAGCGTCGGTGTGGCTCTCATTGTCGAGGCGGGACAGCACGTAAAGCGCGTAGCTCCCCGCCGTGGCAGGTGTCGACTCGAGCCGGACGACTGTCTGGTCCGGCAGGACGGCATCCGGAACGAACGCCTGCTGATCCGGGGCGAGCCGATATATGACGCTGCGGGCAGGGGCCGTTGCCGATCGATCGACATGGTAAGCCACTCGCAGTACGCCGTCCGGGCCCAGGCTCACACCTTTGAACTGGCGCCGAGTTTCGCCGGGGACAACCGCACCCGGCGGTGGCGCGATCTGCTTCCAGGATTCGCCGCCGTCGGATGTGCGTCGGACGCTAGGACCCCAGCCGATCGCGTAGCCGTGCTGCGCATCGATGAAAAGGAATTGATCGATATCTTCGTGCTCGGGCCATTCGAGCCGTGACCAATGGCGGCCGCCGTCGAGCGATTTCCAGACTTGGGTTTGATGCGGGACGAGATCGTCTGCAGTACGCGCGGACGTGTAGCTCATCCAGCTGGCACTGATCAAGTGGATGTTCCCGTCGCGCGAATGCCACCAAGCGGTTTTCTGGCCGGGCGCCTGAAAGTAACGCTGCAGCCCGTGATCGATCGTGCCGCGGAAGAAATTCACGGTTCGTCGATTCAGCGTTTCTCCCGCATTGTTCATCCACGCTTCGATGGGTTCGGCGACCATCGGTCTTTTCCACTCGCTGGCAGGCTTCAGCGTAATCACGGGATCGGAGACCGTGAGCGACATGATCGTGCTGCCATCAAGGTAGAAATCCCCACCACCCACCGGCGGGTCCGGCCACGTGACTTCCGACGAAACGGTTTCCCATCGAGGGCCCGTGCTTTCGTACAGAAAAGCTAGCGCGGCGCTGCCGAGCGCGATGGCAGCCAGTCGCTTCAATTTGGATCGATTTCGCATGGGGGCCGACGGAAGTCGAGGGACGAATTCGGGTTGGCGCTTGACTGGCCTCGCGCGCGACGGTTTTGCCTGATCAGTGAACCGCGCCGTTATGTTTGCTCGTGCGACGGGTCATGTCGCGGGCTTCGTCGAGTTCTGCGGACGCAGCCTGCGCCAAGCACGTCGAGCGGCAATCAGAATTGCCGCTTCCTCAGCGTGTAGGCAAACACCGAGTAGAGCGTATTCGATTCCGGGTCAAAGTAGCCGCCCTGCGAAGCCTTGTCGGTGGTCTGCTGCCACGTTTTGCCGCCGTCGGTGCTGCTGATGGTCAGGTCGATGGGCGAGCCACCGCCGTTGGCGGTGTTGGGATCGGTAGCGTGGACTAGCACGACGCCGTTGCGCCCCGCGCTCAGCCCGTTGAGCGTCAAGTGGCCTTCGAATGTGTGCAACTCCCGGATGTGATCGGGGTGCTCGCTGGTCCAGGCTGAAATGACACCTGCACCGTGGCTGCCGCCGGATTCACCACTCGCGCGCGACAGCGCATACAGGGGGTAATCTCGGGCGGGGGCCGGCGGTGATTCGAGGCCGACGACGACTTGTCCGGGCAGCACCGCTTCCTGGGTGAAGTCCTGCTGATCCCAGCCGAGCCGACTGACGATGCCGGCCGGTTGCGGATGCTCGACGTCGGTGCTCGGATAGGCGACGCGCAATGTGCCGTCCGGGCCGAGGTTGGTACCGTCGAAAGTTCTACGCGACTTCCCCTGGACGATCGCGCCTGGAGGCTCCTTGATTTCCTGCCACGATTGGCCACCGTCTGCCGTTCGCCAGACGTGTGGTCCCCAGCCGATCGCGTAGCCACGTTGAGCATCGATGAACAGCAACCGGCTGATGTTATGGTCCGCCGGCCACTGGAGCTGGGACCAGTGCCGGCCGCCATCGCTCGATTTCCAGAGCTTGGTGGTCTGAGGGACCGCGCCGTCGTCGGGGCGAGGCGCCTTGTAATCCATCCAGCCGGTACTGACGTACAGGACGCGCCAGTCGGGCGAGTACCACCATGACGCGGTCTGGCCCGGTTGTTGGAAGTGACGCGCGACGCTGCCGCCCAGGGTGCCGCGCAGGAAACTGACGGTGGACCGGTTCAGGCGCTCGTTCGAGTCGTCCATCCACGGTTCGGCGAACTCCGCGACGTCAGGGTTCTTCTGCTCGCTTTCCGGCTTGAACGTGAGTTCCGGTCTCGCAACCTTCAACGACATGAAGTCGTTGCGTTGCACGCGAAATGCGCCTGCGCCGTACGGCTTGTCGTTGCGCATGAATTCGGTCGATACCGTTTCCCACCCTGAAGTCATTTCCGTATATCCGTAAATAGCGATCGGCAGAACAAGAACGCATCCCGCGATCAAAAGCCATCGTTTGCCTTTTCGCATGTCACTTCACCAGCAGTCTTCCGAGCGCCTTGCCGACCGGATCGTCGACATCCCATTCCTCGGCCTTTTTCCGGAGAACGGGGATGCCCGAATCGAAAGCCTGCCCCCACGTCTTTCCTTCGCCCCATTCCTGGATGTTCGGACGCATCCCGATCTTGACGAGATCCGTGACCGGCAAGTCCGCCAATCCTCCGTCGAGATAGGCCATCGGGTGCGTCTTGAACGCGAACTCCTTGAATTTTTGGTTGTTCATTTCCAGTTCGAATTGCGGCCAGGTCATATCGACCCCGCCGTTCCCCGGTGTCGGGCTGGCCATCTGGATCGTATTGCCCATCATGTTCTGGTTCAGGCCGTCTTCCATGTTGGCCTGGAGCAGCTTCCGCGCCTTGTTCAACCACGCTTTCCCCTGGGCGGACAGTCGCGGGAGAAGGTTGGCGCCGTAGTCGGAGCAATAGTAGTAGCCGTAGCTGATGTAGTAATCGGGCGGTTTATGTCCGCATCCGATATGACGCATCATGAAGTTTCCATGCCGCGACCAGTCGGAATCCGAACTGCCAGGCTCGATCAGTTGCTCGCGCCGATGCAGGAGGCGGTGCGCTACATCGGAGTCGGTCCATGGATCCCACGAGAGGGCGAAGCCCTTGATGGTCGACCAAATGCTCGACATGCTGACCTTTTCAACCGTTTCCAGATAGGCGCCGTGAAGCGGTCGATAGTAGAACGGACAGGTGCCGACGATCCATTTCGGCGCCGGCGTGACATGCTTGTCGCAGATATTGATCTCCACCTTCGGCCGATCCTTGTACCCCGTCGGCGTCAGCATCCCCGAGCCGGTGCCGAGCACCTTTTCCTGTTGTCCGTCAGCCATTCGATTTCCCTAGAAACTTGACGACGACGTCATGCGGCACATGGCTCTGTGTGAGCCCCGTCTCTCCCGCCGCGTTGGTGACGCCTTCCGAGAGCAGCTTGCCGTTCGAGAACATCTGGTACCGCGTGTTCGCCACCGGAATGTCGGTGCCGGCCCAGTGCGCGATGAACGCCTGATCGTAGTTGCCGGTCGAGTTCGGCAGCGTCGGCATGGTTTGCGACAGGTGCGTGGGACCGCTGAACGCATGCTGCGCTCCCTTGATGTCGATCTTGCCGGGCGCGTGCACTTCGATGTTGCCGTCCGCGATGCGGATGTAGGCGCCGCCGGACGTCAGCAGGATTTCCTTTGCCGCGGCGCCTTCGATCGACTCGGTGACGGCCATCAGCTTCAGCGCCTTCTGCGCGGTCAGCTCGATGTTGTCCGCGTGCGCCTGGACTTCGACCTTGCCCTTGCCCGCGAACAGTTTCATCCCCGCGTTCTGCGCGAACAGGCTGATCCGGTCGAGGACGCTCGCGATCAGCGACTTTCCGGCGGCGACGTGCGTGCTTTGCCCGCTGACGAGGTTGATGTGACGGTCCGCGGCAAGCTGCGTGGACTGCTGCGTGGACATCCCGATGCCGGCCGGGCTGCCGAACAGCATCACCGGCTCCTTGAACGCATTGGCGCTGCCGGTTCCGCCGCCGGCGGTTCGGCCGCCCGATGCACTGCCGCTCACGCTGTTTTGCGTCGCGTCGGTGAACTGCTTCAGCGCCGCGTGGCCGGGGTCGAGCGACTCGCCTTGATGTTGTGCGCTGACATCCGACATCGCCTCCATCAGGCCTTCCGCGCGAACGAGTTGCTGTTGCGTCTCCTCGACGTCGAGCGGTTGGCTTGCCGGCCGTTTCGGATGCGTCGTGACGTACAGGCCGCGGTTCGCGCGCACGGCGCCGTATGCGTCGGACCGCAGGTCGAAGCCGCTGCCGAGATAGCTGCCGCGGTTGTTGCCCGTGTGGTCGATCAGGTAGCCGAGATGCAGGTGTGCGTTGGTCTGGCTGCTGTACAGGTGCACGCGGTTCTGCGAGGTCGCGTCGTCGAGCACCAGCTGGTTGTAGCCGGCGCCTGCGTATTCCTTGGACCGGTATCCGGACAGGATCCCGTTGGTGTGCCACTGCGGGCTCGTCGCGCCGTTGTACAGCTTGCCGACGATGATCGGGCGATCGCAGTCGCCGCCGAGGAAATCGACCAGCACCTCCTCGCCGCTGCGGTGCGGGTGGACGGCGCCGTAGCCGTTGCCCGAATCCGACGTCGCGGCACGCAGCCAGCACGATGCTTTCTCGTCGCCGTCGTTGAGGCGGTCCCAATGGAAGCGGACCTTGACCCGGTTGAGTTCGTCGGTATGGACTTCCTCGCCTTGCGGTGCGACGACGATCGCCGATTGCAGGTGCATCGGCGGTTTCGCGTGTTCGAGCGGGCTGCGGAACGGCACGGTCGTGCGCTGCGCTTCGATGCTGATCCGGAAAAAGCCCTCGCTGCCGTCAGGATGGCGAACGCGCGACGAGTCGGCGCCACCGGCCTGCACGATGCTGCCGATCTCGGCCTGCAGGCTGTGCGGGAAGGCGGCCTGCCCGTCGCCGACGGGCAGGTTGTTGACGATGATCCATGCGGTCTCGATCACGGCGAATTCGCGCTGGCCGGCATCGTCCTTGTCGTGTTCGGGGTGATCCGCGAACTCGAACGTGCGTCCCGCGTCCATGCGCCGCACGCCGCCGACGCCGTGAAAGCGCTTCGCATGAGACTCCTGCTCCTCCATCCAGATCTTCGACAGATGGTCGCCGCGAGACTGCTCGGGATACGTGTAGGCGCCCGTGTATTCGTAGACTTCGAGCTGCTGCGGCAGGTCGCCCTGATTCGCGATCGTCGGCGTATGGGTCGCTTTCGGATTCGACGCGGTGGGCGGCTGCTTGTAGTCGAACGTGCGCGTGGTGCGCTCGACGCTTCGCAGCGTACGCGTACCGGAGAACTGGACGAGCGTGTCGGCTTCGTCGCCCGTGCCTGCGTGATGAAAGCGCACGGTTCGCGGCGACAGCGCGGGCAATGCGTCGATGCGGTCGACGATGACGAGCCGATGCGACTTGCCGTCCTCGTCCTGTTCCCAGAAGCCGTACAGGCCTTCCGATTCCATCAGGCGATGCACGAAATTCCAGTCGTCTTCGTATTGCATGCAGAACGAGCGGGACGGCAGTGGCTGGTAGAGCTTGAAAGTGAAGCGCCCCTTGGCCTGCGGGTGCTGGTTCAGCACGTCGGCGATGATGTCGTCCGCGGACCGGTCCTGCCAGATGCGCTGATCGCGACGGAACTTCAGGAAGTGCAGGAACGACGCGAACACGATCTGATAGTGCGTGACGCCGCTGTCCGATCCGAGCCGGCGGGCGGCATGCACGTAGCCGTGGTGAGGCGCGTACGACCGGTCGGCCTGCTGGACCCAAAGCGTCACCGGCTGCGCGATCAGTTTCTTGAGTTCGAGGCTGTCGGACACCGAGACGGTATCGACGGTGAACTCGAAATGGCGCCCGAGCCGCGATCGTCCCTTGACGCGATGCGGCAGCAGGACGTCGGGGCCGAGCGGCGTATCCAGTTTGACAAGCCGCTCGTGCTGAACCGGTCCGGCCAGCAATGCGCTTCTTAACGCTTGCGAATTCATCACCAGTGCTCGCTTTTTTTGTGCGGGTTCGCACGCTCTCTCGTGCGGAATCCGGTAATTGTATGAGAAAACCGGTTTTATCTCGAATTTGCAGGCGGGCCGCGGCGCCCTGGCTTCAACCCGTCGCGTCTTCCGCCTTCCAGTCCCCCGACTTCCCGCCGCGCTTTTCCCGCACGCTCACGTCGGTGATCACCATCCCCCGATCGACCGCCTTGCACATGTCGTAGACGGTCAGCAGCCCGACCTGCACGGCGGTCAGCGCTTCCATCTCGACGCCGGTCCGGCCGAACGTCTCGACCTGCACGCCGCAGTGGACGCCCGGCAGCGCATCGTCGAGTTCGAAGTCGACGGTCACGCGCGTCAGCGCGAGCGGGTGGCACAGCGGAATGAGGTCGGCCGTGCGCTTCGCGCCCTGGATGGCCGCGATGCGCGCGACGCCGAGCACGTCGCCTTTCTTCGCCTTGCCGTCGCGGATCAGCGCGAACGTGGCCGGCAGCATCCGGATCGTGCCGCGCGCGATCGCGATGCGTTGGGTTTCCTGCTTGCCGCCGACGTCGACCATGTGCGCATGGCCGGCGGCATCGAAATGGGTGAGTCCTGACATGTCATGCTCCGTCTCAACGGGCGCTTATCATAGCAGTGGCGTTCGCGTCGCCGGGGGCGCAGATGACGCATGCGCGGCACGAGACAGTCGCGCATGCGCCGGTACAATGACCCGAATATTCAGACCAAACGCCGCGATGCGCGCCCGGCGCGCGGGACGGCGTCGTTTTCATCCTGCCATGCGTGTCAAACAGTTGCTCGCCGTGTCGCTGTCGGTCGCGCTCGCGTTGCCGCCGAGCGGCCATGCGCAGAGCGCGTCCGCGCCACCGCTCGAGGCGGCGGCCGGCGATTCCCCGTCGATTTCCACCGTGCCGTCCGGCATCGCGACCGGCGTATTCGGCACGTACGGCGGCGCGGAGAGCCGGTTTTCGGGCGCGGGCGGCGCGTCGGCGCCGGCCGCGAGCCTGCGCGCGCCGCTGCGCGCACTCGAGCTGCCCGACCTCGGCGACGGCTCCGGCGGTTCGCTGACGCCGCGTGCCGAGCGCCGGCTCGGCGAGCGCGTGATGCGCGAAGTGCGGCGCGATCCCGATTATCTCGACGACTGGCTCGTACGCGACTACCTGAACGCGATGGCGGCGCGCCTCGCGGCCGCGGCGGCCGCGCGCTACATCGGCGGCTACACGCCGGACTTCGACCTGTTCCCGGTGCGCGATCCGCAGATCAACGCGTTCTCGATGCCGGGCGGCTTCATCGGGATCAACAGCGGGCTCGTGGTCACGACGCAGACGGAATCGGAGCTCGCGTCCGTGGTCGGCCACGAGATGGGCCACGTGCTGCAGCGGCACATCGCGCGGATGATCGGCGCGAGCGAAAAGAGCGGCTACACGGCGCTCGCGACGATGCTGCTCGGCGTGCTGGCCGGCGTGCTCGCGAGAAGCGGCGATCTCGGCAGCGCGATCGCGATGGGCGGGCAAGCGTACGCGGTGGACAACCAGTTGCGCTTCTCGCGTTCGGCCGAGCGCGAGGCCGATCGTGTCGGTTTCCAGCTGCTCGCGGGCGCGGGCTACGACCCGTACGGGATGCCGGGCTTCTTCGAGCGGCTCGAACGCGCGTCGATGGGCGACGCGGGCGTGCCGGCCTATGCGCGCACGCACCCGCTGACCGGCGAGCGGATCGCCGACATGGAGGATCGTGCGCGCCGCGCGCCGTACCGGCAGCCGCGCCAGTCGGCCGAATACGGATTCGTGCGCGCGCGGCTGCGCGTCCTGCAGAACCGCGCGCCGACCGACATCTCGGCCGAGGCGCGCCGGATGCAGCTTGAGATCGACGATCGCACGGCACCGAACGTCGCGGCGAACTGGTACGGCATCGCGCTCGCGAACACGCTGCTCGGCCAGTACGACGCGGCGGACAAGGCGCTCGCTTCGGCGCGCGGCGCGTTCGATGCGCGCGAGCGGCGCGAGGACGACCCGGCGACGGGTTCGCCGAGCCTCGACGTGCTGGCCGCCGACATCGCGCGCCGTGCGGGCCGGACCGACGACGCGGTGCGGCTCGCGGCGCTCGCGCAGCGGCGCTGGCCGGCGTCGCACGCGGCGATCGTCGCGCACCTGCAGGCGCTGATTTCCGCGCGCCGCTTCGCCGAAGCGCAGGCGCTCGCACGCGCGCAGGCGCAGGCCGATCCCGAGCAGCCGGACTGGTGGGACTACCTCGCGAAGGCGAGCGACGGCAAGGGCGACGTGCTCGCGCGGCGCCGCGCGCTCGCGGAGAAACTTGCACTCGATGGCGCATGGCCGTCGGCGATCCGCCAGTTGAAGGAAGCGCGCGATGCGAAGGACGTGTCTTTCTACGAGCAGTCGATCATCGGCGCGCGGCTGCTGGAATTCGAGGCGCGCTACAAGGAAGAGCGCGACGACGAGAAGAACGGCCGCGGGTAGCGGCCGGCGCGCGGCGAACGCGGGAAGGGCGGGTGCGGGTCAGTTGTCGTTGTCGGCCGCGTCGCGTGCCTGTCGCGCCGGACTCGCGACGTAGCCGAACCGCGCGGGCACGTCCGCGCAGACGATGGTGCCGAGCGGCAGCGCGCGGCCGTCACGCCAGCGCAGCACGGGCGGCGCGGCGTCGAAATCCGCGTGATCGGCGAACAGCCCGAGATCGTGGTCGTGCAGCGCCGCGATGCGCGGCGGCGCGCCTGCATCGCGAAACAGCACGCCGCCCCCGTCGTCGAGCCATGCTTCGTCCGGTTCGAACGCGGCGCCCGTCTGGTCGGTGAGCGTGAGCTGTCCGTCGCGCTCGGCGAGCCGGACGACCCATGGCGTATAGGCGAGCTCGACGTATACGCGCTGCGGCCCGTTCTGGAAGTACCACTGGCCCCGCGCGTCGCATTCGTAGTTGCGGCCGATGAACGCGTTCAGCGCCGCATGCCGGATCGGCGAGCCGAGCTCGCCGGTCGCCTGCGCCGCGTCGTCGCGCAGCCGCCATTCGCCGCGCCGGTCGAGCAGCAGCCAGCCGGTGCAGTGCGGCACGTTCGGCCATTTGGCGAGCGCCTGCCTGACGATGTCATCCATGGTCGACGAATTTCGAGCAATAGCCGAACACGCGCGCCGACAGCCAGTCGAGACGGCCGGGGAACGGCCCGGTCATGAATCCCGCATGCCCGCCGGCCTCGGGCTGGTCGAGCTCGACGGCCGGCGATACGTCGGCCGGGCCCGGCAGTGCCGATTCGGGCAGGAACGGGTCGTTGCGGGCGTTGAGGATCAGCGTCGGCACGTCGATCGCGGGCAACAGCGGCCGCGTCGTCGCCTTCGTCCAGTAGTCGTCGGCGTTTGCGAAACCGTGCAGCGGCGCGGTCACCGCCTCGTCGAAGTCGCGCATCGTCACGGCCTGCAGCATCGCGTCGCGGTCGAACAGCCCCGGGTACTGGTCGAGCTTCGCGAGCGCCTTGCGCTTGAGCGTCTTCAGGAAGCTGCGCGTATAGACCATCGCGAACCCCTGCGACAGCGCGCGGCCGCCCGCATGCACGTCGATCGGCGTCGAGATCGCGGCGGCCGCCTGCAGGATCGACGTGTCGCTGCGATGCTCGCCGAGCCAGTGCAGCAGTACGTTGCCGCCGAGCGACACGCCGGCTGCGACCAGCGGCCCGCGATGCTGCGCGGCGAGCCGGCGCAGGATCCAGTCGACCTCGGCGCTATCGGCGAGATGGTAGAAGCGCGGCTGGCGGTTGATCTCGCCGCTGCAACTGCGAAAGTGCGGCACGACGGCGTGCCAGCCCTTCGCGCGCGCGGCGGCCATCATCTCGAGCGCGTAGTGCGAGCCGGAACTGCCTTCGAGGCCGTGGAACAGCACGAACAGCGGCGCATCGGGCGGCGGCGCCGCACTGTCGAGATGGGCGACCCAGTCGAGATCGATGAAGTCGTGATCGGGGGTTTCCCATCGCTCTCGTCGGTAGGCGACGGCCGGTCGTCGCGCGAACAGCGCGGGCACGATGGTTTGCGCATGGCTGTTCGGCAGCCAGCGCGGTGCGCGATAGCGCAGTGTGTCGTCGTCCGGGGCCGGGGCCCCGGCGAGCGGCGAGGTGGGCGGAGAAGCCGTACTCATGATCGCCCCGCGTATGCGTTGCTTCGTCTTTTCGTCAGTGCAGCGGGCCCTGCCCATGACGGATCTTCGCGGCGAACTGCCCGGCCGCTTGTTCGGGAATCGGGCTCGCGTGGATGTGCGCGATGCGCCACTCGCCGCGTTCGTGAATCATCACGTACGTGGCGAAAACCATGTCGGGTTCGGCCGTCAGGTCGGCCTGCTGATGCGCTTCGGCGATCGTGTAGACGACCGTGCCGAGGCTGTCGTAGACGCGGATGTCGAGCGGTTCGATCGTCACCGGGCGCGTCGCGAGCCGGTTGGCGAGCCCGCTGCGGATCTGGTCGAGGCCATGCAGATGCTCGCCGTCCGCCCACACGCAGCTGGCGAAATCCTCGTCGATCCACAACGCCAGCAGCGCGTCGAGATTGGCATCGGCGACGGCCTGGTAGTAGGCGTTCAGCGTATCGGCAGCGGCTTCGAAGAGGCGGGCAAAACGTGGCATCGGGGTTGTCTCTCGCGCGCGTCGCGCGCCGTATTCAGCACGGCGGCCCGGATGGGGCCGCCGCACACCGGTGAATCGGATTGCCCGGCGCGCCGTGCGACGCTGCCGGCCAGGGTCAGCGCTGCCCGACGAGCATGCCGCGCAAATCGCCGAATACCTGCTCGGGACCGAGTTCGCGCAGGCACTTCAGGTGGCCGAGCGGGCACTCGCGTTCGAAGCAGGGACTGCATTCGAGATGCAGCCATTGTACCTTCGCCAGGTCCGACAGCGGAGGGGTGTGGCGCGGATCGGTCGATCCGTACAGCGCGACGAGCGGCCGGCGCAACGCGGCGGCGACGTGCATCAGCCCCGAATCGTTGGTGACGACCGCGTTCGCGCGCGCGATCAGCGCGCACGCCTCGGACAGCGACGTTTGCCCGCACAGGTTGCGCACGTTCGGCGCGTGGTCGGCGATCGCCTGTGCGGCGGCGGCGTCCTTCTGCGAGCCGAGCGCGACGATCTGCGTATACGGGAACGACTGGTGCACGATCGTCGCGAGCGACGCGAAGTGCTCGGGCGGCCAGCGCTTGGCCGGGCCGTACTCGGCGCCCGGGCAGAACACGACGAGAGGCTTGCGCGTATCGAGATTGAAACGTGCGGACACGCGCGCCGTTTCGTTCAGGTCGGCGTCGAGGCGCGGCGCGGGCAGCGTCTTCATCGATTCGGGCAGCTTCGCGCCCGGCGCGTACGCGAGCGCCGCGTAGTGGGTCGTCATCGGCGGCCGCTCGCCCGACTTGTCGGGATTCGCGTGCCGCACGTTCAACAGCCCGTAGCGGTGCTCGCCCGTGTAGCCGATCCGCAGCGGGATGTTCGCGAGCCACGGGATCACCGCGGACTTCAGCGAATTCGGCAGCACGTACGCCGCGTCGTAGCCGACGTCGCGCAGGTCGCTCGCGAGCTGCCAGCGGCGCAGCAGCTGCAGCTTGCCGTGCGCGAGATCGGTCGCGTAGACATCGTGGATCTCGGGCATCCGCTCGAGCACGGGCGCGACCCACGAGGGCGCGACCGCATCGATCGCGATGCGGGGATGGAGCTTCTTCAGCAGCGCAAAGAGCGGCTGCGCCATCAATGCGTCACCGATCCAGTTCGGTGCGATAACCAGCGCTCGACGCATCAGGTGGACTTCCGATGTCGTAATGAAGCACGGCGCGCGGGCGCCGCGTTCGGGTTGCCAGAATGGGGAAGGGCGGCGCGCCGGGCATCCGGCTGCGCCGCCTCGTGAGCGGCGGCCCCGCGGGCCCGTCCGCCCGGGCTCAGTGGCCCTTGACGACCTCGCCGTCGCGCAGCTTGTAGCGCGTGCCGCAGTACGGGCAGCGCGCCTCGCCGTGCGAGACGTCGATGAACACGCGCGGATGCGCGCTCCAGCGCGCCATGGCCGGGTTCGGGCAGTAGGCGGGAAGATCCTTGGCCGTCAGCTCGACCAGCGGCATTTCCTTGATTTCACTCATGGGACTTTCTCTTATCACTCTTTTGTGGGGCGGTCGGTGGCGCGGCGCGCTCAGACCTTCGTCAGCCAGTGCGCGTACTTCGCGTTCTTGCCCGACACGATATCGAAAAACGCCGACTGGAGCTTTTCCGTGACAGGGCCGCGCGCGCCGCTGCCGATCGTGCGGTTGTCGAGCTCGCGGATCGGCGTGACTTCGGCGGCCGTACCGGTGAAGAACGCTTCGTCGGCCGTGTAGACCTCGTCGCGCGTGATGCGCTTCTCGATCACCTCGATGCCGGCGTCCTTCGCGAGCGTGATGACCGTGTCGCGCGTGATGCCGTCGAGGCACGACGCCAGGTCGGGCGTGTACAGCTTGCCGTTGTTCACGAGGAAGAAGTTCTCGCCGGAACCTTCGGACACGTAGCCGTCGACGTCGAGCAGCAGCGCTTCGTCGTAGCCGTCGGCCGTCGCTTCCTGGTTCGCCAGGATCGAGTTCACGTACCAGCCCGACGCCTTCGCGCGCACCATCGACACGTTCACGTGGTGGCGCGTGAACGACGACGTCTTCACGCGGATACCCTTCGCGAGGCCTTCCTCGCCGAGGTACGCGCCCCACGGCCATGCGGCGATCGCGACGTGGATCGTGTTGCCCTTCGCCGACACGCCGAGCTTTTCCGAGCCGACCCAGATGATCGGGCGCAGGTAGCACGATTCGAGCTTGTTCTCGCGCACGACTTCGAGTTGCGCGGCTTCGAGCGTTTCCCGGTCGAACGGCACGTCCATCTGGAAGATCTTCGCCGAATTCAGCAGACGTTTCGTGTGCTCGCGCAGGCGGAAGATCGCGGTGCTGCCGTCGGCCGTCTGGTACGCGCGCACGCCCTCGAAGACACCCATGCCGTAGTGCAGCGTATGGGTCAGGACGTGGATCTTGGCGTCGCGCCAGTCGATCAGCTTGCCGTCCATCCAGATCTTGCCGTCGCGGTCGGCCATTGACATAGGATTCTCCTGGGATGCGGTTGTATGCAGCGTTGAGCCGGAAAGACGCTTATTTTAGCGTCATTTGGCGACGATCCGGTCGGCCGGCGCTGGGCCGGCGCTATAATCGTCCGGCACCGATTCCAATAACGACGGGTCGTGCCGGCAGGAGGCGCCGGCGTCCCGACGAACCGCCCGCTGCGGCCCGCTTTCCCATGCTCGCTCGATTGTCCGCCACCGACCGCTTCGCGCTGATCCAGGGCGCGCGCGACTATTCCCCGACACTGATGGCGATCCTGTCCTGGGGGCTCGTCACCGGCATCGCGATGAGCAAGTCGGTGATGACGCTCGGGCAGGCGAGCGCGATGTCGCTGCTCGTCTACGCGGGCTCGTCGCAGCTCGCGGTGCTGCCGCTCCTCGCCGCGAAGCTGCCGATCTGGACCGTGCTGCTCACGGCCGCGATGGTCAACACGCGCTTCGTGATCTTCAGCGCCGGGCTTGCTCCCCATTTTTCCTACCTGCCGCTGTGGCGGCGCCTCGCGATCGGCTATTTCAACGGCGACGTGATCTACCTGCTGTTCCAGAAACAGGGCTTCGCGAACGGCCACGTGCCGGGCAAGGAAGCGTATTTCTGGGGGATGGCGCTCGCGAGCTGGGCATCGTGGCAGGTGTCGTCGCTGGCGGGCATCCTGCTGGCGAGTTTCTTTCCCGCGAGCTGGGGGCTGGAACTGGCCGGCACGCTCGCGCTGATCCCGATCATGGTGTCGGCGGTCGCGAACCGCTCGACGCTCGCGGCCGTCGCGGTGGCGGGCATCGTGTCGCTCGTCGCGTTCGACCTGCCGTACCGGCTCGCGCTGCCGCTCGCGGTGCTCGCCGCGCTCGCGGCCGGCAGCATGGCCGATTTCTTCGTCGAACGGGCCGACTGGCGGCGCATCCGCACCGAAACCGTGCGCGAGAAGGAGGTCGAATGAGCGCGACCGAGATCTGGATCGTCATCGTCGGGATGACGATCGTCACGGCCGTCACGCGTGCGCTGTTTCTGATCGGCGGCGAGCGCACCGTGTTGCCCGAACGCGCGCAGCGCGCGCTGCGCTACGCGCCGGCGGCCGCGCTCGTCGCCGTCGTGCTGCCCGACGTGCTCGAAACGCCGGCCGGGCTGTCGTTCGCGCTGTCCAACCATCCGTTCTACGCGGCGCTCGCCGGCCTCGGCTGGTTCTTGTGGCGGCGCAGCATGCTCGGCACGATCGTCGTCGGGATGCTCGTATTCACCGCGCTGCGCGTGATTTTCTGATGGGCCGCCGTTCCGGCCCGCCGGGCGCCGGCCACTCGCGCGCGTGAATTGCTGCGCTGCGGCAATGGAGCCGCTGTCGCGCGCGATCCCAAATAGGCGGAATTCGCCGCCGCACGGGTCAGTCTGCCGGGTGGATCGGCTAGAATGCCCGTTCGAGATTTTTTACCCGTGCGCGTCATGCGAACCGCCAGCCACGGCCGCATCCGGCGCCCTTTCGCGGCAGCCCGCGCACGTCCAGCGTGAACCCCCTTTCCCCATCCACTACTTCAATCTGTTCAACATGAGCCAAGTCAAGCGTCTTACCGACCTGATCGCCGCCGGCCAGCTCGCCGGCAAGCGGGTGTTCATCCGCGCCGACCTGAACGTCCCGCAGGACGATCACGGCAACATCACCGAGGACACGCGCGTGCGCGCGTCCGTGCCGGCCATCCAGGCCGCGCTCGACGCCGGCGCGGCCGTGATGGTCACGTCGCACCTCGGCCGTCCGACCGAAGGCGAATTCAAGCCGGAAGATTCGCTCGCGCCGGTCGCGAAGCGCCTCGCCGAGCTGCTCGGCCGCGACGTGCCGCTCGTGTCGAACTGGGTCGAGAACGGCGTGAACGTCGCACCGGGCCAGGTCGTGCTGCTCGAGAACTGCCGCGTGAACAAGGGCGAGAAGAAGAATTCGGACGAGCTCGCGCAAAAGATGGCGAAGCTCTGCGACGTGTACGTGAACGACGCGTTCGGCACCGCGCACCGCGCGGAAGCGACCACGCACGGGATCGCGAAGTACGCGCCGGTCGCGTGCGCGGGCCCGCTGCTGGCCGCCGAACTCGACGCGCTCGGCAAGGCGCTCGGCAACCCGGCGCGTCCGCTGGTGGCGATCGTCGCCGGCTCGAAGGTGTCGACCAAGCTGACGATCCTGAAGTCGCTGGCCGGCAAGGTCGACCAGCTGATCGTCGGCGGCGGCATCGCGAACACGTTCATGCTCGCGGCCGGTCTGCCGATCGGCAAGTCGCTCGCGGAAGCCGACCTCGTCAACGAGGCGAAGGCGATCATCGACGAAGCGCGCGAGCGCGGCGCATCGGTGCCGATCCCGACCGACGTCGTGACGGCCAAGGAATTCTCGCCGACGGCCGCGGCCACGGTGAAGCAGGTCGCCGACATCGAAGCGGACGACATGATCCTCGACATCGGCCCCGATACGGCCAAGGCGCTCGCGAGCCAGCTCGAGAAGGCCGGCACGATCGTGTGGAACGGCCCGGTCGGCGTGTTCGAGTTCGACCAGTTCGGCAACGGCACCAAGACGCTCGCCGAAGCGATCGCCAAATCGTCCGCGTTCTCGATCGCGGGCGGCGGCGACACGCTCGCGGCCATCGCGAAGTACGGCATCCACGACCAGGTCAGCTACATCTCGACGGGCGGCGGCGCCTTCCTCGAGTTCCTCGAGGGGAAGAAGCTGCCGGCGGTGGAAGTGCTCGAAACGCGGGCGGCCTGAGCGTGGCGGCGCGCGCAGGGGTGACGAAGGCCGCGCGCTCCGCGAAAGCGGAGCAGCCGGCCGGCGCGGGCAAGCGCAAACGCGCGCCCGCGCGGGCGAACTCCACCCCGCGCGCACCGGCGGCCGCTGGCGACGCGGCCATGCAGCACCACGAGATTCAGAACAAAGCGATGCCGGGCGCAAGCACCGGCACGCCCTCCGGAACGGCCGCCGCTGGGCCCGCCGTGTCCGGCTCTCGCAGCGTTTCACCCAGCGCATCCACCTTGATCCAGATGAGGAGTTTCATGCAGCGCGCCACCAAGATAGTCGCCACGATCGGCCCGGCTTCCAGTTCGCCGGAGATTCTGCTGCAGATGATGCAGGCGGGCCTCGACGTCGTGCGGCTCAATTTTTCGCACGGCACGGCCGACGATCACCGCCAGCGCGCCGAGATGGTGCGCGAGGCCGCCCGCAAGGTTGGCCGCGAGATCGCGATCATGGCCGACCTCCAGGGCCCGAAGATCCGCGTCGGCAAGTTCGAGAACGGTAAGACGACGCTCGCGCCCGGTCAGCCGTTCATCCTCGACGCGGCCTGCGAACTCGGCAACGACGAGCGGGTCGGCCTCGACTACAAGGAACTGCCGCGCGACCTGAAGCCGGGCGACCTGCTGCTGCTGAACGACGGCCTGATCGTGCTGACCGTCGAGCGCGTGCTCGGCGACGAGATCCACACGATCGTCAAGGTGGGCGGCGAGCTGTCGAACAACAAGGGGATCAACCGCCAGGGTGGCGGCCTGTCGGCGCCGGCGCTGACCGCGAAGGACATGGAAGACATCCGCACCGCGATGTCGCTCGGCGCGGACCTGGTGGCGGTGTCGTTCCCGAAGAATGCGACCGACATGGAAATGGCGCGCCAGCTCGCGAACATCGCGGGCGCGCCGTACGGCATCAAGCCGAAGATGATCGCGAAGATCGAGCGCGCGGAGGCGATTCCGGCGCTGCAGAGCATCCTCGACGCGTCCGACGGCATCATGGTCGCGCGCGGCGACCTCGCGGTGGAAGTCGGCAACGCGGCCGTGCCGGCGCTGCAGAAGCGGATGATCCGGATGGCGCGCGAGTCGAACAAGCTCGTGATCACCGCGACGCAGATGATGGAATCGATGATCTACGCGCCGGTGCCGACCCGCGCGGAAGTGTCGGACGTCGCGAACGCGGTGCTCGACGGCACCGACGCGGTGATGCTGTCGGCCGAGACGGCCGCCGGCAAGTACCCGGTCGTCACGATCGAGACGATGGCGGCCGTGTGCGTCGAGGCGGAAAAGTCGGAACACGTCGAACTGGACAAGGATTTCCTCGACCGCACGTTCACGCGGATCGACCAGTCGATCGCGATGGGCGCGCTGTTCACCGCGTACCACCTGGGCGCGAAGGCGATCATCGCGCTGACCGAATCGGGCGCGACCGCGCTGTGGATGTCGCGTCACTACACGCACGTGCCGATCTTCGCGCTGACGCCGCGCGTCGGCAGCGAGCGCACGATGGCGCTGTATCGCAACGTGACGCCGCTGCACGTCGACTTCAACAGCGACCGCGACTCGGCGCTGCAGGCGGCGCTCGAGCTCGTCGTCAAGCAGGGCTACGTGCAGCACGGCGACATGGTCGTGCTGACCGTCGGCGAACCGATGGGTCAGGCGGGCGGCACCAACACGCTGAAGATCGTGCGCGTCGGCGAGCACTATTGAGTCGGGCGTTCGCCGGGCACCTTGCCGGCGACCCGGGTCGATCGAACTCGATCCGGCACCGTTTTTCGCGCTAAAGCCGCGCGGGGTCCGAAGCCCCGCGCGGCTTTTTTTCTCCTTTTTGCCCGCATTGTGCCGTGCGAACGTAACAAATTGCGAGCGGGTGCCACCGGGCGGTCGGAATCGGAGGCGCTTCGCGATAAAATGCGGCTATTCGACGCTCAGCCGCGCCGCGCCGCCCCGGTTTGAACGAGGGCGGGTGCCGCGCCGGCGTCAGGGCGCACCGGTTTTCATTCAAGGAGTTCCACAATGCCTCTCGTATCAATGCGTCAATTGCTGGATCACGCGGCAGAGCACGGTTACGGCCTGCCGGCCTTCAACGTGAACAACCTGGAGCAGGTCCAGGCGATCATGGCGGCAGCGGACCAGGTCGGCGCGCCCGTGATCATGCAGGCATCGGCCGGCGCGCGTAAGTACGCGGGCGAGCCGTTCCTGCGCCACCTGATCGAAGCGGCGGTCGAGTCGTATCCGCACATCCCGGTCGTGATGCACCAGGATCACGGCCAGTCGCCGGCGGTTTGCATGGGCGCGATCCGCAGCGGCTTCACGAGCGTGATGATGGACGGTTCGCTCGAAGCCGACGGCAAGACGGTCGCGTCGTACGAGTACAACGTCGACGTGTCGCGCAAGGTCGTCGAGATGGCGCACTCGATCGGCGTGACGGTCGAAGCCGAACTCGGCGTGCTCGGCTCGCTCGAGACGATGAAGGGCGACAAGGAAGACGGCCACGGCGCGGAAGGCACGATGACCCGCGAGCAGCTGCTGACCGATCCGGAGCAGGCGGCCGATTTCGTGAAGCTCACGCAGTGCGATGCGCTCGCGATCGCGATCGGCACGTCGCACGGCGCGTACAAGTTCTCGAAGAAGCCGACGGGCGACATCCTGTCGATCCAGCGCATCAAGGAAATCCACGCGCGCATCCCGAACACGCACCTCGTGATGCACGGTTCGTCGTCGGTGCCGCAGGAGCTGCTGGAAGAAATCCGCCAGTTCGGCGGCGACATGAAGGAAACCTACGGCGTGCCGGTCGAGGAAATCCAGGAAGGCATCAAGCACGGCGTGCGCAAGATCAACATCGACACCGACCTGCGTCTCGCGATCACCGGCGCGATCCGCCGCTACCTGTTCGAGAACCCGGGCAAGTTCGATCCGCGCGACTACCTGAAGCCCGCGCGCGAAGCGGCGAAGCAGGTCTGTGTCGACCGCTACCTCGCGTTCGGCTGCGAAGGTCAGGCCGCGAAGATCAAGCCGGTGTCGCTCGACAAGATCGCCGAGCAGTACAAGTCCGGCGCGCTCGCGCAGGTCGTGCGCTGAGACTGTAGTACGATTGCCCCGCCCGATTCTGTCGTTTGGCAGGGGCGGGCAGCCAGGCCGGATGTGATCCGGCCCCAGGCAGCCGTTCCGTCCGGCCGAACGAGGGCCGGCCGGCAACCGCCCGGGCACTGCCCGGCCGGTTCGCCGACGTATTGCAAGACCGCCGTTCCCGCCTGCCGCGGGGAACGGCGTTTCCCTTTTTGTTTGGCTCCTTATCTGCGAAAAGACGATGTCTACCCTTTACGAATCCACGCTCCGCTCGCTGCCGCTCCTCGGTCGCGGCAAGGTCCGCGATAACTACGCGGTCGGCAACGACAAGCTCCTGATCGTCACGACCGACCGCCTGTCGGCATTCGACGTGGTGATGGGCGAGCCGATTCCGAACAAGGGCCGCGTGCTGAATCAGATGGCGAACTTCTGGTTCGACAAGCTCGCGCACATCGTGCCGAACCACCTGACGGGCGACGCGCCGGAAGCGGTCGTCGCGGCCGACGAGGTCGAGCAGGTGACGGGCCGCGGCGTGGTCGTCAAGCGCCTCGAGCCGATCATGATCGAAGCGGTCGTGCGCGGCTACCTGGCCGGCAGCGGCTGGAAGGAATACCAGGCGTCGGGCGCCGTGTGCGGCGTACAGCTGCCGGAAGGCCTGCAGAACGCGCAGAAGCTGCCCGAGCCGATCTTCACGCCGGCCGCGAAGGCCGAGATGGGCGAGCACGACGAGAACGTCACGTTCGAGGAAACCGAGCGCCGCATCGGCACCGAGCTGGCCGCGACGATCCGCGACATCTCGATCAGGCTGTACAAGGAAGCGGCCGACTACGCGGCGACGCGCGGCATCATCATCGCCGATACGAAGTTCGAATTCGGCCTCGACAACCACGGCAAGCTGTACCTGATGGACGAAGTGCTGACGGCCGATTCGTCGCGCTTCTGGCCGGCCGACCAGTACCAGGTCGGCACGAACCCGCCGTCGTTCGACAAGCAGTTCGTGCGCGACTGGCTCGAGGCGCAGCCGTGGGGCAAGACGGCGCCGGCGCCGGCGCTGCCGGCCGACGTCGTCGAAAAGACGGCCGCGAAGTACCAGGAAGCGCTCGAGCGCATCACGGGCCAGTCGCTCGCCTGAGCGAGCTTTGCATGGGACCGGATGCGAAGCATGGGGCCGGAGTAAGTGCTGAAGCACCAACTCCGGCCGACATAAGCGCTGAAGCGCTAACTCCGGTCGACAGGAAATCCACGAAATGAGTGAAGTCCAGACTGCCCACACGCACAGCGCGCCGCTCGTCGGCGTGCTGATGGGTTCGAGTTCCGACTGGGACGTGATGAAGCACGCGGTAGCGATCCTGCAGGAATTCGGCGTGCCGTACGAAGCGAAGGTGGTGTCCGCGCACCGGATGCCCGACGAGATGTTCGACTATGCGGAGAAGGCGCGCGAGCGCGGGCTGCGCGCGATCATCGCGGGCGCCGGCGGCGCCGCGCACCTGCCCGGCATGCTGGCCGCGAAAACCACGGTGCCGGTGCTCGGCGTGCCGGTCGCGAGCAAGTACCTGAAGGGTGTCGATTCGCTGCACTCGATCGTGCAGATGCCGAAGGGCGTGCCCGTCGCGACGTTCGCGATCGGCGAGGCCGGTGCCGCGAATGCCGCGCTGTTCGCGGTGTCGATCCTGTCCGGCACGTCGGCCGATTACGCGAACCGGCTCGCCGCGTTCCGCGTGCGCCAGAACGAAGCCGCGCACGCGATGGTGCTGCCGCCGCTGGAATGACGGCGCACCGGCGGCCGCGCGTCGCGGCTGCCTGACTCTTCCCACTGCGGCGGGCAGCGCCCGCCGCGACCGACCACTGACATGACCGCAACTCCTGATTCCGTTTCCCCGATCCTGCCCGGCGCGTGGCTGGGCATGGTCGGCGGTGGCCAGCTCGGCCGCATGTTCTGCTTTGCCGCCCAGTCGATGGGCTATCGCGTCGCCGTGCTCGATCCCGATCCGACGAGCCCTGCCGGCGCGGTCGCCGACCGCCACCTGCGCGCGGCCTACGACGACGAAGCCGCGCTCGCCGAATTGGCCGGCCTGTGCGACGCGGTGTCGACGGAGTTCGAGAACGTGCCGGCCGCGAGCCTCGATTTCCTCGCGCGCACGACGTTCGTCGCGCCGGCCGGCCGCTGCGTCGCTGTTGCGCAGGACCGGATCGCGGAGAAGCGCTTCATCGAGGCGTCGGGCGTACCCGTTGCGCCGCACGTCGTGATCGAATCGTCGGCGGCGCTCGCCGCGCTCGACGATGCCGCGCTCGACGCGGTGCTGCCGGGCATCCTGAAGACGGCACGCCTCGGCTACGACGGCAAGGGCCAGGTGCGCGTGCGCACCGCGCAGGAAGCGCGCGACGCGCATGCGGCGCTCGGCGGCGTGCCGTGCGTGCTCGAGAAGCGCCTGCCGCTGAAATACGAAGTGTCGGCGCTGATCGCGCGCGGCGCGGACGGCCGCTCGGCCGCGTTCCCGCTCGCGCAGAACACGCACCACAACGGCATCCTCGCGCTGACGGTGGTGCCCGCGCCGGCCGCCGATGCCGCGCGTGTCGAAGAGGCGCAGCAGGCGGCCGTGCGGATCGCCGATACGCTCGGCTACGTCGGCGTGCTGTGCGTCGAATTCTTCGTGCTGGAAGACGGCTCGTTCGTCGCGAACGAGATGGCGCCGCGCCCGCACAACTCCGGTCACTACACGGTCGATGCGTGCGCAACGAGCCAGTTCGAGCAGCAGGTGCGCGCGATGACGCGCATGCCGCTCGGCAACCCGCGCCAGCATTCGCCGGCCGCGATGCTGAACATCCTCGGCGACGTGTGGTTCCCGAACGGTGCCGCAGCCGATGCCGTCACGCCGCCGTGGGACACGGTCGCGGCGATGCCGGCTGCGCACCTGCACCTGTACGGCAAGGAAGACGCGCGCGTCGGTCGCAAGATGGGGCACGTGAACTTCACGGCCCCGACGCGCGACGAAGCCGTCGCCGCGGCTACCGCGTGCGCGCAGCTGCTGCGCGTGCCGCTCGACTGAGGCGCCAGCCGATGTCCATCGATCTCCCGAACTCCGTGACGCCCGCGCAGATCGACGCGGCCGCTGCGCTGCTCGACGCGGGGCAACTCGTCGCGTTCCCGACCGAAACCGTCTACGGGCTCGGCGGCGACGCGGCGAATCCCGAGGCCGTCGCGCGCATCTACGCGGCGAAAGGGCGGCCGGCGAACCATCCGGTGATCGTGCACCTGCCGCCGGGCGGCGATCCGGGCTACTGGGTCGAAGACCTGCCCGACGATGCGCGGAAGCTGATCGATGCGTTCTGGCCCGGCCCGCTGACGCTGATCCTGAAGCGCCATGCGCGCATTCCGGACGCCGTGAGCGGCGGCCAGGATTCGGTCGGGCTGCGCTGCCCGTCGCATCCGGTCGCGCAGGCGCTGCTGGCCGCATTCAGCACGCGGCGCGGCGGGCACGGCGGCGTTGCCGCGCCGTCCGCGAACCGGTTCGGCCATGTGAGCCCGACGACCGCGCAGCACGTCCGCGACGAATTCGGCGACACCGTGCATGTGCTCGACGGCGGCGCATCCGAAGTCGGCATTCAGGCCGCTTCGGGTTGCGACGCGCAAAGCGCCGGGTCGAGGTCGAGCGCGGCCAGCGTCTGCGCGTCGATGTCGATCCAGCATGCCACCACCATGCGCCCGTCGATCGACACCGGTGCGCCGGCCCGGTGGGCATGCACGCCGATCCGGCGGAACAGCCGCTCGATGCTGCAGAACGTGACCCCGATCAACTGGCGCGCGCCGCGCCGTGCCGCGCACTCCACGGCGGCGGCGAGCATCGGCCGCACCGACCAGGCCAGGCTGCCGGCATCGGCCCCTTCCTCGGGGGTCGCCGCGAAGCGCGACAGCTCCCAGACGTGGGCGGAGCGCGGCGCCGGATGCTCGTCGGCCAGCAGGTGCGGGAACACTTCCTGCAACAGGTAGGGGCGGGTGGTCGGCAGCAGCCGCGCGCAACCGCATATCTCCCCATTCGCATCGCGTCCCAATACGTAGACGGTATCGTCGCGATCGTACTGATCGCGCTCGAATTTTTCGTCTTCGGACGGCAGCTGCCAGCCGAGCTGCTCGACGAACACGCGATAACGGTACGAACCCAGCTCGGCGGCGATATGGGCGGGAAGGCGGCCTGCCTCGTGAACGAAAGTTTGCATCGAATCGACGATCCTCGATTTGTCGCGCGGCTTCCCGGCGCTGCTGCGCCCGGGCCACGTGACGCCGCAGCAGATCGCCGACGTGCTCGGCCGCGCGCCGCGGCTGCCGGACGGCAGCGACGCGACCGCGCCGCGTGCGTCCGGCACGCTGAAGGCGCATTACGCGCCGCGCACGCCGCTCGCGCTGCTGCCGTTCGATGCGCTCGAGCCGCTGCTCGCGGCCGCGCAAACCGACGGCGAGCGGGTCGCGCTCGTCGCTCGCGCGTCGCGCGCGGGACGCTGGGCGCAGGCCGACGGCGTGCATTTCATCGCCGCGCCGGAAGATCCGCAGGCCTACGCGCGCGACCTGTACGGGATGCTGCGTGCGCTCGACCGGGCGCAGGTCGCGCGCATTCTCGTCGAGAAGCTGCCCGAGACCGTCGAATGGATTGCCGTCAACGATCGTCTCGGTCGTGCGGCGGCCGCGTTCGAAGCGCGCGACTGACGACTCGGGCAAGCCACGGCCCGCGAATGAAAGACGCCCGACCGGCGAACCGGTCGGGCGTTTTTTTTCGGGGAGAACGCGCGGGCCGCGCGACGCGCGTGCCGGCCGGCGTCGGTCCGTTTGTGTGCCGCTTACTTGCCGACGCCCGAAGCCGCGATCTGCTTCTCCACGAACTGTGCGAACAGTGCGTGCAGGCGCGTCGTCGGGTGGACCATATCGGCGAACATGTAGGTCTGGTCCGCGTTCGGGACCGTGTAGGTTTGCGGCGAGCAGAACAGCGACGAGCCGAATGCGGTTGCGTTCGCGACGCCATATTGCGTCGCGGCCTGGACCATCGCCTTCAGGTTGCAGCCGGTGTCGGTGTTCGACACGCTGAAGCCGTTCGCCTGGTAGTTGGCCGCGATGCCGTCCTGCCACGTGAACGTGTCGAGCAGCGCGACCTTCGTCGTGTCGACCTTCAGCGCGGCCAGCGTGCCGGCGAGCGTCTTGTTGAACAGCCCCGACAGTTGCGTGAACGCGGCCTGCGTGCCGCCCTGCAGCGCGAGCGGCGTGCTGCCGATGTCCGGCACGTTCGACACGAACACGTGCGTCGCGCCTGCCGCGACGATCTGCTGGACGATCCCGCCGAGCTGCTGCGCGGCCAGGCCGATCGCCTGCGCCGCCGCGAGTTGCGCGGCCGGCGTGTTGCCTTGCGCCTGCGCGACCTGCGCCTGGTAGAAGATGTCGTTCGCGCCGCCGTTGACCAGCACGATCTGGCCTGCGTTGAAGCTGCCGTGCTGCGTCAGGTACTGCTTGACCTGGTCGGCGATCGGCGTCGTGGTCGCTTGCGCGAAGTCGGCGTTCGGCACGCTCGCGTCGGCATGGCCGATGCCCGGCTGCAGCGTCACGCGCGAGCCGCCCTGCGCGTAGCCGAGGCCGCCGGTGGCTTGCAGCGGAATGCCGAAGCCGCCCTGGTTCGCGGGCTGCAGCGTGTCGCCGTAGTACTGCGCGACGTCCTGCGCCCACACCTGGCCGGGGTTGGTCGTGAAGCGGCCGCCGCCGAAGCCGAGCTTGATCTGCGAATAGGTGCCGGCGTCGGACAGGCTGTCGCCGAACGACACGATCTGCATCTTCACGCCGGAAGGCGGCGTGTTCGACGCGCTGCTGCTGTTGTTGTCGTCACCGCCGCCGCATGCGGCGAGCAGCGCGAGCGCGGCGCCCGCGATCACGGCCTGCGCGGTGCGCAGCAGGCGTTGCCGGGTATGCGACGGGAATTGTTGTTGTGACTGCATCGTTTGATCTCCTCGTAGATATGGCCTGATGTGTTTCTCATCTGCCGCGTGCCTGCTCGGAACCGGGCTGCGCGGCGGCCGTTGGCTGAAACGGTTATTGGTCGCGCGCAGCCGCAAGCGGCACGGTGCGCGGGTCCTGGTTCGCGGCCTCGGCAACCTGCGCATGATAAGCGCTCGCCCATTCGGGCGGGCCGAAAATCGCGCGCAGCTTGTTGCGCCATCCGTCGACGCGCAACGCGTCGGCCGCCATCGACACCCACTCGTGGAACGTCGCGACGAGCGGGTTGTTCGAGCCGAGCCGCTCGACGATCCCGTACTGCGGCGGGTCGTCCGGTGTTTCCTCGACATAGCTGCCGAACAGGCGATCCCAGATCACCAGGACGCCTGCGTAATTGCGGTCGATGTAGCGCGGGTTGCGCGCATGGTGCGCGCGGTGGATCGACGGCGTGTTGAGCACGTACTCGAGCCAGCCGAGCTTGCCGATCGCCTGCGTGTGCACGAAGAACTGGAACGCGAGGTTGATCAGCACGATGCCGACGACCTGTTGCGGCGGAAAGCCGGCGAACGCGAGCGGCAGCCAGAACACCCACATGCCCGCGACGGGGTACATCAGGCTCTGGCGGAACGCGGTCGAGAAATTCATCCGCTCGGACGAGTGGTGCACGACGTGCGCGGCCCACAGCCAGCGCACGCGATGGCTCGCGCGATGGAACACGTAGTAGAGGAAGTCCTGCGCGACGAACAGCACCGCGAACGACAGCCAGCCGTCGTGCCACGTGAACAGGCGATAGTGCCGGTAGCAGTACGCATAGACGGGGATCACGAAGAGCCACGCGATCTTGTCCGCGCCCTGGTGCATCAGCGCGAGCGCAGCATTGCACAGCGTGTCGCGCCACGCATAGACATGGTCCTGCGCACGTGTGCGGGCGAGGTGCCAGGCTTCCCATGCGATGCAGAGCAGGAAGACGGGCGCCAGCGCGAGCAGAAGCAATTCGACGTCGAATCGCATGGGCGTGTCTCCTCCTTTCCCCTGCAAGCCGTGAGGCCGGGCGCGTGGCCCGTTGTAGATATCGGTCAGGCCAACAGCCTACGCAATCGCCACGCGCTAGGCGAGGGGGCAGCGTAGAGGGTTCCCTCTGAGGACAGGGTTTCTACGGAAACCGTGCGGCGCGAGGCCGGGCGGTGCGGCCCCGTTTTACGGGCACGGCTGGCGTGCGATGCGTCGCGCGCCGGTGGCGGTGCTCGTTTCAAAACGGCGAACGGCGGGATTCCGTATGCGAGGCGGCGGCAGGCCGCACGGGCTGCCCGCCAAGGCTGCCCGATGCGCGGTGCCGCCTCGTGGCCGGCGCACGCCGCCAGCGGGGCGGGGATGCGCCGCATCGCGGCGCGCGAGCCGTCAGTGCGCGCCCGCGTAGATCCATTCGAGCAGCGTGTCGTGCGCGGCGCGCGCGCCTTCCGCCTGGTCGTTGTTGATGAAGCTGACGACGACGTAGCTCTGGCCGTCGGCGCCGGCGACGTAACCGGCGATCGCGCGCACGTCGCGCAGCGTGCCGGTCTTGATGTGCGCGTTGCCGAGCACGCCGGCGTTGGTGAGGCGGTTCTTCATCGTGCCGTCGATGCCGGCGATCGGCAGCGAATCGACGAACGCCTGTGCGACCGGGCTCGCGTTCGCTGCCTGCAGCAGCGCGGCGAGCGACAGCGCGCTCACGTGCTCTTCGCGCGACAGCCCCGAGCCGTTTTCGAGCGCGAGGTCCGGCATCGCGATGCCGTTCTTCTGCAGGAACGCCTGGATCGCGCGGCTCGACTGCTCGGGCGTCGCGGGCGGCCTGCCGCTGACCGCGCCGATCGTCAGGAACAGGTTGCGCGCCATCACGTTGTTGCTGAACTTGTTGATGTCGTAGACGATGCTGCCGAGCACCGGGCTGTGATGCACGGCGACGGGCCGCGCGGTGGTCGGCACCTTGCCTTCGCTCACGGGCCCCGCGATCGTGCCGCCGTCCTGCCGCCACAGCGCGAGGAAGCCGCGCGCGAAGAACGTCGTGTGATCGAGGATCGCGAGGTTGGTGGTGCGCGCGCCGCAGCGCAGCGGATAGTCGCCGGCGAACGATGCCGTCATCATCCCGGCGCCGGCCGTCAGCGTCGGGCGCGCGGCCGCGGCGGCCGCGCTGCACGAGCCCGTGCCTTCGACCAGCTGGTTGTCGATCGACAGGTCCGCGAGCGGCGGCAGCACGTCGACGGCCACCTTGCCGTCGTCGCCCGGCGTGACCGTGAACGATACGGCCTTGAACGCGTACAGCAGCGGATCGGGGCCGACGTTGTACGGCGCGCTCACGTCGTCGTCGAACGACGGCAGGTCGCGCGTCGATGCCGCGAAATAGCTCTTGTCGAGCACGAGGCCGCCGGCCACGCGCTTGATGCCGGCCTTGCGGATCTTGTCGACGAGGTCGATCAGCTCTTCGGGCACGAGCTTCGGATCGCCGGTGCCCTTGATGTACAGGTTGCCCTGCAGCGTGCCGTCGGGGTCGACCGTGCCGTCCGTGTAGGCGGTCGTGCGCCAGCGGAAGTCGGGGCCGAGGATCGACAGGCCCGAGAAGGTCGTGACGAGCTTCATCGTCGACGCCGGCAGCATCGGCCGGCTCGCGTTCCATGCGATCAGCGGTTCCGGGTCGCCGACGCGCTCGACGACGACGCTCATCGCCGACGCCGGCACCTTCGCGCGCTGCAGCGCGACGAGCACGGATGCCGGCAGGCCGGCCGCACGCGCGGCGGGCGACACGACGGCGGTCTTGCGCGCTTCCTTGTGGAATTTCTTGCGGGCTTGCGCGGGCGGCGCGAAGGCCAGCGCGGCGCAGGTGGCGACGACGGCGGCTGCGCGCAGGCAGACTTGAGCGCGGGGGGCGAACCGGGCGGAAAGGGCGGAAATCGGCATGGACGAATACGGGTAAGCAGGGGCTCGGGCGGCGCGTGCGTCGCGCGCAAGCGCACATTGTAGAGACAAGTGGGCAAATGCCCGCCGAAATCGCGTGTCGTGCCGCATTGAGGCATCACTTTGCGGCGGGCATGCCGCGCACGCGATTCGCGGCGCTACAATGATCGGCGTGTTTCACCCGACCCATGGATGCCTGTCCCGATGCGGATTCTGCTTGTCGAAGACGACCGAATGATTGCCGAGGGCGTGCGCAAGGCGCTGCGCTCGGACGGCTTTGCGGTCGACTGGGTGCAGGACGGCGACGCGGCGCTCACGGCGCTCGGCGGCGAGACGTACGACCTGCTGCTGCTCGACCTCGGCCTGCCCAAGCGCGACGGCATCGACGTGCTGCGCACGCTGCGCGCGCGCGGGCTGTCGCTGCCGGTGCTGATCGTCACCGCGCGCGACGCCATCGCCGATCGCGTGAAGGGGCTCGACGCGGGCGCCGACGATTACCTCGTCAAGCCGTTCGACCTCGACGAACTCGGCGCGCGGATGCGCGCGCTGATCCGCCGCCAGGCCGGGCGCAGCGAGTCGCTGATCCGCCACGGCGCGCTGACGCTCGATCCCGCTTCGCACCAGGTGACGCTCGACGGCGCGCCCGTCGCGCTGTCCGCGCGCGAGTTCGCGCTGCTCGAGGCGCTGCTCGCGCGGCCCGGCGCGGTGCTGTCGAAGAGCCAGCTCGAGGAAAAGATGTACGGCTGGGGCGAGGAGATCGGCAGCAACACGGTCGAGGTCTACATCCACGCACTGCGCAAGAAGCTCGGCTCGGACCTGATCCGCAACGTGCGCGGGCTCGGCTACATGGTCGTCAAGGAAAGCTGACGCGTGAGGTCGATTCGTCATCAATTGCTGATCTGGCTGCTCGCGATCGTCGTCGCGGGCGTCGGCCTCGCCGGCTGGCTGATCTACCGGCAGGCGCTCGCCGAGGCGAACGAGCTGTTCGACTACCAGCTGCAGGAAATCGCCGCGGCGCTGCCGTCCGAGCCGTTCTCGCAGGTGTTCGGCTCGCGGACCAACGGCGATGAAGGCATCGTGATCCAGATCTGGAACCGCAACGGCGTGCTGATGTACTTCTCGCATCCGCGCGCGCCGATCGCGCCGCGTGCGGAGCTCGGCTTCTCGACCGAGCGCACCGATCGCGGCGAATGGCGCGTGTACGGCGCGATCGTCGGCGACAACGTCGTGCAGCTCGCGCAGCCGCTGTCGGTGCGCAACCGGCTCGCGGCGAACGTCGCGCTGCGCACGCTGTGGCCGCTGATCGTGCTGCTGCCGTTCCTCGGCGCGGCCGTGTGGGTGATCGTCGGGCGCGGGCTTGCGCCGCTCGGCCGCGTGACGCGCGCGGTCGAGGCGCGCCGGCCGGAAGCGCTCGATCCGCTGCCCGACGAGCGCCTGCCGCTCGAGGTGCAGCCGCTCGTGCGCGCGCTGAACGGGCTGCTCGCGAGGCTGTCGGCCGCGCTCGACACGCAGAAGGCGTTCGTGGCCGACGCCGCGCACGAACTGCGCACGCCGCTCGCGGCCGTGCAGATCCAGGCGCAGCTCGTCGCACGCGCAAAGGACGATGCGTCGCGCCGCGAGGCGGTCGCGGATCTCCAGGACGGCGTCACGCGCGCGACGCGCCTCGCGGAGCAGTTGCTCGCGCTCGCCCGCGCCGAGCCGGACGGCGCGACGATGCGCGAGCCGGTCGACCTGCAGGCGCTGCTGGCCGAATGCGTGGCCGCGCATGCGCCGCTCGCGCAGCGGCGCGACATCGATCTCGGCTTCGAGGAGACGCGCGCGGCGAGCGTCGTCGCGGATGTCGGCGCGCTGCGCGTGATGTTCGGCAACCTGCTCGACAACGCGGTGAAGTACACGCCGGACGGCGGCCGCATCGACGTGTCGCTGACCTCCGACGCGGCCGGCCGCGCGTGCGTCCAGATCGGCGACAGCGGGCCCGGCATCCCTGCCGACGAGCGCGAGCGCGTGTTCGACCGCTTCTACCGCGACAGCTCCGCGCGGGCGCGTGCCGACTTGTCGGGCAGCGGGCTCGGGCTCGCGATCGTCAAGCGCGTGGCGGCGCAGCAGGGCGCGACGGTGTCGCTCGGCGACGCGGCCGCGGGCGGCCTGCTCGTCAGCGTCGTGTTCCGCGACGCCGAGATGCCGGCCGAGGCGCCGCGGCAGTCCGAATCCGTGTGAAGAGCGCTGTCGGACGGGCCTTGCCGGCCCGCTTAAGCTCCGCTTAAGGCTGATTAAGCCTCCTTTAAGTCAGGGTCGTTACGCTGCGTCCTAACAAAGAGGAGGTCCTACGATGAACACCCGATTCCTTGCGCGCGGCGCCGTCGCGGTCGCCGTGGCGGCTGCCCTGTCGGCCGGCTATGTCGCCGGCACCCGCCGCGCCGATCCGCAGATCATCACGCCCGCGCAGGCGGCCGCGCTGATGCCGGCCGAAGCGGCCGCGAAGACCGGCATCCCCGATTTCTCCGGGCTCGTCGAGACCTACGGTCCGGCGGTCGTGAACATCAGCGCGAAGCACGTCGTGAAGCAGGTGGCGCGGCGCGTGCCGCAGCCGCAGCTGCCGGTCGATCCGAGCGACCCGTTCTACCAGTTCTTCAAGCACTTCTACGGCCAGGTGCCGGGCATGGGCGGTGACGCGCAGCCGGACGACCAGCCGAGCGCGAGCCTCGGTTCCGGGTTCGTGATCAGCTCCGACGGGTACATCCTCACCAATGCGCACGTGATCGACGGCGCGAACGTCGTCACGGTCAGGCTGACCGACAAGCGCGAATACAAGGCGAAGGTCGTCGGCTCGGACAAGCAGTCCGACGTCGCGGTGCTGAAGATCGACGCGAGCGGGCTGCCGACCGTGAAGATCGGCGATCCGGCGCAGAGCAAGGTCGGCCAGTGGGTCGTCGCGATCGGTTCGCCGTACGGCTTCGACAACACGGTCACGTCGGGCATCATCAGCGCGAAGTCGCGCGCGCTGCCGGACGAGAACTACACGCCGTTCATCCAGACCGACGTGCCGGTGAACCCCGGCAACTCGGGCGGCCCGCTGTTCAACCTGCAGGGCGAGGTGATCGGCATCAACTCGATGATCTACTCGCAGACGGGCGGCTTCCAGGGCCTGTCGTTCGCGATCCCGATCAACGAGGCGATCAAGGTGAAGGACGAACTCGTGAAGACGGGCCACGTGAGCCGCGGCCGTCTCGGCGTTGCCGTGCAGGGGCTGAACCAGACGCTCGCGAGCTCGTTCGGGCTGCAGAAGCCGGACGGCGCGCTCGTCAGCTCCGTCGATTCGAACGGCCCGGCCGCGAAGGCGGGCCTGCAGCCGGGCGACGTGATCCTGTCGGTCAACGGCTCGCCGGTCGCCGATTCGACGTCGCTGCCCGCGCAGATCGCGAACCTGAAGCCGGGTTCGAAGGCCGACCTGCAGATCTGGCGCGACAAGTCGAAGAAGTCGATCAGCGTGACGCTCGGCGCGATGGCCGATGCGAAACTCGCGTCGAACGACGGCGGGCCGGTCGAGCAGGGCCGCCTGGGCGTCGCGGTGCGTCCGCTGTCGCCGCAGGAGCGCAGCGCCAGCAACCTGTCGCACGGGCTGATCGTGCAGCAGGCCGGCGGGCCGGCCGCCAACGCGGGCATCCAGCCCGGCGACGTGATCCTCGCGGTCAACGGCCGCCCGGTCACGAGCCCCGAGCAGTTGCGCGACGCGGTGAAGGGCGCGGGCAACAGTCTTGCTCTGCTGATCCAGCGCGATAATGCACAGATCTTCGTGCCGGTCGACCTGAGCTGACCGGCGACGGCCGACGGCCGGCCAGGCCGGCCGCGGCGGGCGCCGCCGTCCGACCCCGTGGCGTGGCGCCCCGTATGTGTTCCGACCCAAAGGAGAGAGCCATGCAACATCTACGCAACGTGTCCCGATTTGCCGTCGCCGCGGCGTTGGCCGCCGGCCTCGCAGCCGGCGCGACCGGCGCGTACGCGCAGTCGGACGGCTTGCCCGCCGCACACCAGCAAGGCGACGTCACCTTCGTGTCCGGCGGCATCGGGCTGGACGAATCGACGGCGTTCCAGCGCAACGAGGCGAAGTGGCCGCTGGCGCTGCGCTTCACCGGCAAGGGCGGCGAATTCCTGGCCGACGTCCATGTGCGGATCGTCGACGGCAAGGGCGCGGAAGTGCTGAAAACCGACACGCGCGGGCCGTACATGCTCGTGCAGGTGCCGCCGGGGCGCTATACGGTGCAGGCGTCGTACCAGGGTAGCGACGAATCCCGTACCGTCACGGTCGGCGCGAAGGGCGGTGCGAAAGCCGCGTTCCAGTGGAGCGCGCAGTAGCCCGCCGCACGCGGCCCCCGCCCGGGTTGCGCAATCGAACGAAGTTTCGCCCATAATGAAAGCCACGGCATTCGTGCCGTGGCTTTTTTCGTTTCCTGTCAC
Organism: Burkholderia sp. LFS061; assembly: GCF_047978125.1. Classification (NCBI taxonomy): domain Bacteria; kingdom Pseudomonadati; phylum Pseudomonadota; class Betaproteobacteria; order Burkholderiales; family Burkholderiaceae; genus Burkholderia; species Burkholderia sp. LFS061. The sequence continues at coordinate 15,384 of NZ_JBFPFS010000037.1, read as the reverse complement.
CGGCCTGCCTGCCGGGCCGCCCGAAGGAGAAACGATGTCAGACGCCGCCGCCCCTCACCTTGAAATCGTGCCGAACCGCCATCGCGTGCGCGTGATCCATCGCGGCATCACGTATGCCGATTCGCACGGCGTGTTGACCGTGCGGGAAGCGGGGCTGCCGGACGTCCACTACCTGCCGCGCGGCGACGTCAACATGCGCAGGCTCGTGAAGTCGGGCGTGACGAGCGCCTGCCCGTTCAGGGGCGAAGCCGTGCATTTCGACTTGCAGACGGAAGACGGCGTGATCGAGAACGCCGCATGGAGTTACGAGGAACCGAAGGCGGCCGCTGCCGCGCTTGCGCACTACGTCGCCTTCGATGTCGCACGGATCGACAGTCTCGTCGAGACGTCCTGATGCGGCGCGCGTTCATCGGGGAGACATCATGGAACTGAACGACACGTTACGCGTCCCGCTCGCGCCGCCTGTCGTGCGGGAGGCCTTCGAGGATCCCGCATTGCTGCGGGCGAGCTTCGACCATTGCGAATCGTTCGTGAAGCTCGCGCACGGCGAGTTCGCGCTGACGATCACGGTGCCGCTCGGCCCGCTGCGCGCACGCTACGACGTGCGTGCGCATGCGGCCGGCGAGCAGGGCGACGCGGAAGGGCGGCCGCGCCGCGTGATCAATTTCAAGGCGCGGGCCGACGGCCTCGGCGTGCTGCGCGGGCAGGTCGAACTGGTGCTGCTGCCCGATGACGATGCGAACGCCACAAGCATCGAGTACGTGGTCTGGGCGACGGCGAGCGGGCCGCTCGCCGAGTTGCCGGCGCGGCAGATCGAGAATGCGCTGCGCGAGTGGACCGACGATTTCTTCCGCGAGTTCTGCGCGGTCGTGCAGGCGAAGCACGGCCTCGCGCCGAATCGCGCGAACCCGGCCGCACAGCGGCGCCAGCACGTGTTCCTGCGGCCGGCGTCGCTGATGGCCGCGACGAAGCGTCCGCTGCCGCCGCACGTTGGCGGCGCACCGACCGGGCGTGCTGCCAGCGTGCTTCATCATCGCGGTGCCGGCACGGTGCCCGTGTGGGCATGGGCGGCGATGATCGTGTTCGTCGCGCTGCTGCTTTATGCGGCGCGCTGGATCAACGGCGGCTGAGCGGCAGAGCGGCCGAGCACCGCCGGATTCGCTTCACGGCCCGCCCACCCCCGGGCGCACGGCGGGCATTAGTGCGTCGCAACGGCATCGGCTCCGGCGCCGCGGAATTCCCTTCGATACGCAGACGGCGACGTGCCGAGCGCGCCCGCGAAATGCTGGCGCAGCGACACGCTCGACCCGTAGCCGGCTGCCTGCGCGATCGCGTCGATCGATTGTCCGGTGGTTTCCAGCAGATGCTGCGCGCGCGCGAGCCGCTCGGCCTGCAGCCACGCGGTGACGGTCGTGCCGGTCGCCTGGCGGAAGTGGCGCGTGAACGTGCGCCGGCTCATCAGCACGCGTTCGGCGAGCGAATCGACGCTGTGCGCGGCGTCGAGGTGCGCGTGCACCCAGTCGAGCAGGCCCGCGAGCCGCGCATCGCGCGGGTGCGCGGCGACGGGCTGCGGCACGTATTGGGCCTGCCCGCCCTGGCGGTGCGGCGGGATCACGAGGCGGCGCGCGATCCGGTTCGCGGCATCCGAGCCGAAGCGCCGCCGCACGACGTGCAGGCAGCAGTCGAGCCCCGCGGCCGTGCCGGCCGACGTCATCAGGTTGCCGTCGTCCACGTACAGCACGTCGGGATCGAGCTTCACGCGCGGAAAGCGTTGCGCGAAGTCGTCGGCCCACGCCCAGTGCGTGGTGGCCGGGCGGCCGTCGAGCAGGCCGGCCGCCGCGAGCACGTACGCGCCGAGGCACAGCCCGACGAGTTGCGCGTCGCGTGCGGCGACCGCGCGCACCGCGTCGAGCAGTTCGTCGGGCGGCGCTTCGTCCGGGTCGCGCCACGCCGGCACGATGACGATGTCCGCGTCGTTGAGTGCGTCGAGCCCGTACGGCGCGGTGATCGTGAAGCCGCCCGTCGTCGCGAGCGGGCCGCGCTCGGCCGAGCAGACGCGAAACTCGAACGCCGGCGACGCGGCCGCGTCGCGCTCCTTGCCGAACACGACGGACGGCACCGACAGGTGGAACGGGCTGATGCCGTCGTATGCGATCACGGCGACGACGGTCGGGGCGGGCGAGGCAGGTGACGCGACGGCGGTCATGACGGGCTCCGGAATGGTGGTGGCCCGATTTTATCGAAGAATGGCTATCGGGCCACTATCCGCGCGGGCGATGCGGCCCGACAATGCATCGCATCGCGCCGCTGGCCGTCCCGTTCCGGGGCGGGGCCGCGCGTCAGGACCAGGAGCCATCCGTGTCGAACACCGCCTCGCATACCACTTCCCGCCGCGCGCTGATCGTGATCGACGTCCAGAACGAATACGTGACGGGCAACCTGCCGATCGAGTATCCGCCGCTCGACGTGTCGCTCGCGAACATTGGCCGCGCGATCGACGCCGCGCATGCGGCCGGCGTGCCCGTGATCGTCGTCCAGCATGTCGCGCCGGCCGGCGCGCCGATCTTCGCGCCCGGCACCGACGGTGTCGCGCTGCACGCGGTCGTCGCCGGCCGCCCGTACGCGCACCTGATCGAGAAGGCGCAGGCGAGCTCGTTCGCCGGGACCGATCTTGCCGCATGGCTCGACGCGCACGGGATCGACACGCTCGCGGTGGCCGGCTACATGACGCACAACTGCAATGCGTCGACGGTCTATCACGCGGCGCACGCGGGACTGAACGTCGAGTATCTCGAGGATGCGACGGGCGCGTTGCCGTACGAGAACGAAGCGGGCGCGGCGAGCGCCGAAGAGATTCACCGCGCGTACACGGTGGTGTTCCAGTCGAATTTCGCGGCCGTGATGTCGACCGACGCGTGGATCGCCGGGCTGGCCGGCGCGCCGATGCCGAAGCGCGATTCGGTGGCCGCGTCGAACCGGCGGGCTCGCGCGCATCGCGCGAAGGCGGCCTGACCCGGTCGCAGAGACGGAGGAGGGCAGCGCATTGCCGCGGCTGTTGTGCGGCCCGGCCCGGCTCGCCGATCGATAAAAATCAAATGGCGCGCGGGCACCCGCCGTGCCATCAGACTCTTTCCTTCAGCATCGCCGGGCTGTAGCGCAGCATGTCGAAGCAGCCGTCGACGAGCTTTTCCGCATGCTGCTCGGCGTCGATCTCGTCGGGCAGCATCAGCATGTCGCGCACGAAGCCGCTGACGAGCGTGTGCAGCATCAGCGTCGCGCGCCACGTATCGAGCCGCTCGGGCAGCAGCTTGAGCCGCACGGCGACCGCGAGATCGGCGTCGATCATGTGCAGCGCCTCGCTCATCCCCGCGCGGTTGCGCTGCAGCAGAGGCTCCATGTCCGCGACGTATTCGCACTTCATGAACAGGATGCTGAACACGCGCCGCAACTGCGAGTCGCGCTGCACGCCGAGCAGGCACCAGATCAGGATCTTGCGGATCTTCTCGAGCGGATTGCCGCCCGGTGCGTCGAGCGGCATCCGCTTCAGCTCGTCGATCGGCAGGAACACGCGGTCGAACATCGCGTCGAACAGCTCGCTCTTGTTCGCGAAATGCCAGTAGATCGCGCCGCGCGTGACGCCGGCGTGCTGGGCGATGTCCGCGAGCGACGTGTGCGACACGCCCTTCTCGAAGAACACGTGTTCGGCGGCATCGAGAATGCGATTGCGCGTCTCGAGCGCCTCCTCCTTGGTACGTCTGACCATGTGCAGGCCTGATTGGATCGATCGTAGGTGAATATAGGGTCCGCAACCCTCTTTGCCGTCATGCGGATTGGCTATGCTTGCGACTGGTAATAATTCGTAAGACTGGACGGTCTGCGCGACACAAACGGGCTTTTTACATACATTCGTGAATGTATATACAATACCACCCTACGATCGAATGACCCAAGTGGCAATCAGTTAATATCCCACTCTGCTGATTCCCGCCCTAGTACCAGTCCGCAGTTCGCTGCATCCCGTCGGCATGGAGGTTTCGTGCCGACGTGCCGTATCCAGCAGTCCAGTAATTCAGGTGTTCGATCTGCGCCGCGAGGCGCATCCGTGTTGCGCTCCCGTCGGGTGCTGCACTTATTCCATTGGTTACACACAGAGGTCGCTCCATGCGCGTCGAACGGGTTCCATACCGCTTGATCACTGTCGCGGCAGCCGCGGTTTTCCTGGCTGCATGCGGAAAAAAAGAATCGGCACCGCCGCCGCAAACGCCGGAAGTCGGCGTCGTCACCGTCCAGCCGCAAGCCGTACCGGTCTTCAGCGAGCTGCCCGGCCGCACCAGCGCGTTCCTCGTCGCGCAGGTCCGCGCGCGGGTCGACGGCATCGTGCTGCGCCGTGAATTCACCGAAGGCACCGACGTCAAGGCCGGCCAGCGTCTCTACAAGATCGATCCGGCGCCGTATATCGCCGCGCTGAACAGCGCGAAGGCGACGCTCGCGAAGGCGCAGGCGAACCTCGCCACGCAGAACGCGCTGGTCGCGCGCTACAAGGTGCTGGTGGCCGCGAACGCGGTCAGCAAGCAGGACTACGACAACGCGGTGGCCACGCAAGGGCAGGCCGCGGCGGACGTCGCGTCCGGCAAGGCAGCGGTCGACACCGCGCAGATCAACCTCGGCTACACGGACGTCGTGTCGCCGATCACGGGCCGCGTCGGCATTTCGCAAGTGACGCCGGGCGCGTACGTGCAGGCGAGCCAGGCGACGCTGATGTCGACGGTGCAGCAGCTCGACCCGGTGTATGTCGACCTCACGCAGTCGAGCCTCGAAGGCCTGAAGCTGCGCCAGGACGTGCAGAGCGGCCGCCTGAAGACGAGCGGCCCGGGCGCGGCGAAGGTGTCGCTGATCCTCGAGGACGGCAAGACCTATGCGGAGCCGGGCAAGCTGCAGTTCTCGGACGTGACGGTCGACCAGGCCACCGGCTCGGTGACGATCCGTGCGGTCTTCCCGAACCCGGGCAAGGTGCTGCTGCCGGGGATGTTTGTGCGCGCTCGGATCGAGCAAGGCGTGAACGAGAACGCGTTCCTGGTGCCGCAGATCGGCGTCACGCATGACCAGAAGGGCCAGGCGATCGCGATGGTGGTGAACGCCGGCAACAAGGTCGAGCCGCGTCCGCTGAAGACGACGGGCATGCAGGGCCAGAACTGGATCGTCGAAGGCGGTCTGCAAGCGGGCGATCACGTGATCGTGCAGGGCGGCGAGAAGGTACGCCCGGGTGCGACCGTGAAGTCGGTGCCGGCGCAGCTCGCACCGGCGGCCAGTGCCGCATCGGACGCCGCCGCCGCAACCGCCGCACCGGCTGCCGCCGGTTCCGGCGCCGCCGCCGCTTCCGGTGCCGCTGCATCGGGCGCCGCGCCGGCGAGTGCCGCCGCTGCTTCGAGCGCGCAATAACAGGGAGCCTGTTTCATGGCAAAGTTTTTTATCGATCGCCCGATCTTCGCGTGGGTGATCGCCATCATCCTGATGCTGGCCGGGGTTGCGGCGATCTTCACGCTGCCGATCTCGCAGTATCCGACGATCGCGCCGCCATCGATCCAGATCACCGCGAACTACCCGGGCGCTTCCGCGAAGACGGTGGAAGACACGGTGACGCAGGTGATCGAGCAGCAGATGAGCGGTCTCGACAACTTCCTGTACATGTCGTCGACGAGTGACGACTCGGGCAACGCGACGATCACGCTGACCTTCGCGCCGGGAACCAACGCCGACATCGCGCAGGTCCAGGTGCAGAACAAGCTGTCGCTCGCGACGCCGGTCCTGCCGCAGGTCGTGCAGCAGCTCGGCCTGTCGGTGACGAAGTCGAGCAGCAGCTTCCTGCTGGTGCTCGCCTTCAACTCCGAAGACGGCAGCATGAACAAGTACGACCTCGCGAACTTCGTGGCGTCGCACGTGAAGGATCCGATCAGCCGGCTGAACGGCGTCGGTACCGTCACGCTGTTCGGCTCGCAGTACGCGATGCGGATCTGGCTCGACCCGACCCGCCTGACGAACTACGGCCTCACGCCGGTCGACGTGAGCTCGGCGATCACCGCGCAGAACGTGCAGATCGCGGGCGGCCAGATCGGCGGCACGCCGGCGAAGCCGGGCACCGTGCTGCAGGCGACGATCACCGAATCGACGCTGCTGCAGACGCCCGAGCAGTTCGGCAACATCCTGCTGAAGGTCAACCAGGACGGCTCGCAGGTGCGCCTGAAGGACGTCGCGCAGATCGGCCTCGGCGGCGAAAACTACAACTTCGACACGAAGTACAACGGTCAGCCGACCGCGGCACTCGGTATCCAGCTCGCGACCAACGCGAACGCGCTCGCGACCGCGAAGGCCGTGCGCGCGAAGATCGATGAGCTGGCACCGTTCTTCCCGCACGGCCTCGTCGTGAAGTATCCGTACGACACGACGCCGTTCGTGAAGCTGTCGATCGAGGAAGTGGTCAAGACGCTGCTCGAAGGTATCGTGCTGGTGTTCCTCGTGATGTATCTGTTCCTGCAGAACCTGCGGGCGACGATCATCCCGACGATCGCGGTGCCGGTCGTGCTGCTCGGCACGTTCGCGATCATGTCGCTGGTGGGCTTCTCGATCAACACGCTGTCGATGTTCGGCCTCGTGCTCGCGATCGGCCTGCTGGTCGACGATGCGATCGTGGTGGTCGAGAACGTCGAGCGCGTGATGGCGGAAGAGGGCCTGTCACCGAAGGAGGCGACCCGCAAGGCGATGGGCCAGATCACCGGCGCACTCGTCGGCGTGGCGCTCGTGCTGTCGGCGGTGTTCGTGCCGGTCGCGTTCTCCGGCGGGTCGGTCGGCGCGATCTATCGCCAGTTCTCGCTGACGATCGTGTCGGCGATGGTGCTGTCGGTGCTCGTCGCGTTGATTCTGACGCCGGCGCTGTGCGCGACGATCCTGAAGCCGATCCCGCAAGGGCATCACGAAGAGAAGAAGGGCTTCTTCGGCTGGTTCAACCGCACGTTCAACAATAGCCGCGACAAGTACCACGTCGGCGTGCACCACGTGATCAAGCGTTCGGGCCGCTGGCTCATCATCTATCTGGTCGTGATCGTCGCGGTCGGCCTGCTGTTCGTGCGCCTGCCGAAGTCGTTCCTGCCCGATGAAGACCAGGGCCTGATGTTCGTGATCGTGCAGACGCCGTCGGGTTCGACGCAGGAAACGACCGCGAAGACGCTCGCGAACATTTCCGACTACCTGCTGAAGGACGAGAAGGAAATCGTCGAATCGGCGTTCACGGTGAACGGCTTCAGCTTCGCGGGCCGCGGCCAGAACTCGGGTCTCGTGTTCGTGCGCCTGAAGGACTACTCGCAGCGTCAGCATGCGAACCAGAAGGTGCAGGCGCTGATCGGCCGGATGTTCGGGCGCTACGCGGGCTACAAGGACGCGATCGTGATCCCGTTCAACCCGCCGTCGATTCCTGAACTCGGTACGGCCGCCGGCTTCGACTTCGAGCTGACGGACAACGCCGGTCTCGGTCACGACGCGCTGATGGCCGCGCGTAACCAGCTGCTCGGGATGGCTTCGAAGGATCCGACGCTGCAGGGCGTGCGCCCGAACGGCCTGAACGACACGCCGCAGTACAAGGTCGACATCGATCGCGAGAAGGCGAATGCGCTCGGCGTGACGGCGGATGCGATCGACCAGACGTTCTCGATCGCGTGGGCGTCGAAGTACGTGAACAACTTCCTCGACACCGACGGCCGGATCAAGAAGGTCTACGTGCAGGCCGACGCACCGTTCCGGATGACGCCGGAGGACATGAACATCTGGTACGTGCGCAACGGGTCGGGCGGGATGGTGCCGTTCAGCGCGTTCGCGACCGGTCACTGGACGTACGGTTCGCCGAAGCTCGAGCGCTACAACGGTGTTTCGGCGATGGAAATCCAGGGTCAGGCCGCACCGGGCAAGTCGACCGGTCAGGCGATGACCGCGATGGAAGGGCTCGCGAAGAAGCTGCCGGTCGGTATCGGCTATTCGTGGACCGGCCTGTCGTTCCAGGAAATCCAGTCCGGTTCGCAGGCGCCGATCCTGTACGCGATCTCGATCCTCGTCGTGTTCCTGTGTCTCGCGGCACTGTATGAAAGCTGGTCGATCCCGTTCTCGGTGATCATGGTCGTGCCGCTCGGCGTGATCGGCGCACTGCTCGCGGCGACGATGCGCGGCCTCGAGAACGACGTGTTCTTCCAGGTCGGCCTGCTGACTACCGTGGGCCTGTCCGCGAAGAACGCGATCCTGATCGTGGAGTTCGCGCGCGAACTGCAGCAGTCGGAGAAGATGGGGCCGATCGAGGCCGCGCTGGAAGCGGCGCGCCTGCGGCTGCGTCCGATCCTGATGACGTCGCTCGCGTTCATTCTCGGCGTGATGCCGCTCGCGATCAGCAACGGCGCGGGTTCGGCGAGCCAGCACGCGATCGGTACGGGCGTGATCGGCGGGATGATCACGGCGACGTTCCTCGCGATCTTCATGATCCCGATGTTCTTCGTGAAGATCCGCGCGATCTTCAGCGGCGAGAAGGAAGACGTCGACGAGGCGCTGCGCCTGGCTCAGGAGCACTCGCACCACGAAGAGAAGCCGGGCAACGGCGACGAAGGCAACAAGGGACAGTGATGATGCAAAAACACGCTTTGACTGCAATCGCGGTCGCGCTCTTTGCCACGGGCTGCACGATGGCGCCGCATTACAAGCGGCCCGACGCGCCCGTCGCACAGGCGTACCCGGCCGGCGGCGTCTACGCGACGCAGCCGGGCGCTGCCGGCGCGCGCAGCGCGAACGGCCAGGCGGCGACCGCCATCGGCTGGCGCGAATTCTTCGTCGATCCGCGCCTGCAGCGGCTGATCGAGATCGCGCTGAAGAACAACCGCGACCTGCGCGTGTCGGTGCTGAACATCGAGGCGGCGCGCGCGCAGTACCAGATCACGCGCGCGGGCCTGTTCCCGACGCTCGACGGCACCGGTACGGGCAGCATCCAGCGCGTACCGCAGGGCTTGTCGACGACCGGTGCGCCGTACATCTCGCGCAGCTACAACGTCGGGCTTTCCGCGTCGTGGGAACTCGACCTGTTCGGCCGCGTGCAGAGCCTGAAGGACCAGGCGCTCGCGCAGTACCTGTCGACCGCATACGCGCGGCAGGCGTCGGAAATCTCGCTGGTGTCGCAGGTGGCTGACCAGTACCTGACGCTGCTGTCGACCGACGATCTGCTGAAGGTCACGGAGAACACGCTGAAGACCGCGCAGGCGTCGTACGACCTGACGAAGCTGCAGTTCGACAACGGCACGGGCTCCGAGCTCGAGCTGCGCCAGGCGCAGACGGTGGTCGAGACGGCGCTCGCGAACCAGCAGGCGCAGGCGCGTGCGCGTGCGCAGGCGCTGAACGCGCTGGTGCTGCTGATCGGCGAGCCGCTGCCGGACGATTTGCCGCCGGGCATGCCGCTCGACGCGCAGAACCTGCTGACGGACGTGCCGGCCGGGTTGCCGTCGGACCTGCTGACGCGTCGTCCGGACGTGATGCAGGCCGAGCAGACGCTGCTGGCCGCGAACGCGAACATCGGCGCGGCACGCGCGGCGTTCTTCCCGAAGATATCGCTGACGGCGGCGTTCGGCACCGCGAGCCCGACGCTCGGCGGCCTGTTCAAGGCCGGTACGGCGGCGTGGTCGTTTGCGCCGAGTATTGCGCTGCCGATCTTCGAGGGCGGTTCGAACATCGCCAATCTCGATCTCGCGCACGTGCAGAAGCGCATCGAGATCGCGAACTACGAGAAGGCGATCCAGTCGGCATTCCGCGAAGTTTCGGACGGGCTGGCTGCGCGCGGCACGTACGACCAGCAGATCGCCGCGCTCGAACGCAACGAGCACGCGCAGCAGCGCCGCTTCGACCTGTCGGACCTGCGTTACAAGAACGGCGTCGACAGCTACCTGTCGGTGCTGACCGCGCAGACGGATCTGTACTCGGCGCAGCAGACGCTCATCAGCGCGCGTCTGGCGCGCTGGACGAACCTGGTCGACCTGTACCGCGCACTGGGCGGCGGCTGGACCCAGCGCGCCGGCGAGACGCCGCGCGCGCCGGATGAGCCGGTCGACTACGACAAGGCGGCAGCGCCTGCGTCGGCTTCGACCGCAGTGGCGAAGGGCTGAGCGCCGCCGGCCGGCGCGATGCGGGCGGCCAACCGCCCATGCCCCGCAAAAAACAAACGCCACGGACGAAAGTCCGTGGCGTTTTTCTTTTGGTAGAGGTGCGAGATTCGACGTCTGGGCAAACGCACGACTACAGACTAGTTTGGGGCGGACATCGCCTTATCACGATTAGTTATCCAAATTTAGAATTCGTCTGATTGATTCTTCTCTATTGTTCGAGCAATTTTGGGTGCGTGGCACTTCTAAAAAATTGACCGAGAGAGGAAATCCGGATGAGTAACGAGCAGCAAGCACCAACGCATCTCTTTGCCACCATCGGTGCACTCACGGAACGAGGAGGTCGGGTGACTGCGGCCACCAGTGGCCTGACGGTTGCCGGGCTCGCCGTTGCCCGCGTCGGCGACATCGTGACCTACGAGGACGGCAGTGAGGCCGTTATCACAGACGGTGCGGGCGATTATACGGTCGGCGGCGACAAGCCGTTTGCGCTGGTAGGTAGCCGATTGAGCAACGGCGACCACATTGTCGAGACGCTTCAGCGTTCATGGGGGATTCATGTGTCGGTGGGCGAACCCGTCGACGGATTGTTCGACCCGGCCTATGTACCGCCGCCTGCGCCGCGACGTTACCGGCTGGCGGTGCGAGGGGCGACGACGGCGCGGGGCGGCGTGCTGCGCGAGGTGACCGGTACGTGGGACACTGACGTCCGGCTCGGCAAGGCCGGCGTCATCGGTAATCTGATTCACTATGCAGATGGATCGACCGCCCGAATCATAAGCGGCCTCGGCCTCGTGGACAGCCGTGACTTCGAGCCGCTGGCTTTCGTCGGTAGCGCAGTGGACAACGGCGACGTCATTACGGACAGCCCGGAACGTGAGGGCATGGTATCTGCTGGCGCCTTCACCGTTATCAAGCGTGCGGCCATGACACGCTGAGGGGGGCCGCATGATCCGATATTTTCTCGCCAGAGGGGACCATGGCGGCAGCGCCACGATTACGGAAGGACTGGAGCACGTTACTTGCTCCAATCCGCCGCCGCGTGTGCATATTGCGACGCTCTACATGAAAACTTACTGCAGCGCTTGTCAGCAGGAAGGATTCATCGCGCCGAAAGGGCCGCGTTGGCCGGGCACGGGTCCGAACGGCCAGCCGTGGGCGTTGAGCGGCGACATCAACGTCTGCGGCTGCAACCCTCCGCCGATTTTCTATGCTGAGCGCGGCATGAGTATGACCTTTACCGTCGAAGAGATAGCGCAGTTGACGGGGAAGGTCAGCTCATGTGTCGAGACGGCAAGAGGTGGCACGGCAGTCTATGATCAGCAGTTTGTCATTCGCGACAGGCAGTCCAGGCAACCGGTTGCAGGTGTGCGATATTGGATTACAAATCGCCGTGGTGACGTACTGGCGTCAGGTATTACCGGCGCACAGGGCCATACCGCGCGAGTGGCTACGCAGGGATCGGAATCGGTAAAGCTTGAAATCAGCGAGGAGGGCGAGTGAGAGTCGACAATCGTGTTGAAATTGCTGAAGCCGTGACGGACACGATAGAGGGGTCCATGATCGAGGCATTAATCTCGAACGGGCCACCGATCTGTCCTAACATGACAGACGCAGAGTTTCGCCGTACGGTTCTAACGTTGCGTGACAGTGCTGTAAAAATGATTGACGTCCGGCTCGCGGATTTGAGCAAGTGGGGGACGGTCGAACGTGAACGCGTCGTAATGTGGTTCGGCTCAAGCGATGAAGCGATTCGCCAACGTCTGTCAGTCGGTCTTTCAGCAGTAAGTCGCGTGATGCATGATCTCAAGCCCGGGAATTTCGTTCGTCAGTCAGAGAGGCTTGATCGATACCTTGGCTGCACGCCGAATAACAAGAATCCAGATGGCGTTGTCGCTCATGTATGTGGCCCCGATACTGCGACGCATACTATTTGCATCCACGAGAATTTTTGCGAAATGCGTGCCGTATCCAGCGCGAAAGACTCAATGCTCTCTACGTTGATTCATGAATGCACTCACTTTGTCGACACATTTGGTTCGCACGATCATCGGTACTCGATGCGCGAGTGCTTGACATTCGCCAAGACACACCCGGAGCTTGCAATTGACAATGCGGACAGCATCGCTGGGGATGTTGTCTACGAGAACTAGGCGCAACGTAAAGACACGATTCGTGTTGAATGCGATGGGACGTGAAGGTAGGGCGATATGTGGAAAAGGTCGGTGTGTATTCTGTTGACGGCTTTCACGTCTGGAGCGTTCGCTTGCTCTCCGGTACGTACATTGGATATTTCGTTTGAAAGAAATTCTGCCAAGATACCCGGAAATGAACTAGTAAAGTTGGCCAATTGGGCGATAGACCTTCAACTCAAGTACCCAAATCTCGATCGTACGTCTATCGGTGGCCTTGCCGAGGCTAACGAAAAAGAACCACGCGCGTTGGCCGAGCAACGTGCGGAAAACGTTAGGCAGATTCTATTCACATTGGGCTTTGGTAGAGCCCCGATCGACGTCGACGCAAGGCTTTACGCGGCGCATCATATCGACGGTATGACGGAAGATGGCCGGAGAGTAGAAATCGACTTCCTCCCGGGCTGCCCGCATGAATGCCCTTGTCAGGTGAAGTAGAGCTGACGATTGGCGCGACGGCGCCGCTTGCCATGATCCGGCGAAGCAGCGCCGTAAGCGTGTGCCGCACGGCACCTTGCGCGTCACCATCGGACGCGCGTGCCGCCAATCCGTCAGTGCAGGTCCACCGGCCGCCCGTCGAAGTCGTGCCCTGCGCGGCGGATGTCGCACTTCGCATCCTTTTCGCCTTTCACGCCGTTGAACACGATGTTCAGGATCACGGCCGTGGCCGATGCCAGCAGGATGCCGCTGTGCAGGATCGGTGCGAGCGCGGGCGGCAGCTTCGAGAAGAAGTGCGGCGACACGACCGGCACGAGGCCCATGCCGACGCTCACGGCGACGATGAACAGGTTGTGGCTGTTGTTCACGAAGTCGACCTTCGACAGCACCTTGATGCCGTTCGCGGCCACCATCCCGAACATCACGATGCCTGCGCCGCCGAGCACGAACGGCGGCACCGACGCGACGACCTGCGCCATCTTCGGGAACAGGCCGAGCATCACGAGGATCACGCCGCCCGTTGCGCACACGAACCGGCTCTTCACGCCCGTCACGCCGATCAGGCCGACGTTTTGCGAGAACGACGTATGCGGGAACGAGTTGAAGATGCCGCCGATCAGCGTGCCGAGACCGTCGACGCGCAGGCCGCGCACGAGACGCTCCTGGTCGACCGGGCGATCGACCATGTCGCCGACCGCGAGGAACATGCCGGTCGATTCGATGAACGTGACGAACATCACCGTGACCATCGTCGCGATCGACAGCGGGTCGAAGTGCGGCCAGCCGAAGTGGAACGGCATCACGAAGCCGACCCACGGCGCAAGCGACACGCCTTCGGTGTTCACGCGGCCGAGGATGAACGCGATCACGAAGCCGGCGACGATGCCGAGCAGCACCGAGATGTTCGCGATGAAGCCGCGGCCGAACTTGTTGATCAGCAGGATCAGCGTCAGCACGAGCAGCGACAGGCCGAGATAGACCGGGCTGCCGTATTCGGGATTGCCGACGCCGCCGGCGGCCCAGTTGATGCCGACTTCCATCAGCGACAGCCCGATCACGGCAATCACGGTGCCGACGACCACCGGCGGGAAGAATCGCAACAGCTTGCCGATCGTCGGCGCCAGCACGATGCCGACGATGCCGGCCGCGATGGTCGAGCCGAAGATGTCGAGAATGCCGAGGCCGGGGTTCGTACCGATCGCGATCATCGGGCCGACGGCCGCGAACGTGCAGCCCATGATGACGGGCAGGCGGATCCCGAAGATCCACAGGCCCAGCGTCTGGATCAGCGTGGCGATGCCGCACGAAAACAGATCGGCGCTGATCAGGAACGCGATCTGGTCTTTCGGCAGCTTGAGCGCGCCGCCGACGATAAGCGGCACGGCGACGGCGCCGGCGTACATGACGAGGACGTGTTGCAGACCAAGCGTTACCAGCTTGCCGGTCGGCAGCACCTCATCGCACGGATGGACCGTGTTCGATTGCATCTGTCTCACTCCATGATCTTGTTTTCGGGGTGATACGAAGTTATGCGGAATGAATCCGTGCAACAAGAGCACTGGGTACTATTCCGTTCTTTGCTGGTTCGATATGCCATTTCGGCATGAAACAGGGTGTCGATCATCGGGAAACTGCCGCAGGAGTGAGGTTCCCCGGTTTTATAGCCCTTCAAAATAGCGCCGGCCCCCATGTCAAATATCGGCCGCTTTATGGTGTGTATCGGTGCGGCCGCATAGTGGCAAAAAGGGGTGTCGGAAAACCGCGCCGGGTTAACCCGCGAACGGCCGCTTTTGCACGCAAGGTGCAGCCCGGCGAAACCCGGCTGCCGACCGCGGCTTCCGTGCATCGCATTGCGCTGCGGTGACCGCAAAAGCCTGGGCGAGTATCGCGATCCCGTTATCATCGACATCCGTTCATTCGAATTCACCGTCACGTCATGCGCCTGCTCGGAATCGACCTCGGCACCGGCTCCGTCAAACTCGTCACGCTCGATGCCGACGGCGTCGAGCGTGCGGTTGCGAGCGAACCCTATGCGTTGTCGTCGCCGCGGCCCGGCTGGGCCGAGATCGCGCCCGATGCGTGGTGGCAGGCGCTCGTGCGCGCGGCCGCGCGGCTGCCGGCCGGCGAGCGCACGCAGGTCGCGGCGATCGGCTTCTCGGGCCAGATGCATGGCGTCGTGCTGATCGACGCGGCCGGGCAGCCGGTGCGGCCCGCGCTGCTGTGGCCCGACACGCGCGCGGTGCGCGAAGCGGACGCGTCCGATTGGTCCGTCGCTGGAATGCCCGTCGCCGGAATGCCCGCCGCTCCGAACCCGGTCGCGCCGGGCATGGCAGGCCCGCTGTTGCGCTGGCTGGCCGCGCACGAGCCCGATGCGCCGCGCGCCGCGCGCTGGGCCGTGCAGCCGAAGGACTGGTTGCGCATCGCGCTCGGCGGCGACGTCGCGGCCGATCCGAGCGATGCGTGCGCGACCGCGCTCGCGACGCCCGACGGCGCCTGGGATACGGCCTTGATCGACGCGCTCGGCCTGCCGGCCGACCGGTTCGCGCCTGTCCATGCGTCGACTGCGCGCAGCGGTACGC
>NZ_JBFPFS010000036.1:0-78154 GCF_047978125.1 Burkholderia sp. LFS061 | reverse complement strand
GCCCGGACGCGCGCACGCAACCGGCACCGGGCGGCGCCGCACCCGCGACACCGCCGCCGCCCGCGCGGCGCAAGCACCTCGTGCGCGCGCTCGTCGCCGTGTTCGCGCTCGGCATCGTCGGCTGGGGCATCTGGTACGTGCTCGTCGGCCGCTGGTACGAAGCCACCGACAACGCATACGCGCAAGGCAACGTCGTCGAGCTGTCGCCGCAGGTGACTGGCACCGTCGTGTCGATCGACGCGGATGACGGCAACCTCGTGCGCGCCGGCACGCCGCTCGTCCGTCTCGATGCGAGCGACGCGCAGATCGCGCTCGCAGCCGCGCAGGCCGACCTCGCGGCAACGGTACGCAAGGTGCGCGGCCTGTACAGCAACGAGCGCGGGCTCGCGAACAGCATCGACGGCGCGCGCGCCGAACTCGACGCGCGACGCATCGCGCTCGACAAGGCGAAGGCCGACTACAGCCGCCGCGAGGATCTCGGCCGCTCCGGTGCGATCTCGCGCGAGGAGCTCGCGCATGCGCGCGATACGCTGACGTCCGCGCAAAGCGCGTACGCGGCCGCGCAAAGCGCGCTCGCGACGTTGAGCGAGCAGCATCAGACGAGCAAGGCGCTCGTCGACGACACCGCGGTCGCGTCGCATCCCGACGTGCAGGCCGCGGCCGCACGACTGCGCGCCGCATACCTCGCGCGCGCCCGCACCGACATCGTCGCGCCCGTGACCGGTTATGTCGCGAAGCGCACGGTGCAGGTCGGGCAGCGCGTGTCGCCCGGCGTGCCGCTGCTCGCGGTCGTGCCGCTGCGCGAACTGTGGGTCGACGCGAACTTCACCGAGAAGCAGCTCGAGCACATGCGCATAGGGCAACCGGTCGAACTGACCGCCGACCTGTACGGCGACGCGGTGCGTTACAGCGGCCGCGTGCAGAGCCTCGGCGTCGGCACCGGCAGCGCGTTCTCGCTGCTGCCCGCGCAGAACGCGACCGGCAACTGGATCAAGATCGTGCAACGGCTGCCGGTGCGCATCGAACTGACGGACCCGGCCCAGCTCGACGCGCATCCGCTGCGGATCGGCCTGTCGATGCACGCACGCGTCGACCAGCACGACCGCAGCGGTGCGATGCTGTCGCATCGCGAGCAACGCGCGCCCGTGTTCCGCACCGACGTGTACCGCGACGAGCTCGCGCGCGCCGACAGCCTGATCGCCGACGTCGTGCATGCGAACCAGCCCGCGGCGGTGCGCACGGAGCGTGTGCGATGAGCGGCCCGATGGCGGCCGCCGATGCCGGCTTTCGTCCGTCGAGCGTCGCGCTGACGACCTTCGGCCTCGCGCTCGCGGTCTTCATGCAGGTGCTCGACGGCACCGTCGCGAACGTGTCGCTGCCGACGATCGCCGGCAACTTCGGCGTGAGCACGACGCAAAGCGCATGGGTCGTCACGACGTTCTCGGTCAGCAATGCGATCGCACTGCCGCTGACCGGGTTTCTCGTCAAGCGCATCGGGCAGGTCAGGCTGTTCGTGTGGGCGACGCTCGCGTTCACGTTTGCGTCGCTGCTGTGCGGCCTCGCGCAAAACCTGCCGCAACTCGTCGCGTTCCGCGCGCTGCAGGGCCTGGTGGCCGGGCCGATGATCCCGACCACGCAGGCGCTGATGCTGTCGATCTACCCGCCGCAACGACGCGGTTTCGCGCTGTCGATGATCGCGATGGTCACCGTCGTCGCGCCGATCGCGGGCCCCGTGTTCGGCGGCTGGGTCACCGAGCATTACTCATGGCGCTGGGCGTTCCTGATCAATTTGCCGATCGGCGTGTTCGCCGCGATGTGCGTATTCGCGCAGATGCGTGCGCGCGTCGAGACGACCGTCGCCGCGCGCGTCGACTACGTCGGCCTCGCCGCGCTCGTGGTCGGCGTCGGCGCGCTGCAGATCGTGCTCGACAAGGGCAACGAAGCCGACTGGTTCAACTCGACGTTCATCGTCGTGATGTCGGTGGTCGCCGCGTTCGGCATCGCGCTGTTCCTGATCTGGGAGCTCAACGAACCGAACCCGATCGTGAACCTGCGGCTGTTCGCACATCGCAACTTCGCGGCCGGCACGCTGACGCTCGTGCTCGCGTATTCGGCGTTCTTCGCGGTCAACGTGATCGTGCCGCAGTGGCTGCAGCGCACGCTCGGCTACACCGCGTTCTGGGCCGGGCTCGCGGTCGCGCCGATGGGCGTGATCCCCGTGCTGATGACACCGTTCATGGGCAAGTACGCGCCGCGCTTCAACATGCGCGTGCTCGTGTGCTGCGCGTTCGCGATCCTCGGCACGTCGTCGTTCCTGCGTGCGGGCTTCGTGCCCGACATCGACTTCACGCACATCGCGCTGATCCAGCTGCTGCAGGGCCTTGGCCTCGCGCTGTTCATCATGCCGATCAACAGCATCCTGCTGTCCGACCTGAAGCCGGACGAAATCGCCGCCGGCTCCGGCCTGTCGACGTTCCTGCGTACGCTCGGCGCGAGCTTCGCCGTGTCGATCACGTCGTTCCTGTGGGACCGGCGCGCGATCCTGCATCACGCGCAGCTCAGCGAGCACGTGAGCGCGTTCGATCCGGCCGTGCGGGCCGAAGTCGCGCGGCTCGGCGGCGGCGATCCGCAGCGCGCGGCGACGCTGCTGAGCAACCTGGTCGATGCACAGGCCTACCAGATTTCGTTCAACGACGTTTCGTTCGCGCTCGGCTGCGTGTATCTCGCCGTGATCGCGGTGGTGTGGCTCGCCCGCCCGCCGTTCGGCCCCGGCGCCGCCGCGAAACGATGAAGCGGGCGCTGCGCGGCCCGTTCCGACCCATGCTGTTCAATTCGATGGAGGTTGACCCGATGCATACCCACCACGCTGGAGAAACGCCGTCCGACCTGGCGACGCTTGCGGTGTTCGACGTCACGGAATTTCCGCTCGTCGTCGTGCGCAACGATGCGATCGCGGCCGGCTACGCGCAGCGCTGGCTCGACGACATGCACACGCTGATGCGGCACGGCGAGCCGTTTGTCATGATCTTTCCGCCGGCCCGCCCGGACGAACCGCACGACGACCGCAAGGAGCGCGGCATGTGGCTCAAGCAGAACCGCGCCGCGCTCGCCGAGGTCTGCCGCGCACTCGTCACGATCGAACCGGACCCGAAGGAACGCGCCGCGGCCATCGCGAACGCGGCCGGCATCGAAAAGGCGTTCGGGATTCCGCTCGACGTGACGGCTTCGCTCGAAGACGCGAAGCAGGCGGGCCGGCGACGCCTGACCGAGGCGCTCTAGCGCGGTCCGTTCGCGCGCAACGCCTCGAACCGGTTGCGCAAGTCCGCCTGAATGCAGATTCCAACTAGATAAACGGGGTGGCTTGTATGAATGGACTGGATTGTCTGAAATGGTTGGTACCCGGCGACACGGACGCGTCATGGCAGCGGATGACCGACGCGGCCGCCGGGATGGGGTTCGACAAGGTCGTGCTGATCGTGTTGCCGTTTACCGGCGCGTCGTTCGATCTCGCGCGCAAGTGGAGCAGCGGCGTGCCTGGATGGACGGCGCTGTACCGGCAGCGCCAGTTCGACCGCGTCGACCCGATGCTGCGGCATTGCTTCCGCTCGGCGCTGCCGCTCGTCTGGGACGACGCGCTGTTCGCGCTGCCCGAGCAGCGGCCGTGCTACGAAGCGGCGTCCGCGTACGGCATGCGCAGCGGCGTCGTGCTGCCGGTGCGCGGCGCGAAAGGGGAGGTCGGCATGCTGTCGTGCGCAAGCGCGGACGACCTCGGCCGTACGCGCGAGCGCTGCGACCGCCATCTCGCGGCGCTGACGCTGCTGCGCGACATCGCGTGCGAAGCGATCGCCGACACGCGTTGCCATGCACCGCCCGACAGCGTGCCGCGGCTCAGCCGGCGGGAAGTCGAATGCCTGCGCTGGCACGCGGCCGGCAAGACGTCGTGGGAAATCGGCCATATCCTGAACGTGACCGAGTCGTGCATCAATTTCCACTTCATGAATATCCGCCGCAAGTTCAACGTGTCACGTCGGCACGAAGCCGTGCTGCGCGCGGTCGAGTGGGGGTTGATCAGCATCTCCGACGTGACGGTGCCCACCTGATGCGGGTGCGCCCGCGAGCCAGCGATCGAGAAACGCGCTGAGCCATGCCGCCGTCGCGCGGTCGTGCCGCAGGCCCTCATTTGCCTGCGTCGCGAGATCCTGCGCGCCGGGCGCCGACAGCTTGTGAGCGGCGGCCGTGCTCCAGCGCCGCATCATCGGATAGCTCACTTCCGGATGAAACTGGACGCCGTACGCGCGCGGCCCGTAACGAACGGCCTGGTTCTCGAAATGCTCGCCGGTCGCGAGGATCTCGAGCCCGGCGACGCGCTCGAAGCCCTCGCGATGCCACTGGTAGACATGCGACGGCCATGAACCGAGCCGTCGGCCGGCGGGCGTCGCGGCGATCGGCCAATAGCCGATTTCCGCACGCCCGTCCCGATGCGCGCTCACACGGCCTCCCAGATGGCGGATCATCATCTGCGCGCCGAGGCAGACGCCGAGAAAGGGCGCGGCCTCGCGCAGCGGCACGCCGATCCAGTCGATCTCGTCGCGCATCCAGCGATCGCCGTCATTCGCGCTCATCGGGCCGCCGAACACCACGGCGCCCGCATGATCGGCGAGCGTCGCCGGCAACGGATCGCCGAGCGGCGGGCGCCGAATGTCGAGCGGATGGCCGCGGGCCGCGAGCAGCCGCCCGATCCGGCCGGGGCTCGACTGTTCGCGATGCAGGACGATCAGGATCGGACGAAGTGCAGAGTGCGTCATGTCGTTTGATTGAGTAGGAAGTCAGCCCGGCTGGCCGCGCAGCGCGTCGAACGACACCATCACCTGTTCGCGGTAGGCGGGCCGTCGGCACAGGCGGGCGTACCAGGCCTCGACGTGCGGCAACGGCGGCCGCTCGACGTCGAGCGAGAAATAGCGGAACAGCGTCGCGCCGGCCGGAATGTCGGCCAGGCCCGGCGTTGCGCCGCCCAGAAAAGGCTGCGTCGACAACAGCCGGTCGAGCAGCCGGTAGTGCGTGGCGCTGCGCTCGGCCTTGTCTCGCACGATCGCGTCGTCGCGCCGCTCCCGCGGCGTTCGCACCAGCGCCCAGAACAACCCGGTCATCACGTCGGGCTCGAGCGAAGTCTGCGACCAGTCCATCCAGCGCTCCGCGCGCGAACGTGCGAACGTGTCGCGGCACCAGAACGGATTGTTCGGCACGCGCGCGGCGAGATAACGCAGGATCGTGTGCGACTCCCAGACGACGTCGCCGTCCCAGTCGATCACCGGGATCCGGCAGGTCGGGTTCAGCGCCGCGAACGCGGGCGTCCGCAGCGAGCCGTGCTCGCCGCCGGCCGGGATGTGCCGGTACGGCAGTCCCAGCTCGCCGATGAGCCATAACACCTTCTGCACGTTGAACGACGTGCGGCGGCCCCAGACGGTCAGCATCGCGCGGCATCCCCGCAGGCACCGGCATCCGCGCACGCCGCATAGCGGTCGAGACCGGCGGCGAGATCGGCGATCAGGTCGTCGGCATCCTCGAGCCCGATGTGCAGGCGCACGCCGCGGCTGCCGGGCGGCCAGCGCTCCGCGAGGCCGTGCGCGCCCAGCTCGAACGGCAGCGCAAGGCTCTCGTAGCCGCCCCACGAATAACCGAGACCGAACAGCGTCAGGTGGTCGAGAAACGCTTCGATCGCGTGCTGCGGCGCAGGCCGCAGCACGATCGAGAACAGCCCCGATGCGCCGCCGAAATCGCGGCGCCACAGCGTGTGGCCGTCGTCGCCGGGCAGCGCCGGATACAGCACGCGCTGCACCTCGGCGCGCGACGCGAGCCAGCTCGCGACCGCGAGCGCGTTGCGCTGGTGCTGCCGCAGCCGCACGCCGAGCGTGCGCAACCCGCGCACCGCGAGGTAGACGTCGTCGGGGCCCGCGCACAGACCGAGATCGCCGTGCAGTTGCTTCAGCGCGGGCCACGCGCGCTCGTTGGCCGATACCGTGCCGAGCATCGCATCCGAATGCCCGACCAGGTACTTGGTGCCGGCCTGGATCGACAGGTCAATGCCGAACGCATGCGGCCGGAAGAAGAGCGGCGTGGCCCAGCTGTTGTCCGCGATCACCAGCGCGCCGTGCGCATGCGCGAGCCGGACAAGCGCCGGGATATCGTGCATGTCGAATGTATAGGATCCCGGAACTTCGACGTACAGTGCCCGCGTGTTCGCGCGGAATGCGGCTGCAACGGGCGTGCCGGCGTCGTACCAGGTCGTCTCGACGCCGAGCCGCGCGAGCACGCCTTCGCACGCATGACGCACCGGGCCGTAGACCGATGCGGTCATCAGCAGGTGATCGCCGGGTTTCAGGCAGGACAGCAGCGCAAGCGTGCACGCGGACAACCCCGACGGACACAGCACCGCTCCGGCGCCGCCTTCGAGGCTCGTCACCGCGCGCTCGAGCGCGTCCGTCGTCGGTGTGCCGCGGCGGCCGTAGATATACGGCTGCGTACGGTTCAGCAGATCCGACACCGTCGGGCTGAGCACGGTCGACGCATGGTAGACGGGCGGATTGACGAAACCGTGCCACGCGGCGCTGTCGCGGCCCGCGTGCGCGAGCCGCGTGTCTTCGTGCAGTCGGTCGTGCATGACGTCGCGCGGCTGCGACGCGTGTGCGGCGGACTTCACGGCCATAGCGCGCACCGTTCCCAGCGCTGACCGGCGCGACGGTAGGCCTGCCGCGCGAAGCGCCGCGCGCTGTCTGCGCGCCAGAATTCGGCTTCGTCCGGCGCCAGTGCGTACAGGTGCCAGTCGTCCGACGCGAGGGTCGGGTCGGCGGCCAGCCGCGCGAGCTGCGCGTCGATCGCGCGCGTCAGGTCGGCGGGATCGTCGAGCCGTTCGCTTTGCCGTCCGGCCAGGATGCTCGCGCGCGACCGCTCGGGGCGGCCCGCGAAATCGGCGCGGCCTTCGGCAGCCGGCAGCCGTTCGACCGGGCCGCTCAGCCGGACCTGGCTCGCGATCGCCGGCCAATAGAACGTCAGCGCGGCGTACGGCCGATTTTCGAGCTGGCGCCCCTTGGGGCTGCGCGTGCTCGCCGCGAAATGCCAGCCGCGCGCGTCGACGTTCAGCAGCACGACGGAGCGCGCATCGGGCCGTCCGTCCGGGCGGACCGTCGACAGCGTCATCACCTGCGGTTCGAGTGCCCCGGCGGCGACGGCCTCGTCGAGCCAGCGCTCGAACTGCGCGTGCGGCGTGTCGGGCCAATCCTGGGCGGGCACGTGCGGCGCCGCGTGCGCGAGTGTTTTCAGCGCCTTCAGGCGCGTTGCGATCGTATCCATGGCGTGGCTCATGCGATGCCGAAGCGGGCCGCGCGGCCGATCAGCCGATGCGCGGCGAGATAGTCGGGGACTTCCGCGAGGAACCCGTCGACGACGGCCGCGGCGACGCGGCGGCCGCGGGATTCGCGCCGCGCGGTGTCGAACGCGTCGATCACGCGGCGGGCGAGGGCGACTTCGTCGGCCGTCGGCGTGAGCACGCGATTGACGACCGGCACGAATTGCGCGTTGACGATCGCTTTCGCCTGATAACCCAGGCCGCGCGACACGCGCATGTCGAGCTCCGCGCCTTCGTTGTCGGCATAGCTGTACGGGCAGTCGATCGCCGTGACGCCGACCGCCGCGCATTCGACGCGAAAACGCGAGCGCACATAGTCGAGCTCGCGGCCCGCGCGCGTGCGCTCGGCGCCCATGTCGGCCACCATGTCCTCGGTCGCGACGAGCACGGCCGTCACGCGCGGGCTCGAACGCGCGATCGCCATCGTGTTCACGAGGCCGAGCGTCGTCTCGACGTTCGGCACCAGTTCCGTCGAACCGGGCGCGATATCGTATTCGCGCTCGAAACGCGTCACGGCTTCGTCGAGCGCGACGACCTGCTCGGGCGCCGCGACATACGACATCATCACGATGTCCGGGCGGCCGCGCATCGCGGCGCGCAGGTCGTCGATCCCGCCCGCGTCGAGCGGGTTCACGCGCACGGATGCCAGTATGCCGGCGTCGCGCCAGCCCGCGAGCACGCGCTCGCTGAGCTCGCGCGCGGCCGGACGCCGGTCGGGCGGCGTAAAGGTTTCGAGTTCCTGGATCAGGACGTCAGCGCCGCTCGCGGCGCCGTCAACGAGCGCATCGTGATCGGCGCCGGCGAGAAACAGCCAGGAGCGGCGCAGGCGGGAAGGGCGTCGGTTCGTCGGTGTCATGCGTGGTTTCCTGTAGGGCGCGTGTTACGCGTATCGATGGCGCGGGCGTTCAGCCGGCGCGCATCATCTGGTTGAAGATGTTCTTGCGATGCATTTCCTCGGTCCCGCCGACGCTCATGAAGCCGAGCGCATCCGATGCGAATGCGGCCACCGGCCCGGCCTGGTAGCCGAGGCTGCCGTACAGCCGCACGAGGCCGAGCGCGCCGTCGACGAGATCCTGCGCGCCGACCAGCTTCGCGATCGAGCAGGTCATCAACGCGTGCGGGTGATCCGTCAGCAGCTGCGCGAGCGCGCCGCGCGCGAGCCACGTGCCGCGCTCGATGCCGATCTGCAGGTCCACGAGACGGCCCTGCACGTACTGATGCGCGTCGATCGTGCTGTCGAAGCTGCGCCGGTCGCGGCAATAGCCGATCGCGTCTCGCAGGTACGGCGCCGTCACTTGCGCGGCAGCGAGGCCGTAGTAGAGGCGGCCGAGCGAAATGATGTCGATCAGGTTGCCGAGCCCCGCACCGGGCTCGCCCAGCAACTGGCTGCGCGCGATCGGGCAGTCGTCGAAATGCAGCGCGCCGGTGGGCAGATCGTCGAGGCCGAGCTTGCGGTCGGGCGCGGCGACGGTCATGCCCGGCTGGTCGCGATCGACGATCACGAGCGCGGTATTGCGCCGGCCGGGCGTATCGATGCGCGTGACGACGAGGATGAAGCGCGCGAGCGGCGCATGCGCGATATTGAATTTGCTGCCGGTCAGCCGATAGCCGTCGCCGTGCTCGACCAGCTTCGTCGCAATGCTGCGCACGTCGGTGCCGGTGCCCGGTTCGGCGATCGCGGTCGCGCTCAGCTCGCCGCGCAGGATCGCGCCGAAATAGCGGTCCCGCTGCGGCGCCGTGCCGTATCGTTCGAGCGCGCGCACCATGCCGGCCTGCGCGATCACCGACAGCAGCAACGCCGGGCGGCGGATCGCCGACGCAAGCCCCTCGAGCGCCGCGGAAAAGTGCCACCAGCCGTGACCGTCGCCGCCATACGTCTCCGGCACGATCATGTCCCACAGTCCTTCCTGCCCGAGCCGCGCCCAGCCGGCTGCGTCGAAGCCGACAGGCACGCTGCCGTCGTGCTCCGCGGCAGCGGCGATCTCCGCGCCGATCCCGCGAAAACGCGCGAGCGTCGCATGCTGTTCCTGCGTCCAGTCAAATGGCATCTGTCGTGTCTCCGGTCGAAGCGGCGCGGCCTTCGACGGCGCGCCAGCGATGTCGACAAGATTACGGGGGCACGGACAGCAGGGGTACTGGCAGTAGTGGTAGTTGCCGGGTGCGTGCTCGGCACGCCGTCGAAGATCGACCGCGGTGTCGCGGATGCGGCCCCGTCGTTTCCTCGCGCGCGCATTTCGCAAGCCGACTGCCACGGTGGTCGTGCCTCAGGCGATCAACAGCGCTGCATCGATCGGCAGGCCTCGGCGCTGGTCGGCAAGGACAGCGGGGCATGGCAGCCGCCGCCGGATTTACCGCCCCGGTCGTAGGGCAGAGAGAAGTCGGCTCGTCGTGGCACGACAAATATCATTCAAATTGGCATCTGTGCGTCGGCGCCGGGTTCTGCCGCTCATGCAGCCGTCAATAGACGCCTGGCTCGCCTGCCGGGCGATGCTTGAACCGTCGGTGCACCCAGTAGTACTGCTCGGGAAATCGAAGGATCTGCTCCTCGAGAAAGGAATTCATCGTGCGCGCATCGAACGACTCGCTGCCGGTCGGATAGCTGTCGAGCGGCTCGAAGATGGTCAGCTTGTAGCCGCGGAATTCCGGCAGCACTTCGGTCACGAACGGTACGACCCGCGCGCCGCTCAGCTTCGCCAGCCGCGATACCGACGTCAACGTGCAGGCCTGCACGCCGAACAGCGGCGCAAACACCGAACCCGTCGTGCCGTGATCCATGTCCGCGGCGAGCATCACCGGGGTGCCCGCGCGAAGTAGTCTGACGAGGTGTTTCGCGCTCGCACTGCGTTCGATCATCTCGGCGCCGAAGCGCCCGCGCTGACGTTTGGCGAGGTCGCACACGCGACGGTTCGACATGCGCGTGTAGAGTGCCGCCACGGGCAGCGACGACGAATAGAGCATGCAGCCCACCTCGATGCCGACGAAGTGAAATCCCATGAAGATCGTCGGCGGCGCATCCGGATCGTGGAGATCGATGCGGCTGTCCATCTCGACCAGGCGATTGAGCGACCGAGCGTTGCCGAACCACTGGAATCCGCGCTCCAGGTAGCTCCGGACGACATGTTCGAAATGGGCACGCGCGAGCACGTCGCGCTCCTCGTCGGTCTTCAGCGGAAAGCAGAGTTGCAGGTTGACATGCACCACGTGCTTGCGTCGGCTCGGTATCCGGTAGAGCGCAGCGCCGATGCCGCTGCCGGTTCTCGCGACCAGCGAGTACGGAAGAATGGACAGGAACCGTAGGAGGCCGAACAGCAGCCAATACCCGAGAGCGTTCATGATGATGATGGACTTCCGTCTGATGACTGCCCGGCGCCGCTCGAGTCGAGTGATGGGGTACGGGGAAATCGGGTTGTGTCGAGACCGTGCAGGGCAGTTGCTTGCGCGACCGCCTCCGACGGCGGCCGCGCGCCAGCGCCGATGATGGCCGACCGCTTCGATCCGACGTTCGAAGCGATACATGATGGCGGGCGGAAAGTTCATCCACGCGATGCCGAGCCGGACGGCGCGGATGCGCATGGCCTCCAGATAGCGCGCCGGGTTCGGGCAGCGCGGCACATACGTGAATCGATGGAACGCGCCACCGGCAGCCAGGTGGCGCGCGAAGGCGCAGGGAACGATCGCGGCGGCCGGTTCGACCGGCATCGCGACGATGTGGCAATCCGCTCACGATAACACGTGCGTGCTCCCCGCCGAAGAAGTCGCCCGTCATGCCGTAGACCAAAATAAAGTCGTCACCGTTTGCGAAGGAAAGTTGTCATTTCGCCGGTCGATGTCGACTGGAAGATTCGAAACTCTCGGAAATTCATGAGGTTGTGCGTTGCGAAATAAAGTTGTCACTGGCCGCGGCCTTGAGAAGACCAGTGTCAACTCCCCTGCGGCGCCGGCACCTCCTGGTCACGCGTTGCCCTGATCGCCAGTTTCGGGCCGTAATCAGGCCATCGTGATAAGAAGGTACTCGCTGGCGCGTTCATCCCGACGTCAGGATCGGCACGCGACAAAGAATGGCTGTTCTGGGGCGACGCGAACGATGCTGAACGACCCAGAATTGCCGTTCGCTGGATCAAAGTTTTGGCGTCGGGTAACGAAATACACCAGTCATTCGACTACAGGGCCGTAATCTCAAAAAGACCGGACTCGATGCCATGGTGGCCGCACCATGATCAAACGACGCTTCAAACGAGGCAATGCGTCGGAAAAAACCATCGCGGTTTTCGTCAGACCAGTCGACTAGCCCCGCGAGTGGCTCAAGCGGGCAGGTCTAAACTCAAAAGAGCTAACTTCAGTGCCTAGCGCCGTGCGATCGAGGCGACGTTGCCCACGCTGTCTAATACACGATGGCGCTGTTGCGTCAGCCCGCCCGCGTATTGACTGCGACGTTCGCATTGCCGTACTGCTGCGACTGAGCATGGCATTAGGTAAGCAGCGGTGTAAACCCCAACTCATCATTCCCACTGAATGGGAATCGCATTTTTGTCCAGCGGGAGCGACGTGGCATTCTGCGTCATCGGAATCGCAACTCTTCGGGCAAGACTCAACGTGAAACAGGAATCCAGCGTCATCGGCGCCGAGCGCCTGCTGCTCGTACTTACTGCGCTCGCGAGCCACGGTAAAGCCATGTCCGTGAAGGACATGCTCGGCGTGACCGGCCTCGCGCAAAGCACGCTCTATCGCCAAATCACGCTGCTTAAGCGCTGGGGCTTCGTGACGGAGGACGCGGGCTGCTATGCCCCCGGTCCCGTGAGCTTGCAGCTCGCACTCGGCTTCGACATCAATTCGATGCTGGTCGAAGCGAGCCGCGACGGCATGGCGGAGCTCTCGCGCGCGACGCAGGAGAGCGTCGGGCTCATCATCGCCGTGAACGACCAGGTGATCTGCCTCGAAATGGTCGAGAGCACGCACTCGCTGCGTTGCTCGTTCGAAAAGGGCCGCGCGGTGCCGTTGCGCGCGGGCGCGTCCGCCAAGTCGCTGCTCGCCTTCATGGCGGAGAAAACGCGCAACGAGGCGCTGGAGCGTCAGTTCGCCGGTGACGACACGGCGCGGGCCGCCCTTGAAACGGAGCTTGAGCGAATTCGCGCGCGCGGTTATGCCGTAAGCGACAGCGAAGTCGATCCCGGCGTCTGGGGCGTGAGTGCGCCGGTGTTCCGGCGAATGTCGCGCAGCGCGGGCGCATGCGCATCAATCACGCTGATGGCCCCGTCCTCGCGCGCGGCGGGTCGCGAACAACAACTCGCCGACTGGACCGTGCGAACGGCCAACAGCATCTCCACCCGACTGCAATCTGCCTGAGCCTCACTCAACGACGATCACACACTCTGGAGCCCGCACCATGAAACTGAAAACCCTTCTCTCCGCTGCAAGCCTCGGCATGGCGCTGCTGACGGCGATCGCGCCCGGCACGGCATTCGCGCAGGATTCGAACGTGCTCAACGTTGCAACCGACGCGACCTTCCCGCCGATGGAATTCGTCGACAAGGGCCAGCGCACCGGCTTCGACATCGACATCATGAACGCACTGGCCAAGGCGATGGGCAAGCAGGTCCAGTGGACGGACATCGACTTCAAGGGGCTGATTCCGGGTCTCGTGGCTCGGCGGTTCGACGCGGCGATCTCGGGCATCTACATCACGCCGGAGCGCGCGCAGGTGGTCGATTTCACTCAGTCGTACTTCGCGGGCGGCCTCTCCGCGCTCGTCAAGGCGGACTCGCCGATCAAGACCCTCGCCGATCTCAACGGCAAGAAAGTAAGCGTGCAGGTCGGCACCAAGTCCGTCAATTTCCTGCGCGACAACTATCCACAGGTGCAGCGCGTGGAGGTGGAAAAGAACCAGGAAATGTTCGATCTCGTCGGTATCGGCCGTGCCGACGCCGCCGTCACTGGCAAGCCCGCAGCGTACCAGTTCGTGCGCACGCGCCCCGGTTTCCGCGTGCTCGATAAGGAGCTGACGACCGAAGCGTACGGCATCGCGGTGCGCAAGGACGAATCGCAACTGCGCGACCAGATGAATGCCGCGCTCGCGAAGATCAAGGCGGACGGCACCTACAACGCTATCGTGAAGAAGTGGTTCGGCGCGAGTGCCAGCACCACGGCGAACGCGAAGTAATCCGGCGGACCCGAATCATGCAACTCGACTTCACGCCGGCATTCGCCGGTTGGGCCGACATCGCGCACGGCGCGCTGGTCACGGTGGAAGTGACCGCCGCCGCGCTCGTGCTCTCGTGCCTGCTCGGCCTCCTGATCGGCATCGGCCGGCTCTATCCGCAGCGGCGGCTCGTTTATGGCTTCTGCACCGGCTATCTGATCTTCTTCCGCGGCACGCCGCTGCTCGTGCAGCTGTTTCTGCTGTTCTTCGGCTTGCCGCAATTCGACATCCTCTTGCCCGCGTTCGTGTGCGGCATGCTCGGGCTCGGGCTGTATTCGGCGGCCTACGTGTCGGAGATCGTGCGCGGTGCGATCCAGTCGGTGGATCGCGGACAGATGGAAGCGGCGCGCTCCATCGGCATGTCGTCGGGACAGGCCATGCGCGCGATCATTCTGCCGCAGGCCATCGTGCGCATGATTCCCCCGCTCGGCAACGAGTTCATCGCGCTAATCAAGAACTCGGCCCTGGTGTCGCTGCTGACGATTCACGACCTCATGCATGAAGGCCAGAAGATCATCAGCGTGTCCTACCGGTCGCTCGAGGTGTATATCGTGATCGCGCTCGTGTATCTCGTGCTCACGCAAACGACCAACTTCATTCTTCATCGCGTCGAGCGTCGGCTGCGCGCAGGAGGTATGGTGCAATGAGCAGCGCTCAACCTATCGTCAGCATTCGCGAACTCACGAAGTCGTTCGGCACACATCGCGTATTGAACGGCATCGACTTCGACATACAGCCGAGCCAGGTCGTGGTCGTGATCGGGCCGAGCGGTTCGGGCAAGAGCACGTTCCTGCGCTGCTGCAACGGGCTGGAGCAGCCCGAGCGCGGCACGATCGATATCTGCGGCCACCGGCTCGTCGATCACGGCACGATGCTCAAGGACCGCTCGCTCAACGCGCTGCGCACCGAAGTGGGCATGGTGTTCCAGTCGTTCAACCTGTTTCCACATCTCTCGGTGCTGCACAACATCACGGTGGGTCCCCGCATGCTGCGCGGCGCCTCGAAAGCCGACGCCGAAGCCGCTGCGCTTGCCCTGCTCAAAAAGGTGGGCCTCGAGCACAAGGCGCATGCGATGCCCGCCAGCCTTTCTGGCGGCCAGAAGCAGCGCGTCGCCATCGCGCGGGCTCTGGCGATGCAGCCGCGTGTCATGCTCTTCGACGAACCGACTTCGGCGCTCGACCCCGAACTCGTGGGCGAAGTGCTGCAGGTGATGAAGCTGCTCGCCTCCGAAGGCATGACCATGCTCGTGGTCACGCACGAGATGGGCTTCGCGAAAGAAGTGGCGGACGTCGTGGTTGTAATGGACGGCGGCGAGATCGTCGAAGCGGGCCCTCCCGCGCAGATTTTCTCGACGCCCACGCAACCCCGTACGCGCTCATTCCTCCAGGCAGTGCTGTCGCGCGCGTGAGCCCGACCTTGATACGCGGCGCCGCACTCGTGGCGTCGCCGTGGAAGAACGGCGGCGGCATCACGCGCGAAGTCGCGTCCTGTGCGTACGAGTGGCGCGTGAGCATTGCCGATATCGATCGCGACGGACCGTTCTCGCGTTTCGACGGCATCGACCGCCTGTTGATAGTTCTCGACGGGGCAGGGATGACGCTCGGCGCAGGCGTCCTGGGTGAGTTTGACGTCGCGCGTTTCCCCGGCGAGGCGCCGGTGACGGCACACCTCGCAAACGGCCCGGTGCGGGTGTTCAACCTGATGACATACCGTGGCGCGGCGCGCGCCTCGGTCGACATCGTGCGCGCACCGGGGCGCCGGACCCTCGCCGCGGACACGGTTTTGCTGCTTTGCGCGCAGGGATCTGTCGAGGTGCAGGCCGGGCCGGCGTGCATCGCGCTGACGCCACTAGACACGCTGCGCATCGACCGGACGAATCCCGTCGAGATCGCCATAGAAGGAGACGGCGTGCTGGTGTGCACGTCGCTGGATACGGAAGCCGACTCTTGAATTCATCCCCGAAATCGCTCTTCGCAGCGCATGCGCTGCTGCCGGACGGCTGGTGTACCAACGTGCTGATCGAGTGGAACGACGCCGGTACGCTCGTCGCCGTTACGCCCGACACGACCACCGCGCCGGCGGATGCCGCGCGTGCAGCGGGGCCGGTCATTCCGGGCATGCCGAACCTGCATTCGCACGCGTTTCAGCGCGCCATGGCCGGCCTCACGGAGTACCGTGCCAATCCCACGGACAGCTTCTGGAGCTGGCGCGACCTGATGTACCGATTCGCCGCACGCATCACGCCCGAGACGCT
Organism: Burkholderia sp. LFS061; assembly: GCF_047978125.1. NCBI lineage: Bacteria > Pseudomonadati > Pseudomonadota > Betaproteobacteria > Burkholderiales > Burkholderiaceae > Burkholderia > Burkholderia sp. LFS061. Next base: position 62,302 of record NZ_JBFPFS010000036.1, on the reverse strand, counting down.
GGGCGCGATAGCGCGCTGGCTGTATGTCGAGATGCTCAAGGCCGGCTATACGTCCGTCTGTGAGTTCCACTATGTGCACCACGCTCAGGACGGCGGCCGTCACGCGCATCCGGCCGAACTCGCGCAGCGCGTCGTGGATGCCGCGAGCGAGACCGGCATCGGCATGACGATGCTGCCGGTGCTCTACCAGTACAGCGGCTTCGGCGCTCAACCGCCGCGCGCCGATCAGCGCCGCTTCATCAACGCGACGGACGCCTTTCTGAAGCTTCTCGGCACGCTGCGCTCCGCGCGTCCGGAACACGGCGCGCTGTGTTACGGAATCGCGCCACACTCGCTGCGCGCTGTATCGGAAGATTCATTGCGCGCCGCGCTTGAAGGACTCGACGCGATGTCGCCTGGCGCACCAGTGCATATCCACATTGCGGAGCAGACAGCGGAAGTCGACGCCTGTGTCGCGACGCTTGGCGCGCGGCCCATACAATGGCTGCTCGAGCGTTTCGACGTCGACGCGCGCTGGTGCCTCGTGCATGCGACGCACGTCGACGAAAGCGAAACGCTCGCACTCGCTGAGAGCGGTGCGATTGCGGGCCTGTGCCTTACGACCGAAGCGAATCTCGGCGACGGCCTGTTCCCCGCAAGCGACTATCTCGATGCAGGAGGCGCGTTCGGCGTCGGCTCGGATAGCCATATCAGCGTGGACTGGCGCGCGGAACTGCGCTTGCTCGAATATGGCCAGCGGCTCGCGCGGCGTCAGCGCAACGTGCTGGCCTCGCCGCAGGCATCGCATGTCGCGGACCGCCTGTTCCATGGCGCGCTTGCGGGCGGCGCTCGTGCGACCGGCCGCGCGGCCGGTGCCCTCAAGCAGGGCGCGCGGGCGGACTGGATCGTGCTCGACCCTGACCATCCCGATCTCGCCGAGCAGACCAGCGCGACGTGGCTGTCGTCCGCAGTCTTTTGCGAGCACGGCGACACGCCGGTGCGCGACGTCTTCGTCGGCGGCGAGCGCGTGATCCACGAGCGCCGTCATCGCGACGAAGCCAGGCTTTACGCGGACTATCGCCGGGCGCTGGTGCAGCTTCTCGCCGACGCCTGAGCGTAACCGTCAACCGATCCCAGGCACCATGAACGATCTCTTCTCACTCGAACGCGGCGATGCGCCGCTAATGATTTCCATTCCCCATCTGGGCACGCAGATTCCGGATGCGCTGCGTGACCGGTACACAGATATCGCGCTGACGGTTGCTGACACCGACTGGCATCTGGACCGCCTCTACGGATTCGCCCGCGCGCTCGGCGCAACGATTCTCGGTGCGCGCGTGTCGCGTTACGTGATCGACCTGAACCGGCCATCGAACGACGAAAGCCTGTATCCCGGGCAGACCACCACGTCGCTGTGCCCGACCGAAACCTTTCGCGGTGAGCCGCTGTATCGCGAGGGCTGCGCCCCGGACGCGGCCGAGCGCAATCGCCGCGTGGCCACTTACTGGCAGCCGTATCACGACGCCCTGCATGAAGAACTGACGCGCCTGCGCCGCCAGCATCGCAACGTGCTGCTGTGGGAAGCGCACTCGATCGCGAGCGTGCTGCCGCGCCTTTTCGAAGGCAAGCTGCCGGACTTGAACATCGGCACGCAGGATGGTCGCACCGCTGCGCCTTCAGTGCAGAAAGCGGTGCAGCGCGTCGCCGCGGCGAGTCCGTTCACGTGGATTACGAACGGCCGCTTCAAGGGCGGCTTCATCACGCGGCACGCCGGTGCGCCGCAGGACGGCGTGCACGCGGTGCAGCTGGAGATGTGCCAGTCCACCTACATGAGCGAAAACGCGCCGTTCGACTATCTGCCCGAGGTCGCGAAGAAAGTAGAGCCAGTGGTACGCGGCATGGTGAATGGTGCGCTCGACGCAATCGTCAAGCTGACTCGGGACGCCTCGCAGGCGGAATGAGTTCGATACTTCCTTGTCCGCGACCTCTTGGAGCACATTCTGAAGACCACTTGTGCCAATCCGACCGAGCAGGGACGCTCTGTCCAATACGCGCTTCTAGAAGTTCGCTAGCGCTCGGAGCAGGCGCGCGTATTCCGCATGCGGCAAGTGGAAGCCCAGCAGCGTCGAAGAGAATGAAGCTCATTGAAGAATGCTGCGACCCCGTGACTACGTCGGGTAAGGTCGATAGCTCAGGTCGGCCTTCTCTGCTGAAAGATCGCTTCCTGGATTGACGAGTCCCCTGAATGTCTAGCGCCTCAATCGAATCAAGGTCCCTATTTGGCCGAACTAAGTCAGCCGATTTGACGCTGCCTGTTTGATCTAGTCCAACCCCCACAACACTGCCCTGCCACCATCGGCGAACCTAGCTTGAAACAAGGGGCATCCAGCCTGAACACTGCGTCGTGACAAACTGCATCTGTGCGCCAAGAATCGATCAAGAAATCAGGAACTTACCGTGGGAAGTCGAGGCCTACTACGCGAGTTGGCAAATTGAATGCGGACGTAGGCGAGTTGACGACATTGTTTTGAGAGGACAGTCAATAAAGTCGTCAACTCGCGGGCCGGAAGCCTTGGTTCACGAGGATTCTGGAGTGACGGAATTATTTTGCTCTACGCATGCCGAGTCGGGCCGCATCCATCCGCATGATCCGCAACGCGGGAAACCGATGCCGAAGGGCGTTCGCGAAAGCGGGCCGGTTCCTCCTGAAACTCACGGCCTTCCTCGCCGGCTATCGCCAATCTGCCTTCATCAAGGCCGATCCCCGCAGGGTGCCGCATCTCGTTTGGTAGCCCTGCATCGTTTCGCGATCCTCAATCCATTTTGTCGGTTTTCGCACCGTTGATTTCGGTCAACGTCCGATCCCGTCGCGCGCCGATGATGGAGGCAAGTCCAAACGTCGCATGTACGCCAGTCCATCCCGCGAGGTCCGTATGTACACGAATATCATGGTCGCCGTAGACGGTAGTGTTTCGTCCAGACAAGCCCTCGACGAAGGCCTGAAGATGGCCCGCCTGCACCAGGCCCGTCTGTTTGCCGTTTTCGTCGTCGACAAATCCATTCTGCTCGGCTACGCCGGACGACTCGATCCGAATGCATTGATCGAGGAGGTCAGACACGACGGCGTAGCGGTGCTGCGGGACGCCGAGCGGACGATCGCGCACGCCGGAGTGAACGGCGATACGGAAATTGTCGAAACGGAGCTCGGTCAGGATGTTGCGGAACGCCTGCAGCGCTATGTCGCCGAACATGCGATCGATCTGGCCGTACTCGGCACGCATGGCCGGCGCGGCATCCGGCGCGCGATGCTCGGCAGTGTCGCGGAACGCTTCCTGCGCACGTCGAGTTGCCCGGTACTGCTCGTGCGCGGCGACGACGCGACGCGTGCAGCCGTTGCGGCCGCATAGCGCAACTGCGCAAGCGCCGGTCGGTGCGCCATCCCGTCAGGAGAGCGTCATGGAAATCTCGTTTCCCGTCGAATCGCCGTCATATTCCGGGCAGGAGCCTGCGCTGGCCTTTCCGGCACTGGTAGAAGGTCGGCGCGTGCAATGCGCGATCACGGCCGCGGCACTGGAAGATCATTTCCTCGCCGCGTCGCCTCGGGAGCCGGATCTCGTGGCCGCGTTCTCGTGCAATCGTCCCGCCATCGAAAGCGCGGCACGCCGCATGCTCGAGGAACTCGGCGGTCGGCCGATCCTGCTCCACAGCGGATTTTTCCGGTTCTGTACGTAACCGGCTCGCGCCGTTGACGCGTATCAAGCCGCAGCCGGCCCGCCCGTCTACGCTGGATTCCTGACGGGACGGTTCGTTCCCCGCGCGACAAGCGTATGTCGCGGCGACGCGTCCCGCATTCCGGTCCGGCACCGTCAGGACGAACGCGCCGGGTCGATTCAACCGTTCGAGGAGTACATATCATGAGCAACCTGACTCGCTACGATCCGTTTTCGATCGATCCCGTCTCCGACCTGTTTCAGGGGCTGTTCAGGCCGTTGCGAGGCATGACGCTGACGGACGAACCCGATCTCGCGTCGATGAAGATCGACGTCACGGAAAGCGATAATGCCTACAAGGTCAACGCGGAATTGCCCGGCGTCGCGAAGGACGACATCGACGTCCAGGTGACGGGCCGGACCGTATCGATCAACGCAAAGATCGAACGCAACAACGAGCAGAAGGAAGGCGAGCGCGTGATCCGGCGCGAGCGCTACAGCGGCACGATCAGCCGCTCGTTCTCGCTGCCCGGCGAAATCGACGACGCGAACGCGACGGCAGCGTATCAGGACGGCGTGCTGTCGCTGACGCTGCCGAAGAAGACGCCGGCCGGACAGAAGAAGCTGACGATCGGGTGATCCGGCGGCACGAGATATCCGTTGACCTGCATCAGCGATCCGGCGCCGCGCATGTGCAAATCTGGCTGCATGCGGCGGACAGGCGCGCCGCGGCTCACAGGAGTGCATGCGATGAAAACCGACAAGCAATTGAAGCAGGACGTTCAGGATGAACTGGAGTCGGACCCGGCGATCGACGCGACCCGCATCGGTGTCGAGGTGGCCGACCGGATCGTGACGATTTCGGGTCACCCGCCAAGCTACGCGGAGAAACTGGCGATCGAGCGCGCGGCGAACCGCGTGGCCGGCGTCAAGGCACTCGTCGTCGACATGACCGTGCATCTGCCTGACGACGACGTCCGCACCGACGAGGACATCGCCAACGCCGTGCGGTCGGTCCTGCACTGGACGGTCGGTCTGAACGACGATGCGGTCAAGGTGCAGGTCGAGCACGGCTGGATCACGCTGTCCGGCACGGTCGACTGGGCATACCAGAGCCATGCGGCCGTGCGCGCGATCTCGCAGATGCGCAGCGTGACCGGCGTGACCAACCACATCAGCGTGCAGGGGGCGATCGGATCGGCCGACATCGGCAGCAACATCAAGCGCGCGATCATGCGTCACGCGGAGCGCGAGGCGAAACACATCGCGATCGAGGTGCGCGACGGCACCGTGCGGCTTTCCGGCAAGGTCGGCTCGTTCTCCGAGCGCAAGGCCGTGCGCGGTGCCGCGTGGTCCGCACGAGGCGTGCGTGCCGTCGTCGACGACCTGGTCGTCGAGTGAACCCGGCCAGCGGCGGCCGGATGCGCCGTCCGCATGGATGATGGAGGGAAGTCAGATGACAGTGTCAGGCGAGGTACATGACGCGGACTGGTCGGTGGCGATCGAGACGATCGCCGCCGAAACGGGCGGCTATCATTGCAGGATCCATGTGACGCTCACGTCGCCGGATGGCGCATGCGAACACACGTTCGCGCATAACAGGGCCCATGCCACCGAGCGCGAGGCCGCGGTCGAAGGGCTGCGAGCCGGGATGACGTGGGTCGAGATGAGGAAATCGAACACCTTCACGGTCTGAATCGCCGGCCGTCGCGGACGTGTCGCATCGACGATGATTTCCCGGGGCACGCAAGGCGACACGCGCCATCGCACGCATTCGTGTGACTACTCGTCCGCTGGATCTCGTGCGGAACCCGGTGACGACGGACGCGCGACGTGTTCGCCTTGCCGCTGGACATGATGCGCGACCGCGTCGGTCACGGTCGGAAAGAAGCTGGCTGATCCGAATACGTCGAACAAGCCGTAAGCGCGCAGGCGATCCTTCACCGGGCCCTTCATTTCCGCGAAATTCAGCGCGATGCCTTGCTCGCCGAGTTCCTCGCGAAGCGCCACGAGCCGGTCCGCCGCGCTGACATCGATATCGGTGACGGGTTCTGCCGCGACGACGACTCGATCGACCGGGCCCGTCGCTTGCGTGAGCGCAGCACGCAGATGCTCGCAGAAAATCTCGACATTGGCATAGAAGAGCGGGGCATCCCAGCGGAACAGCACGAGCCCGGGCGTTTGCACGGCGTCCGGATGTCGCGCAATGTCGTGATAACCGCGAACGCCCGCCAGCCGGCCAAGCACCGCATCGTACGGATGCCAGGCCCGCCAGACGAACGACAGCAACGACAGCGCGCTCGCAAGCAGGACACCCGGTACGACACCCATGCCGACGACGCCCGCAAGGCACAGCACCGAAATCAGGCATTCGCCGTGGCGCATTCGATAAAGTCGTACCACGCCGCGGACGTCGGCGATGCCGAACGCGGCGTAAATCACCACGGCAGCCAGCGCCGCACGCGGGACGAGCGTCAGCAGCGCCGGCGCGACAATGAGCAGCAACACGATGCAGGCCGCCGCGACGAGATTCGTGACCTGGCTTTGCGCGCCCGCGGCAATCGCGACGGGCGTGCGGGACGCGCTGCTGCTGACCGCGCAGCCCTGCATCACGCCAGCCAGCAGATTGGCCGCCCCCAATGCGACCAGTTCCTGGTTGCGGTCCGGCGTGTCGCCTGCACGAGCGGAAAGGGCGCGCGACAACATGCTGATGTCGGCGAACGACACCAGTGCCACGGCGACCGCGCCGGACGCGAGCGCGGTCACGTCGGCGAGCGACACGGCCGGAAGATGGGGCATGGGCGCGCCGGCGGGCAACGCGCCGACCGTCGCGACCCCGTGCAACGGCAATACGCGTGCGGCCAGGGTCGCCGCCAACACGGCGATCAATACGCCGGGCCAACGCGGCGTCACGCGTTTCATGGCCGCAATCGCCGCCAGAACGCCCACGCCCAGCACACACGCATCGATGGAAAACCGGTGCTCGACGAGGGCTCGCATGATGTGCGACAGGCTGGAGAACACGTCGTTACCCGGCACGGATATGCCGAACAGCTCTGGCAGCCTGCCGACTGCAAGGGCGATGGCGATGCCGTTCAGGTAACCGTACTGGATCGGGCGCGACAGCAGATCGGTGACGAACCCGAGGCGGAGCGTACCGAGCAGGATGCAGATCGTTCCGGCCGATAGTGCCAGCGCGCCGGACAGCGCGACGGCCCGCTGCGGATCATGGTCGGCGAGCGGCGCGATGGCCGCTGCGATCAACGCGGCCAGCGCGGAATCCGGGCCCAGGACGAGGATCCGGCTCGGGCCGAGCACCGCATAGGCGAGCAACGCGGCGATCGATGCGTAGAGCCCGGTGACGGCGGGCAGGCCGGCCGCTTGCGCGTAGCTCATGCCGACCGGAACCAGCACCGCGGAGAGCGCCAAGCCCGCATACAGGTCGCGCGAGAGCCACGCACGCCGGTAGTTCGCGAGCAGCGCGATTCCCGGGAGCATGCGTGCGATGCGTCCGGAAAGAGGCCGGTTCATCGCGGTTTCGTCACGGAAAAGCCGGGGCAACGGACATGGCTTGCCCCGGCAAGCGTGCATTCGACGGGATGCCGTCGGACCGTAACAGGCGCGCGAAACGCAAGAGCGGGAAGCGCCATTGCGCCGGATGACGGGAGCGCGGCCGCCTGACCGGATACCGGCGGCGCGACACGACGGCGCTCGACATCACGCAGCCTGGAGCGCCGAAAGCTGCAGCGCCTGGGCAAAACGGGCCAGCGAGGCAAGCGATCCCGTCACGCTTTCGTAGCGTTCGCGCCCGATCTGGGCATCGAGCATGACCATCATGCCGGCTTCGCGCGCAAGTGCGAGGAGCGTCTGCGTATCGGGTACCGTGCATCCTTGCGCAGCGGACCTCGAGGTGCCGGTGCGGCCGGCTGCCCGGCTTCCCGGTTCGAAACAAGACATCGCATGTGGCATGACGGCTCTCCTGGGCGAACGGCCGGGAATCGATGTGCGGTACGACCGGTCGTCGTGCATCCAGTATCGTTTCCGCTCCCGCGGGATTCAATCAGGCAGCCCCGAACCGCGTGTAGGAAACGGGCAGATAAAATCGGCCGATTCCTACATCGCGCGGCTCGCCCGTGAAGTCACGCGCCGCGGCGGCCGTGATCGCCGCTGCGCATACCAGCAGCCGATTGCGTGCCAGATGTCCTGCGCGGATTCGCAATAGACGAACAAGTCGAGATCGCTGCGATCGATCATCCCGTCGTCCGCGAGAAAGGCGAAATCGACGACGCGGCGCCAGTATGCTTCGCCGACGAGTATGACCGGAAGCGGCGCGATCTTCCGGGTTTGCAGGAGCGTCAGCACCTCGAACAACTCGTCGCAGGTGCCGTACCCGCCCGGGAAGAACACGGCGGCTTTCGCGCGTTCGAGCAGATGCAGCTTGCGGATCGCGAAATAGTGAAAGCGAAAGCACAGGGCCGGCGTGAGATAGGGATTGGGCGCCTGTTCGCGCGGAAGTTCGATGTTCAAGCCGATGCTCGGTGCTCCGTTTTCGTAGGCGCCTCGATTGGCGGCCTCCATGATGCCCGGGCCGCCGCCGGTGATCACGGCGAGCCTTGCCGTGCGGGTACGCCGGTCGGCACGTCCGACGATGCGCCCGAATTCGCGCGCGACGCGATAGTAGGCACTGTATTTGACCAGACGACTCGCGACCGCGACGGCGCGACGCCGGCGCGCATCGTGCGGCCGCTCCGCCAGCGCACGGCTCGCTTCGCGCAGCCGCGCATTGGCTTCGGCGGGCGCGACGATGCGCGTGCTGCCGTAAATCACGATCGTGTGGCCGATGCGTTCCTGCTGCAGACGCTCCTCGGCTTTCCAGTAGTCGAGTTGCAGCCGGATGCCCCGCATGCCGGGGCGCTTCAGGAGCGTCGTGTCTTCATCGGCCTGTAGGCAGTTCGCGGTGTCGGCCCGGCGCCGCATCCGCGGCGACAGCGGGCGCGAGGGGCGCGCGCGACGTTGCCGGGCCCTGACAGCGGTCGGTTTGACGGCGCTCATGGTGGAAGGGGGGGCTGACAAGGCCGGTTACTGACTCAGGACCCATTGCACCAGTTGACGGGCGTCGTCACGCGTGAGCGGCCCGCCGCGCTCGGCGGCGGACGGCATCGGCGTATCGCCCCAATGCGCGCGGCCGCCGAGGCGCAGCTTGATTTCGAGTTGCTCCTGGGCGTGCGGCACGCCCCGGTAACGTTCTGCAATCTGGTGGAACGATGGCGCAAGAAACGGCATGTCGGATGTATGACAAAACATGCAGTGCTGGGCATCGACGAGCGCGGTCGGTTCGGGCACCGCCGTCTGGGCGGCCGCGATGCCGGCCGTCGCGGCGAGCATGCAGGCGGCGAGTAGGCGCGTGACGTTCATGTTTTTTTCCTCGTCAGGACGAAAGCGGGCGCGGCGCGCGATCAGGAAATCACTTCGTCGAGCGGTCGGCGCGGCGAATGCTGCACATGCGGGCCGCGCCCGATGCGCAGCAGCAGTTGCGGATGCCCGCGAAGCGCGAGCATGTCGCACAGCTGCGCGCGCAGTCCGGCCGTCTCGATCGGCTGGTTCAGGTACGACGCCGTGTAGCCCGCACGCGTCGCGACGAGCAGCATGCGCTCGAGCGCTTGCCCGGCGGCGAGCCAGGCCTCGCGATCGTCGCGAGCCGTCGCGATGCAGACGATCAGCGGCGACGCACCGACGAGCTGGTGATGCAGCGCGGCCAGGCCGTTGCCGAGATCGAACGTGCGCACCGCGGTCGTCACGAGCGGCGCCGCGAAATCCAGCAGTGCCGGCACGCCGGCCGCGAACGCGGGCATGCCGTCGACGTGCCGGCGCGGATCGATCCAGCTCGCCAGTTCGCGCCGGAACCGCGGGTCGGCGAACTGCTGGCGATCCGCGTCGGCGATCACCTCGGCCACCCGCGCGCGCCGCGCGATCGAGTCGGCACAGGCCACGTCCGCGCCTTCCGCGGCGCCCGCCGCGATCAGCTCGTGCTGGAGCGCGTCCGGAACGGGTTCGGATTCGAACGGGGCGCGCGTCGTGACGCGCTCGGGGATCGCGGCGAACAGCGTACCCAGCTCCGCGTCGGTGTAGCCGTCGTCACACACGCGCACGAGTGCCAGGACGTCGGGATCGACGTCGGACGGGAACGCGCTGATCGTATGCGCGATCCCGGCATGATTGAGCGCGACGCGGAGGTTGAGCAACGCCGCCCCGCAACTGATGATCAGTTCGCGATCGTACGGATCGACCACGGGCAGCGCGCGAACCCGGTCCGCGCAGACAGCAATCGTCGTGCCGTCGACGATGAACCGCCACGGCTGGGAATTGTGGCTCGACGGCGCCAGCACCGCGTAGCCCAGCAGCGACCGCAGTCGATCGTCGAGACGGGGGCTTGCAGCAACGGGGGTAACGGATGTCATTCGGCAATCTCCAGGGAGCCGGCCAGCGGCGGAACGCCATTTCATCCTGTCAGCAACCGGCCGGCGGCCGTTGACCCACGTCAAGCCCGCGTCAGCGAGTCGTACGGACACGGTTCCAGGCGCCTACGCTTGGAACAAGCGAAGCGCGCGACGCCGATCGCGCGGGGGAGGCCCATATGCTTGCGATGATGTTCGACGGTACGACACCGGATTTGCGCGAGGCACACGTGCCGGACCCACGGCCCGCGGCGGGCCAGCTGCTGATCGACGTGCACGCATGCGGCGTGTGCCGTACCGATCTCCACGTCGTCGACGGCGATCTCGCGCATCCGAAGCTGCCGCTGATTCCGGGGCATGAAATCGTCGGGACGGTGCGCTCGCTGGGCGCAGGCGTGACGGGTTTCGCGGTCGGCGACCGGGTTGGCGTGCCATGGCTCGGCCGGACCTGCGGGCATTGCGCGTATTGCACCGCCGGACGGGAGAATCTGTGCGACAGCCCCGGATTCACCGGCTATACGATCGACGGCGGTTATGCCGAGCGCACCGTTGCGGACCACCGTTATTGCGTGCATCTGCCGCAGCGCTACGCCGACCGGGAGGCCGCACCGCTGCTTTGCGCCGGCCTGATCGGCTACCGTACGTTGCGCATGGCCGGCGACGCACGGCGAATCGGGATCTACGGGTTCGGCGCGGCAGCGCATCTCGTCGCGCAGATCGCACACCATGAAGGACGCCGGGTGTTCGCGCTGACGAAACCCGGCGATACCGCTGCGCAGCAGCTTGCGCTGTCGCTGGGGGCGGCATGGGCGGGCGGCAGCGACGAAGCGCCGCCCGAGACGCTCGACGCCGCGCTGATTTTCGCGCCGGTCGGCGCACTGGTGCCGGCGGCGCTGCGGGCGGTCGACAAGGGCGGGATCGTCGTGTGCGGCGGCATTCACATGAGCGACATCCCGGCTTTTCCGTACGCGTGGCTGTGGGGCGAGCGCCGAATCGCATCGGTGGCCAACCTGACGCGCGCGGATGCCGTCGCGTTCATGCGGATCGCCGACGCGACGCCGCTGCGGGTCGAAGCAACGCGCTATGCGCTGACCGACGCGAACCGCGCGCTCTCGGACCTGCGCATGGGGCATCTATCGGGCGCCGCCGTACTCGACATGCGCGGCTGAACCGCGCGACGTGCGAGCCGGAAAATCCGCGCGGTCAGATGCGCGCGAGTTCTTCCGAATCGACGATGCGGATCTGCTTGCCCTGCGCCGCGACGAGCCCTTTCTGCTGGAACTTCGACAGCATGCGGCTGACCGTCTCGAGTTTCATGCCGAGATACTCGCCGATCTCGTCGCGGGTCATCCGCAGCACGAACTCCGCGGCCGAGTAGCCGCGTGCCTTGAAACGCGTGGAGAGATTCAGCAGGAACGCGGCCACGCGCTGTTCCGCGCTCATCGTACCGAGCAGCAGCATCAACGCGGACTCGCGGACGATCTCGCCGCTCATCATCTGGTAGACGTGGTGCTGCATCGTCCGTACTTCTCGGCAAATCTGTTCGAGCTGGCCGAACGGAATGATGCAGACGGTGCTGTCCTCGAGCGCGATCGCATCGCCGTTGTGATGGCCGGTGTGCACCCCCTCCAGTCCGAGCGATTCGCCGACGATCTGGAAGCCGGTCACCTGCTCGTCGCCGTCGCGATGCATGACGACGGTCTTGAACGATCCGGTTCTCACCGCATAGATGCTGTTGAATGTATCGCCGGCCCGATACAGGGTGTCGCCGCGCTTGACATGACGCGTCGTGCAGATCATCGCGTCGACCCGCACGAAATCGTCGGGTGTCAGTTCCTGGGGCAGGCAAACGGCGCGCAGCGCGCACGAAGAACAGCGGGACGACGCGCGCTTCGGCTGGTCCGACCGCTCGACGGGGTGCAGCGGAATAAAGGGGCGCGACTGCGGCGGCATCGACACTTCGGCATGGCTCTGCATGATCTGCTCCGGTTTGTTGGGCGGCGGCGAATCGCGTGGGCACGGTCGCGCTGGCCGCTACGGGCGGCGTGAATCTTCGCCGCCTTCATCAAGGACGCGCCGCACCGGGGCGTCGGGACGACGATGCAGTCGAGGCAGGACTGCGCCGCCGCGCCGCTCCGGGAGGCACGCGTGTTTGTTTTTCTTGACGGGAAGTATGGACAGCCGGACGCGCGAATGTAATCAGCGGAAATGGAAGATTAAGTAGGCGTTGAAGAAGGGCTGTAGGGCAATTCCTACAAGCGTGCGGCGTCTTGTCGCGTTCAGGGTTCGTCCGTGTCGTCGAACAGCTTGTGGCGTACGGCGTAACGCACGAGCGCCGCATCGTTCGGCATCTGCATTTTCTCGAGGATGCGCGTCTTGCAGGTGTTCGCCAATCGGGGCGCATGCACGGGGCCGCCATGTCCGCCCCGAGGCCCGCTTGATCGGTGTCAACGGGCCGGACGGCGGCGGGCCCAGACTGAAGATCCCGATCCGGCCGGAACGGGATGGATAAACCGGGAGGCGCCATGTATGAACGGATCTTCGCCGCGCTCGACGACAGTCGCGGCGCACGGCTCGCGCTCGACGAGGCGATAACGCTCGCCCGCGCGTCGGGCGGCCTCGTCGTCGCCGTGTGCGTCGTGTCGGATACGCCGCGGCTGACGAATATCGACAGCGGCTACGTCGATCGGAGCGACCCGGGCGGAGTAGGGGCAGGCCGCGCGGCGACGGCGCTCGCCGATGCCGAGACCGCGTTCCGGCTGTGCGGGGTGCGCGGCACCGCGCAAACGATCGATGCGTGTGGCGAGAACGTGGCGTCGGTGCTGGCGCGCGCGGCCGCCGACTGCGATGCCGACCTGATCGTGATGGGGACGCACGGCCGGCGGGGTGTTCGCAGGGCGTTGCTCGGCAGCGTCGCCGAGTCGCTGCTGCGCACCGCGGACCGGCCCGTGCTGCTGGTCCGCGACGATTCGGGCGCGTCGTGATCCGCCAGGACGACGGGGCGGCCGACCGAGGCCGCCCCGTTCGCGTTCATGCTCAGTGCGACAGCAGCACCGGCACCGTCATGGTTTCGAGGATCGTGCGCGTCGCGCCGCCGAGTACGCGCTCGTGCGTCCGGGTATGGCTGTACAGGCCCATCACGATCAGGTCCGCGTGAAGGTCGGTGGCCCGGTTCAGCAGCGTCGCGCCGACGCCGACCGTGCCTGGGCGTGTCGTCGTCGAGAACGATGCGCGGATGCCGTGACGCTCCAGGTACGCGGCGACGTCCACGCCTGCCGGCGTCTTGTCCGGATCGGGTTGCCCGTGGCTGACCGTCTCGACGTTGACGAAGCGCGCACGCGCGAGCAGCGGCAGCGCGTCGGCCATTGCGCGCGCGGCTTCGCGTCCGCCGTCCCAGCCGATCAGCACGTTCTCGCCGATCTTGCGCACGTCGCCCGCGTACGGCACGACGAGCGCCGGACGGCCGCTGCCCATCACGACGTCCTCGATGAAATGGTGCGCGACGTGCGTCAGGCGGTCGTCCGGATCCTCCTGGCCGAGCACGAGCAGGTCGGCATGGCGCGCATGCAGGATCGCGGCGTCGGTCGCGGCGCCGGCGGGCGCCTGCCATTCGACGCTGCGCCCCGCGCGCTCGGCGGCTTCGAGGAATTTCTCCTCCGCGTCCTTGCGCCGCTGTTCGCACAGGCGCTCGTACTCCGCGAGCTTGAGCGGCTCGTCGGGCCGCCGCAACGGTTCGAAGAGATCCTGGCAGACCACGTACAGGCCGATCAGGTGCGCGTTCCAGCGTCCTGCGAGTTCGAGCGCCAGTTCGACGCGCGTCGCGCAACGATCGCTATCGTCGAGATGGACGAGCAGGGTCTTGTAGCTCATGACGGCTCCTTTTCGGTCGATGCGGCGGCGGGCGCCGCAGCGGACACCGGCGCGCAACTCGCCGGAATCATCAGCACGGGGCACGCGGCGCGCCGCAGCAAGCGCTCGGCGACGCTGCCCAGGACGAGGCGGCTGAAGCCGCGCCGGCCGTGGGTGCCCATCACGATCAGGTCGGCGCCGGCTTCCTTCGCGACGATCAGGAGCCGCTGCGCGACGTCTTCGCCGCCCGGATCGACATTGGCGATCCGCGGCGTGCCGGTTACGCCGCGCGCAGCCATGCGCTTCGCCGCGTCGTCGGTGACGCGCAGCCCTTCCTCGCGGAACGCGTCGATCAGGATCGACGGATCGTAGCCGTACATGTCGTAGGCCGGCACCAGGAAATCGACGACGTAGACCGGCGTGAGCCGCGCGCCCGATTCCGACGCAAGCGTCAGTGCGGCGTCGAGCGCGCGGGACGACGGTTCGCTGCCGTCGAGCGCGACCAGAATGTTCGAGTACATGGCGGTTCCCTCTGAACGCGTGTCAACGATTTCATCATCGGCGCACGCGCGCCGATCGCGCTGATCTGGATCAAGCGGCACCGTCGCGTCGCAGCAGCCGCACCGCATCGCGTGCCGCAATCCACGCTGCGTCGGCCGGCTCGACGACGAGCAGCGCGAGCGTACGCATCGGCGCTCTCAGTGCGACATCAGTACCGGCAGCGTCATCGACGCCAGCACCGTGCGCGTGGCGCCGCCCATCAGCAGTTCGCGCCAGCGCGGATGGCCGTACGCGCCCATCACGAGCAGATCGCTGCCCGTTTCGTACGCGCGCGACAGCAGCGTGTCGCCGATGGACGTGCCGGCGCCGCTATCGATGTCGAGCACGTTGACGTCCGGCGCGTGGCGCGCAAGCATCAGCGCGGCATCCGCGGCGGGAATGCGGGTGGTCGCCGCTTCGGAATCGCCGTCGACCACCGCGACGACCGTCGTGCGTTTCGCGTGCTCGAGAAAGGGCAGCGCGTCGTGCGCGGCGCGCGTGGCCTCGCGGCTGCCGTCCCACGCCACCAGCGCGCGTTCGCCGAGCGACGGGAATTCCCCGGCATACGGCACGAACAGCACCGGACGCCCCGCCGACAGCACGAGCGTTTCCGGAAACTGGTCGTCGATATAGGTTTCGGGATCGTTCGGGTCGCTCTGGCCCGCGATCACGAGATCCGCGAGACGCGCGAGACGCGGCACCGCGACGTTGGCGCGCTCGTCGGCGCGAATCCAGGCCGACGATACGCCGGCCCGTGCCGTTTCGGCATGAAACAGGCGTTCGAGCGCGGCGAGACGCTCGTCGCGCTGGTCGCGCTGTTCGCGAAAGTAATCGGCGGAACCGGCCATCACGTAAAACGAAGTCGGCTCCGGTGTGTAGATCGCGAACACCCCGGTCAGGTGCGCCTTGAAGCGCCGCGCGAGACGCAACGCGAGCTCGAGGCGCGAATGCGCGCGAACGCTCGTATCGAGATGCACGACCATGCTCTTGTAGCTCATCTGGATCGCTCCATCGACGGTGTATCCGCCATTGCAATTCAGTCTACGAAGCGGGCTTCCCGCGCGCTTGACGCAGATCAACGGCCGCCGTGCCGCACAGCCGCACAGTGAGGCGGTCGCGGCCGGTACCGGGCAGGCGGCGCAAGACGGGTGCCGCCCGGGGTGCAGCCGGGGGCCGACCCTTCGACCGAATCGACAGAGGGAAGACGATGACCACCGACGCTTTGACGACACCGAACGGCGCGTGCCGGGCAGCCTGCGACATCGCGCTGCGCCTGTTCGCGCTGAATCGCGACTGGCAGCACGAATGGCATGCGCTGACGGGACGGCGTATCGAGCGGGATCGCGACGCGGCGCGGCAGTTGCAGCAGGCGCTCGCGGAAACGCGCGAATGGACCGAGTTCGGCGCAGCGGCACAGCGCGTGATGCGCGATTATGCGATCGCGAGTGCCGCGATCTGGCAGGACGCCGTCGAATGGGGCATGCGCACGCAATACGAGGAGGCGGGGGTCTGGCGCACGTGGCTGCGCGAGTATGGCGCGGACATGCTGTCTCGCTACCAGACCGACTGGCTGCCCGACGTGAGCCGGCTGGTCGTGGTCAACGAAGCGAGCATGCCGTGGCACGAATGGATGGCGGCGTTCGGACGCGGCATGACGGACATGGCCGGCGCGAATGCGACGCAGGAGCACGATCATGTGCGCTGACCGTGTCGCATTCGTGACGGGCGGCACGGGCGGCCTGGGCGCCGCGATCAGCCGTCGTCTGCACGCCGCTGGCATGACCGTCGCCGTGTCGCACACGGAGCACAACGACCATATCGCGACCTGGCTGGTACAAGAACGCGAAGCAGGGCGCACCTTCCATGCGTTCGAGGTCGACGTCGCCGACTACGATTCGTGCCAGCACTGCGCGGCGCGCGTGCTCGCGCAATTCGGACATGTCGACGTGCTCGTCAACAACGCCGGCATCACGCGCGACGCCAGCTTCGTGAAGATGACCAAGAGCATGTGGGACGCGGTGCTGCGCACCAATCTCGACAGCATGTTCAACATGACGAAGCCGTTCGTGCCCGGCATGATCGAAGCCGGCTTCGGCCGCATCGTCAACGTCGGCTCGGTGAACGGCTCGAGAGGCGCGTACGGGCAGGCCAACTATGCGGCCGCCAAGGCGGGCATTCACGGTTTCACGAAGGCACTCGCGCTCGAACTCGCGCGACACGGCGTGACGGTCAACACGGTGTCGCCGGGCTACCTCGCGACCGCGATGGTCGAGTCGGTGCCGAAGGACGTGCTCGACACGAAAATCCTGCCGCAGATTCCGCTGGGGCGCCTCGGCAACCCCGACGAAATCGCGGCGCTCGTCGCGTGGCTTTGCTCGGACACGGGCGCATTCGCGACCGGCGCGGAATTCGACGTCAACGGCGGCATGCACATGCGATGAATGATTCCGTCATCCGCGTGCCGGTCACGCGCCGTCCGGCTGCCGACGCCGGTGAACTCGCGCAGGCCCCGCGTCCGTGCGCGGGCGAGCGGCCCGACGTGTCACCGGCCGAACAATGGGATCGCGCGGCGCGGGCGAGTCTGGCCGCGATGACACTCGGCTTGTCGCCGGTGTCGCTGGCGCTGGCCGTGATCGACTGGGGCGCGCATCTCGCCGTGTCGCCCGGAAAGTGCTTCGAACTGGCGTGGCAGGCATGGCGCGCGGCCGGTCCGTTGCCTGCGGCAAACGGCGCGTCCGACGACCCGGACGAGGCCGGGCTGACGGTGCATGCCGGGCAGGCCGATCCGCGTTTCGCCGCACCGGCATGGTCGAACTGGCCGTTTTGCGCGTATCGCGACGGCTTCCTGTCGATCCAGCACTGGTGGCACGATGCGACGCGCGGCGTGCGGGGCGTCGAGCGGCATCACGAGGCACTCGTCGGGTTCGCCGCGCGGCAATGGCTCGACGCATGCTCGCCGGGTAATTTCATCGCGACCAATCCGGTCGTGCTCGACGCGACGATACGCAGCGGCGGCGCCAATTTCGCGGCCGGTGCGCGGCACTGGCTGGACGATCTCGGCGCGCTGATCGATCGCGCCGGCGGCGCCGGTCCGCGCGATGGCCGGGCCTATCTGCCCGGGCGCGACGTCGCGATCACGCCGGGCCGGGTCGTGTGGCGCAACGCACTGTGCGAATTGCTGCAGTACGAACCGACGACGGCCGGCGTCGCACGCGAGCCGATCCTGATCGTGCCGTCGTGGATCATGAAGTACTACATCCTCGACCTGCAGCCGCACAATTCGCTGATCCGCTTCCTGGTCGACGCGGGCTACACCGTGTTCGCGATCTCGTGGCGCAATCCGGGCGCGGAGTCGCGCGATCTCGGGCTCGACGATTACCTGCGCGACGGCTGCCTCGCCGCGCTCGACGCCGTTCGCGAGCGGTGCGGCGAAGCCGTCCACGCGGTCGGCTACTGCCTCGGCGGCACGCTGCTGGCCATCGGTGCGGCGGCGCTCGCGCGCGACGGGCGGCAGCACGACGCGTTGCGTTCCGTCACGCTGCTCGCGGCCCAGACCGATTTCAGCGAACCCGGCGAACTCGGCCTGTTCGTCGACGCGAGCGAGCTGTCCGCGCTCGACGCGCTGATGTGGCGGCAAGGCTACCTGGACGGCTCGCAGATGTCCGCCACGTTCGAGCTGCTGAATGCGCGAGACCTGATCTGGTCGCGCATGATGAGCGAGTATCTGCTCGGCAAGCGCACGAAGCCGAACGACCTGATGTCGTGGAATGCGGACGTCACGCGCGTGCCGTACCGGATGCACACGGAATACCTGAAGCGGCTGTTCCTCGACAACGACCTCGCGGCAGGCCGCTATTGCGTCGACGGCCGGCCGGTCGCGCTGTCGGATATCGACGTGCCGATGTTCGTGGTCGGAACCGAGCGCGATCACGTGTCGCCGTGGCACTCCGTCTACAAGCTCCACCTGCTCACGCACAACGCGCTGACTTTCGTGCTGACCTCGGGCGGCCATAACGCAGGCATCGTGTCGGAACCCGGCCATCCGGGCCGCCACTATCGCCACGCCACCCGCGAACCGGGCGCGCCTTACCGCAGCCAGCACGACTTCGTGAACGAAACGCGCGCCGTCGACGGGTCGTGGTGGACGTGCTGGCGCGACTGGCTGCGCGCGCACGGGTCGGGCGACGTGCCGGCACGCACGCCGGACGCCGGCCTGGGGGCGGCGCCCGGCGCTTACGTGCTCGAAACATGAAGAACCTGACCGGCGGCGTTCTCGATCGCGCCGCTCGTTGTCGCGGCGGCATCGGGCCTGCGCATCGGCAGCGCTGCCGGCGCATGCGACGCCGGCCCGCAACGCGCACGCCGGGCCCGATCGACGAACGAACCTCCCTTTCGACGGAGACAATGCAATGAAAGCACTCGTATACCAGGGGCCGCGGCGCAAGGCGCTCGAACGGCGGCCGATGCCGGAGCTGCAGGCGCCGACCGACGCGATCGTCCGCGTGACGCGCACGACGATCTGCGGCACCGACCTGCACATCCTGAAGGGCGACGTGCCGTCGTGCGAACCCGGCCGCGTCCTCGGCCACGAGGGCGTCGGGATCGTCGAGCAGGTCGGCGCGGCGGTCGACTCGCTGCAGCCGGGCGATCACGTGCTGATCTCGTGCATCACATCGTGCGGCCGGTGCGAATACTGCCGGCGCGGCCTGTACTCGCATTGCACGACGGGCGGCTGGATCCTCGGCAACCGGATCGACGGCACGCAGGCCGAGTACGTGCGCATTCCGCACGCGCAGACCAGCCTGTACCGGCTTCCGCCCGGCGCGGACGAGGATGCGCTCGTGATGCTGTCCGACATCCTGCCCACCGGATTCGAATGCGGCGTGCTGAACGGCAAGGTGCAGCCGGGCTGTTCGGTCGCGATCGTCGGCGCGGGGCCGATCGGGCTCGCGGCGTTGCTGACCGCGCAGTTTTACTCGCCCGCGCAGATCATCATGATCGACCCGGACCGCAACCGGCTCGACGTCGCGCGGCGCTTCGGCGCGACCGACTGCTTCGACGGCGCCAATGGCGACCCTGTCGCGGACGTGATGAAGCTGACCGACGGCGTCGGCGTCGATTGCGCGATCGAGGCGGTCGGGATTCCGGCGACGTTCGAGATGTGCACGTCGCTCGTCGCGCCGGGCGGCGTCGTCGCGAACGTCGGCGTGCATGGCGTGAAGGCCGACCTGCATCTCGAGAAGCTGTGGGATCGCAACATCGCGATCACGACCCGGCTCGTCGATACGGTCAGCACGCCGATGCTGCTGAAGACCGTGCGCGCGGGGCGGCTCGATCCGAAGCGTTTGATCACGCACCGTTTTTCGCTCGACGACGTCGAGCGCGCGTACGACACGTTCGGCCGCGCCGCGGAAACGCATGCACTGAAGGTCATCATCGAAGTGGCGTGATGGCGGCGCGCGGCGCGGCGGGAGCGGGCGCCCGCCGCGCAGGATGACGGGACACGTGCGGCATTCGTGTGCCGCACGTCGTCAGGATGACGGCGCCGCCGATTCGCGCGTGTCGTCGCGCTCGGCTTCGTCGAGATCGACGGTCTGCCCGTAGGTCGGCACCTCGCACGGCCAGTGCAGGGTCTCGGCGATGCGCCGCCGCAGCGCATCGGCCGCCGCCGGCTCGCCGTGCGTGACGAAGGTCCGGAACGGCGCGCGCTGCATCGTGCCGAGCCACCGCAGGATTTCCTCGTAGTCGGCATGCGCGGACAGCGACGCGATCGACTCGACCCGCGCACGCACGCGCACGTATTCCCCATGAATCTTCAGCGTCGGCTCATGAGCCGCCAGCGCCGCGCCGCGCGTGCCCGCGGCCTGGTAACCCACCAGCGCGATCGTGTTGCGCGGATCGGGCGCATAGCGGGTCAGGTGATGCAGCACGCGCCCGCCCGTCGCCATGCCGCTTCCCGCAATGATGACCATCGGCCCCTGGTGGTCGGCGATCGCCTTCGACTGGTCGACCGTGCGGATCATCGTCGCCGCGTGGCCGAGCGCGTTCGCTTCCGACAAGGTCAGCCGGTGCTCGAGGACGTGGTGGCGATAGATCTCCGTCACGTCCGTCGCCATCGGGCTGTCGAGAAACACCGGCACGCGCGCCATGCGGCCGGCCGCTTTCAGGCGCGCGATGTAGTGCAGGATCTCCTGCGCGCGGCCGACGGTGAAGCAGGGGATCACGACCACGCCGCCGCGCGAGAAGGTGTTTTCGAACAGTGCCGCCAGCTCGGTCTCGGGGTCCGATGCCGGATGCAGCCGGTCGCCGTACGTCGATTCGACGACCAGGTAATCCGCATGCGCCGGCGGCGTCGGCGGCTGCATGATCGGGTCGTGATAGCGGCCGAGATCGCCGGAGAACGCCAGTACCTTGTGATCCCAGTGCATGACGACGCTGGCCGCGCCGAGGATGTGACCGGCGGGCAGCAGCCGGAACGACAGGCTGCCGCCCAGTGCGACGCATTCGTCGAATGCGGCGGGTTTCATCAGATGCAGCGCGCGTTGCGCATCGTCGGTCGTGTAGAGCGGCTGGGCCGGGTGGTGCTTCGAATAACCGTGCCGGTTCGCGAAATCGGCTTCTTCCTCCTGCAGCCGCGCGCTGTCGCGCAGCATGATGTCGCAGAGTTCGGCAGTGGCCTGCGTGCAGTACACCGGGCCGCGAAAACCGTCGCGCGCGAGCACCGGCAGGTAGCCGGTGTGGTCGAGATGCGCATGCGTGAGGACCACCGCATCCAGGGTGTCGGGCGCGATCGGCAGCGGGTTCCAGTTGCGCAGCCGCAGGTTCTTCGTGCCCTGGAACAGGCCGCAGTCGACCAGGACGCGCCGGTCGCGATGCTCGACCAGATACTTCGATCCGGTCACGGTTTCGGTCGCACCGAGAAAAGTCAGTTTCATGGCTTGCCCCGCCGGGAGTTGAGGAGTTCGGTGTTCCGATTACATCGCGTGTGCGCGCAATCGCTTTGACGGAAGTCAGGGATTGCCGTGTCCGCGTGCGAGGGAAGGCGCGCGACAGCGGCGATTCGACAGGAGAATGGCGGCGAGCGGCCGTCCGGCATGCGGGGCGCTCCGTTTCGCGGGCTTGATGTGCGTCAACCGCGCCCGTCGGCACCCACATACAGTCGACACCAAGGCTTGCGCACGTGGTGCGCGGAGCCGACCAGCGCGGGACGTTCGGAGGCCGGATGATCCAGCCGATGCCGCGCGTTTGCGTATGGAACTCACGGCGGTGCGAGGCGTTGGCGATGAAACGACGATGGTTGGCGATTAGCGTGCTGCTCGCGTTGAGCGCTTGCGCGGCAGAGGAGCATGTCGCCGCGTTCAGGAAGAAGGAAACGCAACTGCTCGAGACACGCCAGACGGCATTGCTGCGGTGTGCGACGCAATCCGAATGCGATCGTGCGTGGAATCGCACTCGGGACTTCATCGAAAGACATTCGTCGACCCGGATCACGCGATTCGGCCCGGACCTGATCGAAACCGCGCAGTCGCATCTGGCCGGAAACGTCTATCTGTGGGCGTCCCGCGCAGCGTCGGCAGACGGGAGCGCGACGATCCGGCTCAAGGCGATGTGCAAAGGCATGTACGACAGCAATGGCGGCCCGGGCTGGCAATACGACGGTTGCGCGACGCAGATCCTCGAGATACAGGAAGGCTTCCGCTCGCTCCAGGATCCGTCGTCTGCACAGGGAACGCCTCCAAGATAGTGCGACAGCGCGCGCGGCGCAGTGCCGCTCGCCGGGTCGGTCACGTCATCTGGCCGATCGTCTTGCGGAACCGCATCAGCGACAGCAGGAACAGCGCGCATCCGATCGCGAACAGCACCGCGAACTGTACCCAAACCGCATCGAAGCCGGCGCCGCGATACAGGATGCGCTGCGCCAGCTCGACGAAATGGGTGGTCGGCGCGGCCAGCATGATGTCCTGCACGGCCAGCGGCATGCTTTCTCGCGGCGTCAGCCCGCCTGAGAGCAACTGCAGCGGCAGCAACACGAGCACGAGCAGCATCCCGAACTGCGGCATGCTGCGCACGAGCGTCGCGAGAAAGATCCCCATCGACGTCGTCGCGAACAGGTGCAACGCCATCCCGGCGACGAACAGCGGCGCGGAGCCCGGAATCGGCACGTGCAATGCGCCGCCCACCACGAACGTCAGCGATGCGACGGCCGCAACCGTGACGACGAGCCCCATCGACCAGACCTTCGCGAGCATGATTTCCGCCGCGGTCACCGGCATGACCAGCAGATGCTCGATCGTGCCGTGCTCGCGCTCGCGGATCAGTGCCGCCCCGGTCAGGATCATCGACAGCATCGTCACGTTGTTGATCAGCTCCATCAGCGCGCCGAACCATACCTCGTCGAGATTCGGGTTGAAGCGCATCCGCATCGCGAGATCGACGGGCGGCCGCGGCGTGCCGCGATAGCGCCGCACGAACGCGTCGATCTCGCCGGACACGATCTGCTGGACGTAACCGCTGCCGGTGAATGCCTGGGTCATGCGCGTCGCATCGACGTTGAGCTGAATCGTCGCATGGCGGCCGGCCAGCACGTCGCGCTGGAAGTCCGGCGGAATGTCGAGCGAGAACGTGTAGTCGCCGTTGTCGAGACCGCGATCGGCCGCGACGGCGTCGATTATCGGCGGCGCCGCGAACTGCGGCGGGAAGAACGCCGCGGCGATGCGCGCCGACAGCGGCGACGCGTCCTCGTCGACGATCGCGATCGGCACTTTGTGCAGCGTTTCCGGGCGAGCGGTGGCGGCGACGTAGATCGACGCGCTGAACGTGTAGACGATGAGCGCGAGCAGGATCGGGTCGCGGGCGAGGCTCCAGAGTTCCTTGATGCCGAGCCGGTAAATGGCGAGCAGGCGCGACATGGTCAGCGCTCCTGTTTGCGCAGCAGGAGACCGGTCATGATCAGGATGACCGGTGCCGCCGCGAGCAGCGGCCAGAACTGGGACGACAGGTCGGCCAGCCCGAGCGCCTTGTTGTATACGCCGCGGCTGATCGCGAGCATGTAGGTGGCCGGGTAGACCGTCCCGACCCACTTGCCGCTGCCTTCGAGCGACGACAGCGGCGTGAGCAGGCCCGAGAACTGCACGACGGGGATCAGGGTGCCGATGATCGTCATGAAGATCGCGGCGATCTGGCTGCGGGTGAACGTCGACGCGAACAGCCCGATGCCCGTGGCCACGACGTTGAATATCAGCACCGCGGCCGCCAGCGTCGCGAAACTTCCCTTGATCCGCACGCCGAACACGACGTCGGCCAGCACGACCATCAGCAGGAAATTCAGCATCGCCAGCATCACGTAGGGCGCCTGCTTGCCGAGCAGGAATTCGGCCCGCGTGACCGGCGTCACGTACAGGTTGACGATCGACCCGAGCTCCCGTTCCCGCACGACGGCGAGCGCCGTGAGCATCGCGGGCAGCATCAGCAGCAGCATCGGCATGATCGCCGGAATCATCGCCGGCAGGCTCTTGACGTCCGGGTTGTAGCGATAGCGGACGGCGACGTCGACCGCGGGGGTGAGCGACGCGCCGAGCCGGCGCTTCGCCTGATCGCGCAGCCAGTTCTCGTGCATGCCGGCGACATAGCCGCGGATCGTCTCCGCGCGCATCGGCATCGCACCGTCGACCCATGCGCCGATCTCGACGCGCCGGCCGCGCGCGACATCGCGTGCGAATCCGGGCGGGATCTCGATCGCGAGCGACAGGTGGCCGCCGCGCATGCGGCGATCGATGTCGCGATCGTCCACGAGCGGCGCGCGCGGCACGAAGTAGCGCGAGCCGGCGAGGTTCTGCGCATAGTCCTGGCTCAGGATCGACTGGTCGCGGTCGAGCACCGCGAACGTCAGGTTGTCGACGTCGAGACTGATGCCGATACTGATCACGCACATCAACACGAGCGAACCGAACAGCGCCAGCGTCGCGCGCAGCGGGTCGCGTCGCAGTTCAAGCACCTCGCGCCACAGATAACTGCCGGCGCGCGCCGGGCTGAACCACGCGGCCCCGTGGCTCGTGCCGGCCGCCTCAGGCGGCGCGGCAAGCCAGCCGGCGTCGGACGGTGCCTCCGTCAACGCGCCGTCCGCTTGCTGCGCATCGGTCAGGTATCCGATGAACGCCTCCTCGAGCGTGCCGGCGCCGCGCATGCGAACCAGTTCCGCGGGCGCGGCGCTCGCAAGCACGCGGCCCGCGTGCATCAGCGAGATGCGATCGCAGCGCTCGGCCTCGTTCATGAAGTGCGTCGAAATGAAGATCGTCACGCGATCGTGCCGCGCGAGCTCGATCATCAGTCGCCAGAAATCGTCCCGCGCGACGGGATCCACGCCCGACGTCGGCTCGTCGAGGATCAGCAGTTCGGGCTTGTGCACCATCGCCACCGCGAGGGACAGCCGCTGCCGCATGCCGAGCGGCAGCCGCTCGGGCAGCGCGTCGAGCGCGTCGGCGAGCCCGAAGCGCTCGACCATTTCGGCAACCCGTCCGGATACCTCCGGCTCCGGTACGCCGAACAGGCGCGCATGCAGCACGAGGTTCTGCCGGACGGTCAGTTCGCCGTACAGCGAAAAACCTTGCGACATGTAGCCGACTCTCCGGCGGGTGTCGATGTCGTCCGCGGCGACCGGTCGACCGAATAGCGTCGCGGTGCCTTCGGATGCGGGGAGCAGCCCCGTGAGCATCTTCATGGTCGTCGATTTGCCGCAGCCGTTGGAGCCGAGAAAACCGAAGATTTCGCCCCGGCGGATCTGCAGGCTCACGTGATCGACCGCGACGAAATCGCCGAACCGCATCGTCAGCGCATCGGCCTCGATCGCATAACCGGCGGAAGCATCGGGCTGAAAAGGCTCGATCCGGATCGGCTGGTGCCCGCGCCGGCGCGCGTCCGGGAGCAACGCGACGAACGCGGCTTCCAGCGTGTCGCAACCGGTATGGGCGAGCAGTTCGCCGGGGCTGCCCGTCGCCAGCACGCGGCCGGCGTCCATCGCGATCAGCCAGTCGAAACGCCGCGCCTCGTCCATGTACGCGGTGGCGACCAGTACGCTCATCGCCGGGCGAGCGGCGCGAATGCGTCCGATCAGATCCCAGAACTGCGCGCGCGAGAGCGGATCCACGCCGGTCGTCGGCTCGTCGAGGATCAGCAGGTCGGGATCGTGGATCAATGCGCAGCACAGGCCGAGCTTCTGCTTCATGCCGCCGGACAGTTTGCCGGCGGGACGGTCGAGGAACGGGTGGAGGCCGGTGCTGCGCGTAAGCGCGTCGATCCGGCGGCGGCGCTCCGCCGCATCGTGGCCGAACAGTCTCGCGAAGAACTGCAGGTTTTCCTCGACCGACAGCGTCGCATACAGGTTCCGGCCCAGGCCTTGCGGCATGTATGCGATCCGCCGGCAGACGCGTTCGCGGTGGCGCCGTGACGACAGATCCCCGTAGAGGGTCCAGACCTGACCCTGCTGGACCTCGCGCGCGCCGGACGCGAGCGCGAGCAGGCTCGACTTGCCGACCCCGTCCGGCCCGATCAGCCCGACCATGCGGCCGGCCGGAATCTCGAGCGTCACGTCGTCGAGCGCGTACTTGCCGCCATATCGCAACGAGACGCCCGACAGCCGGACGACCGTGCCGGGTGCACCCGCAACAGGCGGGCCTTCGGTCGATCCGGCGTCGGCGCCGGCCGGCGACATCGATTTCATTGCGGCACCCTGATCGCGAGGCGCTCGGGCCACGCCATGCTCGGATCGACCTTCAGCCACGCGACACCCGGCAGC
The DNA here is from genome assembly GCF_047978125.1 of Burkholderia sp. LFS061. Classification (NCBI taxonomy): domain Bacteria; kingdom Pseudomonadati; phylum Pseudomonadota; class Betaproteobacteria; order Burkholderiales; family Burkholderiaceae; genus Burkholderia; species Burkholderia sp. LFS061. Next base: position 35,978 of record NZ_JBFPFS010000036.1, on the reverse strand, counting down.
CCGGTCTTGACGAGCTTCAGATGGCGCTGCAGCAGATCGCGGTCGATGCGCGCCTTGACGCGAAACATCAGCTTCTGCCGCTCGGTGGCCGTCTCGACCGTCTTCGGCGTGAACTGCGCGGTGCTCGACACGTACGACACGCGTGCCGGAATCACGTATTCCGGCGCCGCGTCGAGCACGATCCGCACGTCGGCGCCGAGCGGCACTCGACCGACGACCGTTTCGGGCAGGAAAAACGTCATGTAGACGTCCGACAGGTCGACGACATTGAGCACCTTGCCGCCTGCCGGCAGCACCTCGCCCGATTCGGCCACGCGATACTGGACGCGCCCGTCGCGCGGCGACGTCAGATCGCTGTCCGAGATGTCGGCCTGCACTCGCGCGACGGTCGCCTGCGCGGCCGTCACGGCGGAGCGCGCCGCAACCAGCTGGGCCTTCGTGGCGTCGATCGCGGCCTGGGCGGCTTCCGCCTGCGCGCGCGCGGCGCTCACGGTTGCCCGCAGGCTGCCCGCGCGCGCGCGATCGTCGTCGAGTTCCTGCAGCGACGACGCCCCGTCGCGCGACAGCGTCTCGGAACGCGCGAGCCGCCGCGTCGCCGCATCGAGTTCGCTTTCCCGCTGCACGACGACAGCCGTCGCCGCTGCCTTGTCGCTGCGCCGCTGCGCGACCTGCGCGTCGATGCTCGCCGCGGTGTTCACCGCCTGCTGCTCCCTGGCGCGCGCTTCGTCGAGCTGCGCCTGCAGGACGACGACGTCCATGTGCGCGAGCGGCTGCCCGGCCTTCACGAAGTCGCCTTCGTCGACGAGCATCGCGGCGACGCGCCCCGGCAGCTTGGTCGCGACGTCGATCTCGGTCGCCTCGATCCGGCCGTTGCCGCTCACCAGGCCGGCATCCGCGTGTCCGTCACGCCAGCGTGTCCACCCGTAGTAGATCAGGCCGATCGCGAGCACGGCGGCGCCTGCACCGATCAGAAGAGGGCGCTTGATGGTTTTCATCGTCTGGAATCCGGATCGGTCGAAGTGTTGATCGGCGACGCGGCGGCCTCGTCGTCCTCGTGCGTTGCGCCGCCGAGCGCGCCGTACAGCGCGACGCGGCTCGACAGCAGCGCACGGCGCGCCATTACCCATTGCTGCTCGGCGTTCATCAGGTCCCGTTGCGCGTCGAGCACTTCGAGAAACCGTGTGGCACCGCTGTCGTAGCGCAGCTTCGCGAGGCGTGCCCGTTCGGTTTGGGAGGCCAGCGTGGCGCGCTCGATGCGTACCTGGTCGGCCAGCCAGTAGCGGGACGCGAGCGCGTCGGACACGTCGCGGAAGGCGCCTTGCAGCGTCTTTTCGTACTTCGCGAGCGCCTCGTCGCGCTGCGCATGCGCAAGGTCGAGATTCGAGCGATTTCGGCCGCCGTCGAAAAGCGGCAGCGTCACGGTGGGAACGATCGACCATACGCCGGCGCCGGACGACAGCAGATCATGCAGCGCGCTGCTGCCCGAGCCGATCGAGCTCGTCAATGCGATGCGGGGAAAGAATGCGGCGCGCGCCGCGCCGATGTTCGCGCGCGTCGCCTGCAATTCGCGCTCGGCTGCAATCACGTCCGGACGGTTGGCGAGCAGCGAGGAGGGCAGGCCGGGGGCGAGCGACGGCGTCACGGCGCCGTCGTCGAGCGCGAGCGGCGCGTCGGGCAGATCCGGCGGCCCGCCGACGAGCAACGCCAGCGCATCGGCAGCCGACGCGCGTGCCTGCTGCAACTGAACCCCAAGGGATTCCGCCTGTTGCAGCAGGATCTCCGATTGCGTCAGGTCCAGTCGCGAGATCGCGCCGGCCGCATGACGAAGCCGGAAAATCCGCAGCGATTCGCGCCGCGTGTCGATCGTCGCGCGGGTCAGCGCGATGCGTTCGTCGAGCTCGCACAGGGTCAGGTACGCGTCCGCGACCGCGGTGATCACGCTCAGCGTCGCGGCTCGCCGGGCCGCATCGCTCGCCAGGTAACGCTGGAGCGCCGCGTCTTTCAGGTTGCGCACACGGCCCCAGAAATCGATTTCCCATTGCGTCTCGGCCAGCCGAACCTCGTAGACCTGGCCGATCATGGGCGTCGGGGACAGGAAGCCGCCCGGGGTACGAAACCGTGCGTAGGCCGCGCCCGCATCGATCGACGGCCACTGGTCCGAGCGGCGGATGCCATAAACGGCGCGTGCCTGCTCGACGCGCGCGACGGCCGCGCGCAGATCGCGATTGTCGGTGAGCGCCCGCGCGATCAACGCGCGAAGCCGCGCATCGACGAAGTACTGCTGCCACGCCGGCACCTGAGCCGCGGCCAGGGCGTTGGCGTTGGCGTTGACGGATGGATCCGGAAATGCGGCAGGGATCGGCGCGGCGGGACGCTCGTCGGGCGGTGCCAGCGACAGGCATCCCGAAAGCAGTCCCGCGCCCGTTGTCATCGCAACGAAACGCACGCACCGCGCAACGGCAATGTGGAAGTCAGCGGGAAGCGCGATGGCGCGCATGGAATGCCTCGGTAAATACGGAAACACGGGATGGCGCCGCCTCATGGCGTCGCCGCTTCGGGTTCACTTATATCCGACGAGTGCGGTTCCCCCCCTTGATCTGTGTCACTTCGACGGAGATGCGTTTCGAGCGGTGCTTCGCTTGACATCTGCGCCGGGCATGTATCAAACCCACGGGTTGCGTCGTACGCCGGGCTTGAGCAAACCGCCGGGGGGGAGAAGTGCAAAGCGTCGACGCCTGCGCCAATCCACCGCCGACCGCTTGCAGGCTCCCCGCTCTTCTCTGTTGCAGCCCCCTGGTTTCCGCTTGACATGAGTCAACCGATACCGGCGATTCGGTACCTACTATCGTCATTGGAATCGACGGGCGCCGCGATCCGATCGCGCGATATCCGGTTTTCTTCGATCCGAACCACATCGATCGATATAAGCAGGACTCCAATTTTTCCCGATTGGACCACGGTTTGTTACCGACGCGTTTCCCGTTCGCATTGACGAAAAACGCATCGGCCGGTTGCGCTGCCGGCAGCCGGGAAGAGTGCCCGTCACGGTGCGACGTTGCAGCGATCCAGTCGCATGCCGTGGCCAGGCCAAGTCAACGCATTCGGAGAACTGGTATGAGCCAACCTGTAGTCGAAAAACCGCCGGTCGACGGCAAGCAGCCGTCGAAGCCGGCGGCAGGCGGCCCGGAAACGCGCAAGCTCGGCCTGCTGCTGCTGAGCGGCATCGTCGTCGGTTCGATGATCGGCGGCGGTGCTTTCAACCTGCCACAGAACATGGCCGCGGGCGCCGGCCTGGGCGCCATTGCGATCGCATGGGCCATCACGCTCGTCGGCATGTTCTTCATGGCCAACGCGTTCCGCACGCTGGCGGACCAGCGTCCCGACCTGACCGCCGGTATCTATTCCTATGCACGGGAAGGTTTCGGCAAGTTCGCCGGCTTCGAGATGGCGTGGGGGTATTGGCTCAGTTCCGCATTCGGCAACGTCGCGTTCGCGGTGCTGATCATGCAGACGCTGGGGTATTTCTTTCCGGTGCTCGACGGCAAGAACTGGCAGTCGATCGTGGGCGGTTCGCTGTTGATCTGGGTATTGCACTTCATGGTGCTCTCCGGCGTGAAGCGGGTGGCGATCCTCAACACGATGGCGAGCGTCGTCAACATCGTCACGCTGTCGATCGCGATCGTCGTGATCGCGCTGTTCTTCCAGAAAGGGCACTTCACGTTCGACGTCTGGGGGCAGCAGCAACACCTGGGCGGCACGCTCGCGCAGATCAAGAGCACGATGCTGGTCACGCTGTGGGTGTTCATCGGCATCGAGGGCGCCGTGGTCGTGTCCGATCGCGCGCGCAACCAGCACGAAGTGGGTACCGCGACGTTCATCGGGCTCGCGGTCTGCACGACGCTCTACTTCCTGCTTTCGGCGCTGCCGTTCGGCGTCATGTCCCAGCACCAGTTGGCCGGCCTGCAGAATCCGTCCTCCGCGTATGTGCTGGAGCAGCTCGTCGGGCACTGGGGCGCGATCTTCATCGTCGTCGCGTTGCTGTTTTCGGTGCTGAGCTGCTGGCTCGCCTGGACGGTGCTCGTCGCCGAACTGCCTTATGCGGCTGCCAAGGACAACATTTTCCCGCGCTTTCTGTCCCGCGAGAACCGGCATCACGCTGCCGCGCCGTCGTTATGGCTGTCGAGCGCGGTGATGCAGGTCATGATGTTCGTCGTGCTGTTCGCGCATGACGCGTGGATATGGCTCATCAGCGTGGCCGGGGTCATGATCCTGCCGCCGTATCTCGCGAGCACCGGCTTTCTGTGGAAGTGCGCCACGCAAAAGAGCTTTCACGAGCGGGCGGGCGAGGGCAAGCGCGCATCGATCTGGACCGGCGTGCTGGGAACCGTCTATGCGGCCTGGCTGCTTTATGCGGCCGGCCCGACCTATCTGCTGATGTCCACCATTTTCTTCGTCGTCGGCATCCCGGTGTTCTGGTATGCGCAGCGCGAGAAGGACCCGCAGTCGAACGTCTTTACCGCTCGCGAACGCGTCGCGGCCGTCGTGCTGCTTGCGGTCGCGGCGAGCGCGGTCGTGCTGTTCGCGAAGGGCATCGTGTCGGTCGGCTGATGCGCGCGCCCGCCGGCTTCCGGGTTTCGACAGCGTGACCCGGAATCGCGACGGCAGGCATGGACGCGACGGCCGCAGGCGATTCCCGACCGCCGTCGCGATCGAACCACTACTTCAGGATCAAGGACAATCAAACCATGACATTGGGCGTTCACTCCGAAGCCGGCAAGCTGCGCACCGTGATGGTGTGCGCGCCGGGCCTTGCTCATCGGCGGCTCACGCCGGCCAACTGCGGCGCCTTGCTGTTCGACGACGTGCTGTGGGTCGACAAGGCGATCGAGGATCACCAGACCTTCGTGCGCGTGCTGCGCGAACGGGACGTGGAAGTGCTGGAATTCCAGCACCTGCTGGCCGAAGTCTGCCTCGATACCAACGCGCGAGACTGGATCCTCGATCGCCGCATCACCGAGGAGGAGGTCGGCACCGGCATGTTGCGGGAGCTGAGGTTATGGCTCGAATCGATGCCGGCGCAGCGGCTTGCCGAGTTACTGATCGGCGGCGTCGCGAAATCGGAGCTGCCGTTCGACGCGCACGGCCTGTTCGGCGGCTATCTGGAGCGGTCCGACTTCGTGATTCCGCCGCTCGTGAACCTGATCTTTCAGCGCGATCCGAGCGCCTGGATCTACGGCGGCGTGACGTTGCATCCGATGTTCTGGCCGGCGCGACGCAAGGAAACGCTGCTGCTCGCGGCGGTCTATGCATTCCATCCGCGTTTTGCAGGCCAGGTTCGCACCTGGTGGGGCAATCCCGACGTCGACCACGGCGCACAGACGCTCGAAGGCGGCGACGTGATGGCGATCGGTAACGGCGTGGTGCTGATCGGCATGGGCGAGCGTTCGAGCCCGCAAGCCGTGACGCAGGTGGCGCGCGCACTGTTTGCCGGCCATGGCGCGAAGCGCGTGATCGCCTGCCAGTTGCCGAAGTCGCGCGCGTCGATGCATCTGGACACGGTGTTCTCGTTCCTCGACGCGGACTTCGTCAGCATTTATCCGGACGTGGCCGACGAGATCCGCTGCACGAGCCTGTACCCCGGCGACGCGCTCGGGCAGGTGCGCTACGAGCGCCACGACGGCCGGTTCCTGGAAGTCGTGGCCAATGCGCTCGGCGTCGGCTCGCTACGCGTGCTGACGACGGGGGGAGACCGCTATGAGAGCGAACGCGAGCAATGGGACGACGGCAATAACGTGCTCGCGCTGGATCGCCGCGTCGTGCTCGCCTACGACCGCAATACCTACACGAATCGCAAGATGCGCCAGGCCGGCGTCGAAGTCATCGAGCTGCCGGGCGGCGAACTCGGCCGCGGGCGCGGCGGCAGCCATTGCCTCAGCTGCCCGGTGGCGCGCGATCCGATCGCGCTCTGACCGCGCATTCGACCGATATCGACAGACGGAATCTCACCATGTTCAACGTACACAACCGCAGCTACCTGACGCTGATCGACTACACGCCGCGCCAGATCCGCTATCTCCTCGACCTGTCCCGCGACCTGAAGCGGGCGAAATATGCGGGCACCGAGCAGCCGCGCCTGACGGGCAAGAACATCGCGCTGATCTTCGAGAAGACCTCCACGCGCACGCGCTGCGCGTTCGAGGTCGCCGCGCACGACCAGGGCGCGCACGTCACCTATATCGACCCGACCGGCTCGCAGATCGGCCACAAGGAATCGATGAAGGACACGGCGCGCGTGCTGGGCCGCATGTACGATGCGATCGAGTATCGGGGCTTCGGCCAGGCCATCGTCGAGGAACTCGCGCAGTATGCGGGCGTGCCGGTCTACAACGGGCTGACCGACGAATTCCATCCGACCCAGATGCTGGCCGACGTGCTGACCATGCACGAGCACAGCGACAAGCCGCTGCACGAGATCGCGTATTGCTACATCGGCGACGCGCACAACAATACCGGCAATTCGCTGATGATCGTCGGCGCGAAGCTCGGCATGGACGTGCGTCTGTGCGCGCCGCGGCATCTGTGGCCGCACGACGAGCTGATCGCGCAATGCCGCGAGATCGCCGCGAAAACCGGCGCCCGGCTCACGCTGACCGAGCAGCCCGCGGAGGCCGTGAAGGGCGCGGACTTCATTTATACGGACGTGTGGGTGTCGATGGGCGAGCCCGAGGAGGCCTGGGTCGAACGCATCCGCACGCTGCTGCCCTACCAGGTGAACGCCGCGCTCCTGGCGGCAACCGGCAACCCGCGCGTGAAGTTCATGCATTGCCTGCCGGCGTTTCATGACGCTCATACGGTAGTGGGCAAGCAGCTCGCGGATCGCTTCGGATTGACCGACGGCGTGGAGGTCACCGACGAGGTATTCGAGTCGGACGCGTCCATCGTCTTCGAGCAGGCCGAGAACCGGCTGCATACGATCAAGGCCGTGCTGGTCGCGACGCTGGCGAACTAGGGGAGGAATGAACCGATGCGTATCGTGGTCGCTCTGGGTGGCAACGCGCTGCTGCGACGCGGCGAGGCGATGACCGCCGCCGCACAGCAGGAAAACGTGAGACTGGCCGCCGCCCAGCTCGCGGGCATCGCGCACGGCAACGAACTCGTGATCGTGCACGGCAACGGCCCGCAGGTCGGCATGCTCGCGGCATTGTCCGGGCAGGTGCCGGCTGCCGAACGTTTCCCGCTCGACGTGCTCGACGCCGAGACCGAAGGCATGATCGGTTACCTGATCGAACTGGAGTTGCGCAACCGGCTGTCTGCATCGCGCCCATGCGCGACGCTGCTGACGATGGTCGAGGTCAGTGCGGCCGATGCCGCGTTCGACCGACCCGACAAGCCGGTCGGCCCGGTGCTGACGCAGACGGCTGCGACCGAAGCGGCGCGTTCGAATGGATGGACGATCGTCGCCGACGGCAGCGGTTATCGTCGTGCCGTGCCGAGCCCTCGACCGCTGCGCTTTCTGGAGATCGAACCGGTGCGCGCGCTGCTCGCGACCCAGGCTATCGTGATCTGCGCGGGTGGAGGCGGCATTCCCGTCGTGAAAGCGGACGACGGTCGGCACCGGGGAATCGAGGCGGTGATCGACAAGGACCGCAGTGCGGCGCTCCTCGCTCGCGAACTCGACGCGGACCTGTTCGTGATCGCAACCGACGTGGCTGGCGTCTACCTCGACTGGGGCACGCCCGACGCACGCCTGGTCCGGCGCACGTCGCCGGAAGCGCTCGCGGCGCTGCAGTTCGCGGCCGGATCCATGGGGCCGAAGGTCGAGGCAGCCTGCGACTTTGCGCGGACAACCGGGCGACGCGCGGCAATCGGCGCGCTCCCGGATATCGCGCGGCTCGTCGACGATACGGCGGGCACATCGGTTCTGGTCAGTCAGGCAAGCATGTTCGTGGAGCGATGAGGCCTCGCGCGACGCTGGTTGCCAAGGTGCGGCTCCGAGCATTGCTGACGACGGAGTGAAGAACCGGCTCGCCGATTCCGTCGGGCGCGTATCGTGAAGCATCCGAACACCGGTACGCGCGTTCATTCGATCGCACGGACAAATGCCTGCATCAGGTGAAGTTCGTTCGTGCTTCATCGTGACGCCCTGACGCTCGTGCGGATCCATTCCTGCGTGTCGCCGAAGATTCAGTTGCCCGTCTCACGCGCACCGAGCGGGCCGGCGTGCGCTTGAGCGCCCCGGCCCGCCTGATGCCGCCGGAGCGGGGCGGTTGCGACGCAGCGGTCGGTGAGGGTTGCTTCGTCGCGGCTCCCGCGGCACTCCGGCCTGTCCGGTTTCACGGTGAAAGCGTGCGATCCGCTGCTTGACCACGGTCGACGCGAACCGCCGGTTCGTCACGCGACCGGCGCCGGTTGTCGGGCGGCGTCGGCGATGTCCGTCGGTTGACGCACATCAACGACGCAGGGCTGTCGGCACGGAAGATGGATGTACGAGTACGAAATCAAGTATTGCGAGCGCACCACACTGATGAACCGGCTCTGGCCATCAATCGGCGCAATCAACAGGAGCGGAACATGGGAATCTGGATGCAAATCGCCTACTTCGGCTTCGCCGGGTCGACTCAGCTGGAGGCGGAAGCGAGCATCCAACTGATGCGTCTCGAGCCGTTCGGTACGCAACTGGCCGGCTGCCATCTCGCGATCGAGGCCATGGGTGCGTCGACTCGCCAGCCGAAGTATGACGTGCGACTCGATCTGATCACGCGCAACGGGGAATTCCGTCCGGTTCCGCATATGACGGGCGTGGACCCCATGGACGCGCTGGAGCGGGCATTCGACCTTGCCGAGCGGCAACTCGCCACGACCGCGGCCACTGGAACCCATGAGAACCCGCGCTGACACGTCCTGCCCATCGAGCGGGATTCGCCATGGCCCGCTGCGCCGGCCCGCCGCGGTTCACAGCAGTTCCCGGCGGTTCGCGACGCGTGTACCGGTCCGCCGCAGCAAGGGAGACGGTGCGGTCGGCAGTCCTGGTCCAGCTAGCTTTCTTCGTCGCCCGTGAAGACCTCGTGTTCCGGCATCTCCGCCGTATCGTCGACACACTGCACCCGCCATGCGCCAGGCACTGGCGCCTGCCGGGCATCGCGCAACCAGCGCGCGATGCCGGCCTGGCCTTCGAACGGCCCGGACGGTGCGTCGAGATCGAAATCGTCGAGCCAGCACAGGGCGCCCGCGTTGTCGGGGCCCGTCATCACGGTGGCGCCGTCTTCGCGGACGAGCATCCCCCACACGGGCAGGTCCATCCCTGCATGACCTTCGCGCGACCAGCGACGCATGGCCGTGTCGATCCAGAGAATGGCATAGGCCGAAGGGGTGTCGCAGGCGAAAGTATCGAGATGCAGGGTGATTCGCACGATGGGCTCCGAATCGACGAAGGAGGGCGGCCGCCGTCACCGGCGGGTCGCGGCTTTTACTGGCTCATGACCCGGCGAATCAGCGCATGCTCGGAGCACAGCGGGCCGCCGTGCTCGGCGGACAGCGGCATCGCGGTATCGCCCCGGTGCGCGCGGCCGCCCGGTCTCGGCGGGTCATTGGAGCGGTAGTCGTCGCGCGGTGTCCGGCAAGTAGTCCGACTCAGTTTATGCGCGGCCCCGAGCCGGCGATTGATGCAGGTCAAACGCCGGAACGCGCTTGCCGACCGGTTCCTGTCGAGCCGGCCCGCGGCCGGACCGGAATCGGCAGGGATCGAAAGTCAGCCGGCGTTTGGAGAACGGCCGTAGGGGTATGCCAACGGTCTTTGTGCTCACGCATAGGGCCTGAGCGATCTCGGCAATCGTCTCGCCGGCGCCGTCCCTGGAAACGAACCGACGCGCGGATGCTTCGTCGCGTCTGCGGCGGCGCGCCCCCGTTCCGCGCGCAACGCGGCCAGCAGCGGCCGCCAGTATCCCGCCGACCGGAACCGTTCGATCGGCACCTCGGTGTCGAAGGGAAGCGAGATCGCCGCTTCGTCCGGCGTCAACGGCTCGGCGTCGCGCCACTGCGCGTCCAGCACCGCGGGCCCGGCATCGGACACGTCGTTTCCGGCCAGCCAGCGCCGCTTGACGCGTTCGGCCATGCAGGTCCGGCCGGCGCGGAAATCGAGGATGAACACGGGTACGCCAAGCGCCCCGGCCAGCGCGACGAAGCGCGTACGGCGGGCATGGGCCAGGAAGGTGGCGTCGACAATCGTCGGGTAGCCGGCCCGCAGCGTGGTCTCCGCGATCTCGCGCAGCCGATCGTATTGGGCATCGATCGCGTGCGCCGCATAGGCGCTGTCGGACAATGCGCCGAGCCCGACGGGGGCGAGCGGATGCGTGCGTTTGCGCTCGCTGTCGCTCGACACGCGAACCGCGCCGATCAGATCGGCGAGCGCGCGGCTTGCGACGGATTTGCCGGAGCCGGACGCGCCGTGGCATAGCAACAGATACGGCGGTGGCCTGTCTGCGACGCGCGCGGCGAGCGCAATGTAACGTCCGGCCGCGCGCAGGTCGTCGCTTTGCGCCGATGTGAGTCGCGGGCCGCCCGAGCCGGCGCGCAGCACGGCCACCTGCGCGCGCACCAGCGCGCGATAGCCGACGTACAGCGGCAGCGCCGCGAGGCCGGCAAAATCGCCGGTCGCCTCCAGCCAGCGATTGAGCAGGCGATAGGCGAGGTCGGCGCGGCCGTGCGCACACAGATCCATCGCCAGGAATGCCAGGTCGTTGACGACGTCGATCCAGCGAAGTGCGTCGCTGAATTCGATGCAGTCGAACATCAACACGTCGGTGCCCCGGCGGACCAGATTGCCGAGGTGCAGGTCGCCATGGCAGGCGCGCACGAAGCCGTCCGCCCGGCGCGCGTCGAGATGACGGGACAGTGCCATGCAGTTGCGTCGGTAGCTGTCCTGCAGCGTGGCCGGCAGGGCCATGGGCCGGACCGCGAGCGACGCGAGCACGGCGTCGAGTTGCGCGTTCAGCAAGGCCGCGCTGCCGAACGCGGTGGACGGCACGTCCTTGCTGGCGCGCGCATGAAAGTGCGCGAGCCGGGCCGCGACGCGGTCGATATCCGCGTTCGTGAGCGCTCCCGCCGCAAGCAGGCGGGAAAACAGCGCTGCCTGGTCGAAACGGCGCATCTTCACCAGATAGTCGATGGCCGCCACCGCACGCGTATCGCAGCCGGCAAGCCGGCAACCGCGCCGCGTGCGTTCGAGCGGCATGACGTCCAGATAGAGTTCGCGCGCCAGCGGCCGGTTCAGGACCAGCTCGGCGGCGCAGCTGCGCCGCCGGGTGGCGAGGGGTCTGAAGTCGGCAAAGCCCAGGTTGAGCGGCTTGAGCCGCTTGTAGGCGAAACGCCCGGCCAGGTAGATCACCGAGAGATGCGTCTCGATTCGTTCGATCCGGCCGGCAGGGTGCGGGTAGGAGGACGCGCGCCGCAGCGCCGTGTCGAGCCGCCGCGCGTGACGGCGGGCGGCCCGCAACTGGTTCTGCTTTCGCGCCGGGCCTAAACGCCGGGGGATCACGGCAAGCGACATGATTTCCCTGGGATTCGACAATGAATCGCGCATGGCGGGCGGCCGGCCGCCGGATGCGGCTGGCGCCACCGATGCGATGCCGCCGCCTATCAGATAGAACCGACCATTGTCCCGATCGATGCCCGCCGCGCGTCGACGAGCGGCTCGATCCGAATCCCGTGCGCGGCGTTGCATGGAAAAGCTCCTGTTCAGATTGAATGGATCCACTGTCGACGTCCACGGACGCGCCGAATCGCGCTGCCGCAATTCGCGAGCGCCCGCACCACGATATCCGCGTTCCGGACACGGCAATTGAGATGCGTCAACCGATCCGGCTGGCTGCATGGTCGGCTCCGCGCTTGCTCAACGAGCCGTCCAGCGTGCCAGCAGTCAGAAACACGACATCTGTAAATAGCCAGAACACGACATTTCTAAAAAGCTACTACAATTTTCCGTTCGCTAATTATGATTATGTCAAATTAGATACTCACATCCGAAAACCCCTGATCCCACCGCCAACAACCCGCCCGCGGCCCTCAATCCACCTCCAGATCCCCAACCGTTTCCGCCCGCCGCGCGTCGCGCCTCGTCATCGCAGCGTGCCGTCCACGCCGGCCGACGGACACCACCACGCGAAACGCCACCGGCGCGAACACGAGCCCGAACATCGTCGCCGCGAGCACGCCCCCGAACGCGCCTGTGCCGATCGAACGCCGGCTTTCCGCACCGGCGCCAGTCGCCAGCACGAGCGGCACGACCCCGAGCAAAAACGCCATCGACGTCATCACGATCGGCCGGAATCGCGCGGCGGCCGCGTCGATCACCGCTTGCCGCAGCGGCACACCGCGCCCGGCGAGATCGCGCGCGTACTGCACGATCAGGATCGCGTTCTTCGCCGCCAGCCCGACCACGGTGATCATCCCGACCTTGAAGTACACGTCGTTCGGCATCCCGCGCGCGAGCGCCGCCGCGATCGCGCCGATCATGCCGAGCGGCACGATCGTCAGCACGGACAGCGGAATCGACCAGCTCTCGTACAACGCGGCAAGCGCCATGAAAACCGCCAGCACGGACAGCCCGACGAGCAACGGCGTTTGCCGCGCGGCAACCTGCTCCTCGCGCGCCGCATCGACCCAGTCGAAGCCGATCCCGGCCGGCAGCGTGCCCGCCAGCCGCTCCATCTCCGCCATCGCCGCGCCCGAACTCGTGCCGGTCGCCGCCCGGCCGCTGATGTCGAGCGACGGATAGCCGTTGTAACGATTCAGCATCGCCGGCCCGATCGTCCAGTGCGGCGCGGCGATGGCCGATAGTGGAACCATGTCCCCGGTGCGGTTCGGCACCGTCAGCGCCATCAGTTGCGCATCGGTCGCGCGTGCGACCGGCTCGGCCTCGACGATCACCCGCCGCATCCGCCCCGACGCCGGAAAATCGTTGACGTAGTTCGAGCCGAACGTGCCGCCCAGGAGGCCCGCGATCCGCTCGAACGGTACGCCGAGCGCATACGCCTTCGCGCGATCGACATCGAGTTCGACACGCGGCGCGTCCGGCAGGTCTTCGAAATGCACGGTGGCCAGCAACGGATCCACCTTCGCGCGTTCGGACAGCTGCTCGCGAGCCGCCTTCAACGCGTCGAGCCCGACGCCGCCCCGATCCTCGAGCCGGAACGTGAATCCGTCGGAATGCCCGATGCCGCGCACCGACGGCGGCAGCGACGCCTCGACGTCGCCGTCGAGGATCGTGCCGAAACGCCCGTTGAGCCGGTCGCGCAACGCGATCGCGTCGACGTCGCGCTGCGCCCAGTCCTTCAGCTCCACGAACGCCATCCCGACGTTCTGTCCGCTGCCCGCGAAACTCCAGCCGATCACGCTCGTCACGTTCGCGATCGCCGGCTCCGCGCGCAGGATCGCCTCGACACGCTCGACGACCGCAAGCGTGCGCGCCTGCGTGGCGCCCGCCGGCAACTGGATCATCACCTGCAGTTGCCCCTGGTCCTCGGTCGGCAGGAAGCCGCCCGGCATCATCCAGTACAGCAGCCCGCATGCGATCACGAGCGCCGCGTACACTGCCACGACCATGCCGGTGCGGCGCACGGCGAACACGGCGATGCGGCGATAACCCGTTTCGACGCGTGCGAACGCCGCACCGAACCGGTCGGCCAGACGCGCGCCGATACCGCGTCGCCGCGCGCGGCCGGTTCCGCCATCGTGTCGCACGACCGGCTTCAGCAGGTTCGCGCACAGCGCGGGCGTGAGCGACAGCGCCATGAACGACGACACCAGCATCGATGCGATCATCGCCACCGCGAACTGCCGGTAGATGCCGCCGACGGTGCCCGGGAAAAACGCCATCGGCACGAATACGGCGGTCAGCACCGCGGTCACGCCGACGATCGCCCCGCCGATCCGCTTCATTGCGCGGCGCGTGGCGTCGCGCGGCGACACGCCCTCCTCCATCACCCGGTGCACGCTCTCGACGACGACGATCGCGTCGTCGACGAGGATGCCGATCGCCAGCACGAGACCGAACATCGTGAACACGTTGATCGACAGTCCGAACGCCCACATCGCGACGAACGCGCCCATCAGCGTGACGGGAATCACGACGGTCGGCACCAGCGTGTAGCGCAGATCGCGCAGGAACAGCCACATCACGCAGAACACCAGCACGACCGCCTCGACGAGCGTCAGCACAACCTCCCGGATCGCGATCGTCACGAAATGCGCACCGTCGAACGGAATCTCGATCGCCACGCCCGGCGGCAACACCCTCGACAACTCGGCGAGCCGCGCACGAATCGCGTTCGACGTTTCGAGCGCGTTGCCGCGCGGGCCGAGCTGGATGCCGACCGTGGCCGCCGGCCGGCCGTTCAGTCGCGAATAGAACGAGTAGTCGTCGCGGCCGAGTTCGACACGCGCGACATCCGCGACGCGCACCGCCGAACCGTCCGTCTTCGACTTCAGCACGATCCGGCCGAACTCGTCCGGCGACGCGAGCTGCCCCTTGACGACGATCGACGCGGTGAGTTGCTGGCCGCCGGGGAACGGCGCATCGCCGATCGCGCCGGCCGTCACCGTCGCATTCTGCGTGCCGATCGCCGCGATCACGCCGTCGGCGCCGACACCGTATTCGCGCAGCTTGTGCGGATCGAGCCAGACGCGCAGCGCCTCGTCGGCGTCCCACAGTTCGGCCGCGCCGACGCCCGGCGCACGCTTCAGTTCGCGCAGCACGTAGCGGTTCAGATAATCGCCGAGTTGCGCGGAATCGCGCGTGCCGTCGGTCGACGTCAGCGTGACGAGCATCAGGAACGTGTTCGCCGCCTTGAATACGCCGATCCCTTGCTGGACGACCTGCTGCGGCAACCGTGACTCGACCTGCTTCAGCCGGTTGTTCACGTCGACGAGCGCGATGTCCGGATCGGTGCCGGGCGAAAACGTCACGTCGATCTCGAGGTTGCCGTGACCGTCGCTGCTCGTCTCGTAGTACAGAAGCCCGTCGGCGCCGTCGAGGCTTTCCTCGATGATGCTGCCGACGTCGCCGTCGACCGTCTCGGTCGACGCGCCCGGATACGCGGCCGTGATCACGACCCGCGGCGGCGCAAGGCGCGGATACTGCGCGATCGGAAGCTGCGGAATCGCGAGCACGCCCGCGACGACGATTGCGAGCGCAACGATCCACGCAAAGACGGGACGATCGATGAAGAACGACGGCATCGGCATGCGTCAGCGAACCGCCGGCGTTCCGGCGCGGGACCGCGGGACCGTATCACCGTCGGCACCGCCGCACGGAGCGTGGGTGGCCTGGGCGCGCTTCGCCCGGTTCATGTCAATCATCGGTTCCCTCTTGCGGGCCGCGCACCGGAGCCAGCATCGACGACGCAAGCAGCGCGCGTGTATACGGATGGGACGGCGCATGCAGCACGTCGAGCGTATCGCCCTCCTCGACCACGCGCCCCGCCTTCATCACGACGACCCGGTGGGCCATCGCACGCATCACCGCGAGATCGTGCGTGATGAACAGGTAGCTCAATTTGTACTTCTTTTGCAGAATCGTCAGCAGATTCAGCACCTGCTTCTGGATCGACACGTCGAGCGCGCTCGTCGGTTCGTCCAGCACCAGCAATTCGGGCTCCACCGCCAGCGCACGTGCGATCGCGATCCGCTGCCGCTGGCCGCCGGAGAATTCGTGCGGATAACGCAGCATCGACTCGGCCGCCAGGCCGACCTCCTGAAGCAGCACGGCGATTCGCGCGCGGCGCGCGTCCCCGGCCACCTGCGGCCGGTGCACGGCGAGCCCCTCGCCGACGATCTGCTCGACCGTCATCCGCGGCGACAGCGAGCCGAACGGGTCCTGGAACACGACCTGCATCCTGCCGTACAGCGCGCGCCTGCCACCCGTCGTCCGCAGCGCTTCCAGCGGCATGCCGTCGATCTCGATCGAGCCGGCCGCCGGTCGCTGCAGGCCGAGCACAGTCGCCGCAAGCGTCGATTTCCCCGAGCCCGACTCGCCGACGATCCCCACCGTTTCGCCGCGCCTCAGGTTCAGCTTCACGTCGTGCACGGCCCGGAACGTCGTCTTGCCGAGCACCGCGCGCCAGCCCTTCGCCGCGATGCGGTAATCGACGGCGAGGTCCTGCACGTCGAGGATCGTCGGTGCGCCAGCTGCGACCGGCTCGACGTCCCGCTGCGGCGCGCTGTCGAGCAGCCGGCGCGTATAGGCGTGCTGCGGCGCGGCGAACAGCGCGTCGGTCGTGTTCGTCTCCACGAGCACCCCCTGCTCCATCACGGCCACGCGCTGTGCAAAGCGCCGCACGAGATTCAGGTCGTGCGTGATCAGCAGCACGGCCATCCCGCGCGCGGCCGCCTCCTGCTCCTGCAGTTCGATCAGCAGATCGACGATCTGCTGGCGCACCGTCACGTCGAGCGCCGTCGTCGGCTCGTCCGCCAGCAACAGCCGCGGCCGGCACGCCAGCGCCATCGCGATCATCGCGCGCTGCCGCTGCCCGCCCGACAACTGATGCGGAAAGCTGTCGATACGCCGCTCCGGCTCCGGAATCCCGGTGCGCCGCAGCAGCGCGATCCCCCGCTCGCGCGCGTCGCCCGGCCGCAGCCCCTCGTGCAGCCTCAAGCTCTCGGCGATCTGCTTGCCGATCGTATACAGCGGATTCAGCGCGGTCATCGGCTCCTGGAACACCATCGCGATGTCGGCGCCGCGAATCCCGCGCATCTGCTGTTCGGACTTCGCGAGCAGGTCCTCGCCGTCGAACAGCATCCGTCCCGACA
The DNA here is from genome assembly GCF_047978125.1 of Burkholderia sp. LFS061. Classification (NCBI taxonomy): domain Bacteria; kingdom Pseudomonadati; phylum Pseudomonadota; class Betaproteobacteria; order Burkholderiales; family Burkholderiaceae; genus Burkholderia; species Burkholderia sp. LFS061. The sequence continues at coordinate 19,175 of NZ_JBFPFS010000036.1, read as the reverse complement.
GTGTCGCGTGCTGCGCGAGGCGCAGTATCGACAGCGCCGTCACGCTCTTGCCCGACCCCGATTCGCCGACAGCGCCACGCGCTCGCCGCGCCCGATCGACAGGCTCAGGTCCTGCACGGCCGCCTTCGCGCCGAAGCGTGCCGAAAACCCGTCGATCTGCAGCAACGCGTTCGCCATCATCGCCCCCCACCGAACGCCGAGCCGCGCGAGCGCGTGTCGAGCGCGTTGCGCAGTGCGTCGCCCATGAACGTGAGCAGCAGCAGCGTGACGACCAGCGCCGCGAACGCGGAGATCGAGATCCACCACGCGTCGAGGTAGTTCTTGCCTTCCTGCAGCAGCTCGCCGAGGCTCGGCGTCGGCGGCTGCACGCCGAGGCCGAGGAAGTCGAGGCTCGTCAGCGACAGGATCGCCGCGCTCATCCGGAACGGCAGGAACGTGATCACCGGCGTCAGGCTGTTCGGCAGCACGTGCCGCCACATGATCTGCCAGTTCGATAGCCCCATCGTGCGCGCGGCCTTCACGTAGTCGAGCGCGCGGTTGCGCAGGAACTCCGCGCGCACGTAATCGGACAGCACGAGCCAGCCGAACATCGACAGCAGGATGAACAGCAGCCACAGCGACGGCGTGAAGATCGACGCGAAGATGATCAGCAGGTACAGGTCCGGCAACGCGCTCCAGATCTCGATCAGGCGCTGCCCGACCAGGTCGGTGCGGCCGCCGTAGAAGCCCTGCAGCGCGCCCGTCAGCACGCCGACCAGCACCCCCGACACGGTCAGCGCGAACGCCATCAGCACCGACAGCCGGAACCCGTACAGCAGCCGCGCGAGCACGTCGCGCCCGAACTGGTCGGTGCCGAGCCAGTTGCTCGCCGACGGCGGCGCCGGATACGGCTGCGATGCGAAGTAGTCGATCGTGTCGTAGCGGTAGCGGTTCGGCGGATAGACCGCGAAATTGCCGTGCGACTCGAGCTTCGCGCGCATGTAGGGATCGAGATAGTTCGTCATCGCGGGAAAGTCGCCGCCGAACGCGGTCTCCGGATAGTCCCTCACGATCGGAAAGTAATAGTGCCCGTCGTAGCGCACGAGCAGCGGCCGGTCGTTCGACAGGCCGTCGGCACACAGGCTGAGCACGAACAGCGCCACGAAGATCACGAGGCTTGCATAGCCGAGCGGCTGCGCGCGAAAGCGCTGCCACGTGCGCCGCCACGGCGACGGCGACGGCGCGCACGCGGGATCAGTGGTCCAGGCGGCTGAACTGGATACGGGGGTCGACGACGACATAGCAGATATCCGCGATGAGCTTGGTCAGCAGACCGATCAGGGTGAACAGGAACAGCGAGCCGAGCACGACCGGATAGTCGCGGCGGATCACCGAGTCGTACGACAGTTGCCCCATCCCGTCGAGCGAGAACAGCGTCTCGATCAGCAGGTTGCCGTTCAGGAACGCGCCGACGAATGCCGCCGGCAGCCCGGTGAGCAGCGGGATCGCCGCATTGCGCAGCACGTGCTTCCACAGCACGTCGCGCTCCGGCGCTCCCTTCGCGCGCGCGGTCAGCACGTACTGCCGGCCGATTTCCTCGAGGAACGTGTTCTTCGTCAGGATCGCGACGATCGCGAAATTGCCGATCACCGCCGCGGTCACCGGCATCGCGATGTGCCACAGATAGTCGAGCGTCCTGCCGATCAGCGTCAGGTCGTCGAAGTTGTCCGACGTGAGCCCGCGCATCGGAAACACCTGCCAGAACGTGCCGCCGCCGAACAGCATCAGCAGCAGCACGCCGAGCACGAAACCCGGCACCGCGTAGCCGGTCAGCACCAGCACGCTCGTCACGGTGTCGAACCGCGAGCCGTTGCGCACCGCCTTCGCGATGCCGAGCGGTACCGACACGAGATAGGTGAGGATCACCGTCCACAGCCCGAGCGTGATCGAGACCGGCAGCTTCGACCGGATCACCGCCCACACGCTCCGGTGCGCGAAGTACGACTGGCCGAGGTCGAACGTCGCATAGCTTTTCAGCATCAGCAGATAGCGCTCGAGCGGCGGCTTGTCGAAGCCGAACTGTTTGCGGATCTGCTCGATCTGCTGCGGGTCGACGCCCTGGCTGCCGTGGTAGCCGCCCCCGCTTCCGCCCGCCTCGCCCCCGTGCGCGCTGCCGTGGCGCAGCTGCGCGAGCACCTGCTCCACCGGGCCGCCCGGCACGAACTGCGTGACCGCGAACGTGATCGTCACCACCCCGATCAGCGTCGGGATCATCAGCAGCAGCCGCCTGAATATGTATGCCAGCATCGTTGCTCCCCGTCAGGCCGCCGGAGCGGGTCGTGCCGCCGGCTTCTTCACGTACCAGTAGTCGATGATCCAGTCCTCGTACTGATAGGAGTCCGGCACGATCGCCGGGTGGCCAAGCGTCGCCTTGTACGCGATCCGCGCGTTCGGCAGGTAGTACTGCGGGATCAGCGCGTACAGGTTGATCAGCACGCGGTCGAGCGCGTGCGTGGCCGTTTCGAGATCGTCGAGCGTGTCGGCCGCGAGCGCCGCCCGAATCAGCGCATCGACGGCCGTCGACTTCACGCTCGGATAGTTCTCCGAGCCCGGCTGCGATGCGGCCGCGCTGCCGAAACGGCGCGTCAGTTCCGCGCCCGGGATCGTCACGGGCAGATAGATGTACGTCGTCATGTCGTACTCGAAGTTGTCGAGTCGCTTCAGGTAGACGGCGCTGTCGATCTCGTGCAGGTACGCATGGATGCCGAGCGTCGCGAGCGCCTGCGTGTACGGCAGGATCAGGCGGTCCATGCCCGGCTGATCGTCGATGATCTCGATCGTCATCGGCGTACCGTTCGCGTCGCGCAGCGCGCCGTCGCGGTAATGCCAGCCGGCCTGCGCGAGCAGGTCGCGCGCTTCCTTCAGGTTCGCGCGCAGCGAGCCCGGCGGCAGCGTCGACGGCTGGCCGACCATCGGCCCGAACACCGCCGGCGGCAGCGTCGACCGGAAGGGTTCGAGCAGCGCGAGCTCCCTGGCGCTCGGCACGCCGGACGCCGCGAACGGGCTCGCCTCCCAGAAGCTGCTGGTGCGGCGATACTGCCCGTAGAACATCATCCGGCTCATCCAGTCGAAGTCGAACGCCAGCGCGAGCGCATGCCGTACACGCACGTCCTGGAACATCGGCTTGCGCATGTTCATCAGGAAACCCTGCATCTGCGCGGGGCCGTCCGGGAATTCCCCCTTCTTCAGCATGCCGTTGCGGAAATTCTTGCCGACGTACTTGCGGGCCCATTGCGTCGAGCTGTACTCCATGCGCGCGTCGACATCGCCGGCCTTGAACGCCTCGAGCGCCGTGTACTGGTCCAGGTACAGCTTGAACGACACGTGGGCGAAACGAAACATCCCGCGCCGCGACGGCAGGTTCGCGGCCCAGTAGTGCGGGTTGCGCACGTATCGGATCTGCTTGTCGTTCTTGCGCTGCTCGATCAGGTACGCGCCGCTCGCGATGGGCGGCACGGTCGCGAGCTGGTCGAACGGCGGCCGCGTGCCGTCCACGCGTTGCCCCCATTTCGGCGAGAACACCGGCAAGTCGCCCGCGATCAGCGCCGCGTCGCGCTCCGCGTGCTTGAATTCGAAGCGGATCGCATGGCTGTCGACCACCACCGCGCGCTTGATGATCGAGAACTGCGCGTTGTAGATCGGCGACGCCTGCGGGCTCGTCAGCGTGTCGAACGAATACTTGACGTCTGCCGCGGTGATCGCGTCGCCGTTCGAGAAACGCGCGGCCGGGTTGATGTGGAACGTCGCCGACAGCCGATCCGGTGCGACCTCGACGTCGTCGGCGATCAGCGCGTATTCGGACGCGAGCTCGTCCCAGCTGCGCTGCATCAGCGTGTCGAACATCAGGTTCTTGATGTCCGGCGCGGGCGAGCCGCGCACGAGGAACGGATTCAGCGAGTCGTAGCTTTGCGCTTCGTCGTAGTTTTCGAAATTCAGCGTACCGGTGTCCGGCGCATCCGCATCCGCGTAATCGAAATGCGTGAAGTCCGGCGGATATTTCGGCTGGTCGTATTGCGAAATCGCCGACACCGCGAACGCGGCCCTCGGCATGGCGCCGGCCGACGCGAGCAGCACCGCGCATGCGAGCAGCACGGCGCGCGTGCCGTTGCCCATCAGGTATGCATGGCGCGGCACATGTGCCCCTCGCCATTTCAACAGTGTCATGGTCAGTCTGTCCGGAAGCGTGCGGGCGCAATGCCTGCGCGCGGTCGATGCCTGTGCCGGACACGGCATGCCGCCCGCGTCCTGCTGGTAATTCGTGCTGCAAACGATCCGACAAGCTGCGCCGTCGCGGTCCCATTCGCAGACCGTCGTGGCGCCAGGCGAAAAAAGGCCGCTCCAAAGAAAGGGGGGGTGGACGTGGAGCGGCCGGTCTAAAGCCTGTCAGTGCATCGCGATCGCCGTCAGAACTTGTACGTCGCGCCGACCTGCGCGAAGCGGCCGATGTACGAATACACCGACGTGTCGTACCCGCTCTGGCTCAGCGTGCCGTTCGCGAAGATCGGATCGTACGGCGGCGTGCGGTTGAAGATGTTGTCGATGCCGCCGTAGATCGTCCAGTTCTTGAAGCCCGTGTACGTCAGCATCAGGTTGAACTGGCTGTACGAACCGACCTTCGGCGGCTCCGGCAGCAGGTTCTGCGCGTATGGGCCCGTGAACTGCCACGTCAGCGCCGCATCGAACTTGCGATAGTTCCAGTCCAGCGTCGTGTTGCCGCGCCAGCGCGGGAAGCTGCCGCCGAACGGCTGCGTGATCGTGAAGTTGTTGCCCGCGCCGTTCACCGGTGCGCCGCCCGGGAAGCCGATCTTGTAGCTGTTGATGTACGCCCAGTCGCCCGACAGCGTGAGCATGCCCCAGCCCTTGAGCGGCAGCCCCTGGCGGAACGTGCCTTCGAAGCCGTTCGTGTCGAGGTAACCGAGGTTCTGGTACGGAATCACCTTGTACAGCAGCTGGCCGGTCGTCGGGTCGGTCACGACCTGCGACGGCTTGCCCTGGCCGATCACGTTGTCGATGCGGATCTTGTACCAGTCGAAGCCGATATCCGTGTAGCGGGCCGGCGAGACCTGGAAGCCGATGTTGAAGTTGCGCGTGCGCTCCGGCGCGAGATTCGGGTTGCCGACCGTGATCGACGTGTAGTTCTGGCCGGTGGCCGGGTCGACCTGGATGCCGAGCGTCTGCGACTTGCTGTCCTCGACGAAGGTCGGCGCACGGAACCCGCGGTTGTACGACGTATACAGCGTGAGCGCCTTGATCGGCTGGTAGCGCAGCGCGAAGCGCGGCGAGAACGCACCGCCCACGTCCGTGTAGTGGTCGTAGCGGCCTGCCTGGCTGAACGTCAGGTTCTCCAGGATCGGCACGTTGATCTGGTAATAGACGGCCGCGACGTTGCGCGCGCCGTTCACTGTCTGCAGATCGGGCGAGATCACCGCGCCGCTCAGGTATTCGGAGCCCGGTGTCAGCGTTTCGCTCTGGTGCGTGAACTGCGCGCCGAAGCCGATGCCGACGTCACCGGTCGGCAGGTGGAACAGGTTCGGCGTCGACAGCGTCGCGTCGATCGTGTCGAGCTTCGAGATGCCGAGATTGTTCGCTTCCTGGTACAGGCCGTTGAACGCGCTCGGTGTCGCCGCCGGATTCGCGAAATTCAGCGTGCCGTTCTGGTAGATGTTGTTCAACGCGTTCACGTTCAGCTGGTTCGTGAACACGTTCGATACGGTGCTCTGCGAATGGCTGACCGAGGTCGCCCAGTCCCAGTCGCCGTACGGCAGCGTAAACGAACCCTTGATACCGGCCGACGCGCGCCAGTAGTTGGCCCAGGTCTTCTGCGCGACCGTGTTCGGGAACGCGTAGGTCAACGGCGTCGCCGCGCCCGTCGTGTTGTACGGGTTGCTCACCGGTACGACCGTGTTGAACGGCGACAGCAACTGCGTCTGCGGATTCCACACCAGCGCCGGATTCTGCGGGTTGCCGATCACGTTGTTCCACAGGCCGTTGTTGGTCGTGGTCGTGTTGTAGCTCTCGAGGAAGTCCGCGAAGGCCGTCGTCGTGTCGTTGATCTTGAAGTCGCCATGCAGCTTCGCGTTCAGGCGCTCGGTCATCGGCAGGATCGACGTGCTTTCGGCCGTGTTGTACGAGCAGATCGTGCCCGGCAGGCCGGCCGACAGCGAGTTCGGCGCGGCCGGTCGGACCGCCCCGCCGAACGGGCAGCCGCTCAGCGCCTGCGCACTGCCGTCGGGCATGTTCCAGTAGGACGGCGCGAGCAGCGAAAAGCCGCCCGGCTTGCCCGTGAAGTCCTGGTTGCGGGTCGAATCGCGATCAGCAAGGGTAAAACCGTTCGACTTGTAGTAGCTGAGCGCCGCTGTCACGTTGAAGCGGTCGGCGTTCAGGTCGCCGAAGCCGCCGAGCACGCCGAACTTCGTCGTGCCGTCGCCGTTGCCGGCGTTGATTGCGCTGCCGATGCTGCCGTCGAGCTGCAGCCCGCGGAAATTGTGTTTCGTGATGATGTTGACGACGCCGCCGATCGCGTCCGACCCGTATTGCGACACCGCGCCCGTCTTCACGATTTCGATGCGCTCGATGTCGTTGAGCGGCAGCGTGTTGAGGTCGAAGAACGAATCGACGCTGTTCGAGAAGAACGCATACGGTGCCACGCGCTGGCCGTCGATCAACACGAGCGTGTATTTCTCGGACAGGCCGCGCAGCGCGATGCCGGCCGCGCCGGCCGCGAAGTTGCCCGACTGCCCTTCGCCCCAGCTGTTCGCCGAGTTGGCCGTCGCATTGCGCAGGAAGTCGGCGACGGTCACCGCGCCGCTGCTCTGGATTTCCTTCGGCGTGATCGTCTGCACCTGCTGGAAACCGGTCTTGTCGGATTGCCGGATCAGCGAGCCCGTCACCTCGAAACGCTTGATCTGCGCGACCTTGCCCTGCCCGTTCGCGCCGGGTGTGGCAGGCGTCGCCTCGGTTGCCGCACCGGACGCCGCGGCCCCCGTTGCAGCGGCGGCATCCGGCGTGCTGCCCGCCTCCTGTGCGACGGTCACGGGCGCGCCGTTCGCGACCGCATCCGCGATCGCGACGGCGCCCGGCGCCGGCTGGCTCTGGGCGAACGCCGGCGGCACCAGTGCGGCCGTCAGCGCCAGTTCCGCCCAGACTATCCTCTTGATGGCCAACGCCAAAACTCTCTGCTTCATCTTGTTCCCTCTCGCTCGTAGTAAGACCCCACCTGCAGTGCGCCGGAACCTTGTGAATTCCTTGCGCGTCCTGGGCGCCGGTGTATCGGAACCCGCGATTGCCACTCTTCCGACTGCCATGACTCCAACGGATCGGCCTCGGGGCACCCGTGCCAGTCAGCACCACCGTCTTTTATGATTTTGATTCGTCATACTTATTACCTACATTGAGCGCACTTCCCTGCTACCTCCCGATTCGATGGACGGCGAATCCTGCTGGCGACGAGCATGTCTCGCGCGCCGTACCGCGTGCCATCCGCTGTCGATCGGGTACTTCTCCTTCATCGCGGCGCGCAGCGCCGGCCGCCCCCGGCTAGAACAACCTCGGCGTGCCGACCCAGACGATTGCCGCCTCTTCATCGGCCGTGTTGTGCCACGCATGCGGCATCGTCGATTCGTAATGCGCGGTATCGCCCTCGTTCAGCGTGAGCGTGCAATCCTCGAGGGTCAGCGCGACCTGCCCGCGCATCACATAGACGAACTCCTCGCCCGCATGCGTCGTCATCTCGGACGGCGACTGCCCTGCCGGCATCCGGACGAGAATCGCTTCGAGCTTGCGGCCATCCACCAGATTCGTCAGCCTGGCGAACTGGCTGGCCGAGTTCGCGAACTGGAAATACTGCAGCGCGTCCCTGCGGCACACCGAGCGCGCTTCCGTCGGCGTGTCGATGAAATACTGCATCGTCACGCCCAGCGCCTTCGCGATCCGGACCAGCGACGTGATCGATGGCGTTGCCCGCCCGCGCTCGACCTGCGACAGGAACGGCTTCGAAATGCCGGCGATCGTGGACGTTTCGTCGAGCGTGAGTTTCAGGCGCTGGCGCAGCGCCCGGATCTTGTTGCCGAGCGACACGGCAACGAGCACCGACTCATCAGGGGGCAAAACCATGGAAAGTCGGAGCCTCGCAGTCGAAATCGATTTGATGTCGGCGATCCTTGACCGATGCGATGACGCGATCGGCCCGGCGCGATACCCGGCTGCGCGCTGCCGCTGCGTGCAGGCGGCGCGCAGCTCAGCACGGCACCGTCGCCGCACGGTCGCGCAGCCTTCGGATATTTCATTCGGTTTACTAACTAACAAGGCTGCCCCTTTTCTTCGTTTAACCTGACCGTCAGGCACTCGTGCTGACGTACTGCCGCGGCGGCCCGCCGCTTTTCGACCGCGCCCGTGTTGCGCGCCGTCGCGCCCTTCCGTTGCGTTACCGGGACGCCACCGCCGTCCAGAGTTTTGCCAGGTCGCCGGAACCGTCGGCTCCCTTGACCGTGCGCAGCACCTGGACCGCGCGCGCCTTCTGACCGGCCACGTAGTACGCCTCGCCGAGCCGCAGCCGCGCCACGTCGGGATGCTCGAGCCCGCCCTTCGCGATCGCCTGCTCCATCATCGGCAAGCCCTGCTGCGGGTGGCCCGCAAACACGAGGTTCATGCCCGCGTCGATCGGCGCCGCCGGCGCGGCGGCGTCCCCGCCCGGTTGCGCGCGCTTGGCGGCGAGCGCCTGCAGCCGCTTCTCGCGGTCCGCCTGCGCGTCCTTGCCGAGTACGCCGGACGCGAACCCCTGGTCGATCACTTGCTTGCCTTCGGCGGGAGACCCTGCAACCAGCGCGAGCTGCGTCATCTCCATATACGCGTCGGCCGTCGCGAGCGACCCCGTCGCCCGGCGCAACCGGTAGATGTCGAGGTCGAGCGACGACAGATACCCGGGGTTGCCGCGAATGGCCGTGACCAGTTCGTCCCAGTACGCGGGGCTCGGATGGTAGGCCACCAGCAGCCCGAGCGCACCGCGGTATGCGCTGCCGTCCTTCATTTTCTGCGCGCACGTCGCGAGCATCTGCAACTGCCCTTCATCCGGTGCGTGTCCGCCATTCGCCTGCGCGTCCGCGCTCGCCTTCAACTGGCTCACGACCGGCGCGCAATCGCTCGACAGGTAATACGACTGCGTGAGCAGCGTGCGCATTTCCGGATCCGTCCCGCCCACCTTCAGGTAGCGCTGCGCGGTCCGGATCGCCAGCGGGTAGTTCTTCTGCTGGAAGTAGATGCCGGCGAGCGCCGCCGTCGTCCGCTGCTCGTCCTCGCCCGACAGCCGCCCCGAGTTCAGCACGGTCTCATACGCCTGCGCGGCCGTGCCGGACTCGCCGGCCGCCATCGCCGCCGCACCGCGCATCTCTTCCACCATGTACGTTTCGTACGGCGTCCGGCTGGGCACGGCGGCGGCCTGTGCGATCCTGCCGAGCGCCTCGCGATACTTGTGCGCCCGGTACAGCTCCTGCGCCGCCGCCAGCGGTTTCGCCACGTCCGGCCGCAGCGCGTCCGCCGGCAGCGCAGGCCGGCCGAGCAGGCATGCCGCGCCGAGCGCGGTCACCGCCATCATCCGTTTCCCTCGTCGCTGGTTCATCGGCTCGTCCGTTTCGTCATTGCATGAACTGCTCGTTGCCGATCAGACCGATCTTGGTCGCACCCACGCGTTGCGCGGATGCCAGCACGGCCGCCACGTCCTTGTACGGCACCAGCTTGTTGGGCCGCAGATGGATCTCCGCCTGCACGGGTTCCGCCGCCACCTGGGTCAGCTTCGCCTCGAGCGCCGCGCGGTCCGGCACCGGCGCGCCGTTCCACGTCGTCGTGCCGTCGAAGTCGATGTCGATCTGCACGATTTCCGGCGGTGTCGCCGGCGGCGGCGGATTGCCCGCCGGCAAATCCATCTTCACCGAATGCATCTGAATCGGGATCGTGATGATCAGCATGATCAGCAACACCAGCATCACGTCGATCAGCGGCGTGGTGTTGATGTCGACCATCACGTCCGGTTCCGCATTGCCTCCGCCCGAAGGCACGTTCATTCCCATCGTCGACTCCTGTCGATCCGAGTAAGTGCTTCAGCACTTACTCTGCCCCATGCTTCGCATCTGATCCCATGCTTCGCGGTCGATCAGCGTTAGCGCTTTAGCGGTTATGTCGGCTGGAGTGGGTGCTTCGGCACTTACTCCGGCCCCATGCTTCGCAGCAATTCCCGTGCGACGCTAGCCACCGCGCGCCGGCGGCTCCGTAATGAATGACAGCTTCGCGATCCCCGCACGCTCGCACATCGTGACCACCCGGCCGATGAACTCGTAGCGCGTGTTCTGGTCGCCCCGCACGTGGACGCTCGGCTGCGGCTGCTGCTGCGACACGCCCTTCAGCTTCGCGAGCAGCGTCGACGCATCCACCAGTTGCTCGCCCCAGAAGAAATCGCCATCGCGGTTCACCGCGATCTCGATGCTTTTCGGCGTCGTCTGCAGCGGCTGCACCGTCTCTTTCGGAAGCTGAAGCTGGATCGTGTGCGTCACGACCGGAATCGTGATCAGAAAGATGATCAGCAACACCAGCATCACGTCGACGAGCGGCGTCGTGTTGATGTTGGCGATCACCTCGTCGCTATCGTCCTGCCCGACGTTCATGGCCATCGCGCGTCTCCGTCAGCCGATCAGTTCGCGAGCGATGCCGCCGGCGCCGACGCGCGCACCGGGCGCCGGTTGCCGGCCAGCAGCACCGTGTGCAGTTGCGCGCCGAAGTTGCGGACGCGTTCCATCACGGACTTGTTGCGCCGGACCAGGAAGTTGTAGCCGAGCACCGCCGGCACCGCGACGGCAAGGCCGATTGCGGTCATGATGAGCGCCTCGCCCACCGGGCCAGCGACCTTGTCGATCGACGCCTGGCCCGCGATGCCGATCGCCGTCAGCGCGTGATAAATCCCCCAGACGGTGCCGAACAGCCCCACGAACGGGGCCGTCGAGCCTACCGTTGCCAGAAAAGCAAGCCCGTCCTGCATCCGGTTCGACACGTTCGTGATCGAGCGCTCGACCGATACGTCGATCCACGTGTTGCGATCCACCGCTTCCAGCAGTGCGTCATCGTGATGCTCGCCGGCCTCGATCGCCGTTTCGGCGATGAAGCGGAACGGCGACGCCTCGTCGAGCAGCCTGGCGCCCTCCGCCAGCGACGGCGCGGTCCAGAGCTGGGCGTCCGCCAGCTTCGCGCGACGATTCGCGCGCAGCTGTTCCAGGAACTTGGTGATCATGATGTACCAGCTTCCCATCGACATGATCACCAGCAGGATCAGCACGAAACGCGCGACGAAGTCGCCGTTCTTCCATAGCGCGCCGAGGCCGTACGGATTCTCGACCGCTTCCGTCGTGGCCGGCGCGGGCGGCGGCGCCGGCTCGGCGGCGGCCGGTGCCGGTGCCGGTGCCGGCGTGGCCGACGGTGCCGCGGCCTGCGCCGACGTGCCGGCCGCCCCGCTTGCCTGCGCATGAGCGAGCTGCGGTGCAACGAACCCGTCGACTGCCGCGACGGACATCAACATGCTTGCCGCCAGCGCGGCCAGTGAACGCTTCGTCATACCCCACTCCAGTTCTTTCGGTGAACTTAATACTTAAGTTCGATATGGTTTTCCTCGACCCGGCGCGTGCCGGGCCGCCCACTGCATCAATTCAGATTGAACGAGAACGGCACCTGGACCCGTACCGGCTGGCCCTGCGCGACGCACTTGAACCGTTTCACGGTGTTGTAGGCGGCGCGATCGAGGATCGGATCGGCGGACTGCGCCACGCGCTCGTTCGTGATGTTCCCTTCCGCATCCACGACGAATTCGATCGTCACGTCGCCCGTGATGTTGTTTTCCTGCGCTTCCTTCGGGTACTGGATCGACGCGCGCAGCGTGTCGGAATTCGGGCAGACGACACCTACGTCATGGCTGACCGGCTTGGCCGGCGCCGGAGCGGGCGCCACGACCGGCGCCTGCACGGCCGGCGCGGAAGGAACCGGGGCCGACTGGTGCGTGATCGTCGCCTGCGGCGGCGCCTGCACCGGCACTTCCGGCGGCGGGACGAACGGCGGTGGCGGCGGCGCGAATTTCGGCGGCGGGAGCTTGACGACGGGCATCGGCGGCGGCGGCGGCGGCTTGACCGGCTCGATGATGCGGGTTTCGATCGGATGCTGGATCACCTGCACGACTTTCGTCGCGAGGCCGTTGAGCAATGCGTAGATCAGCACTGCATGCAGTACCAGGACGATTCCGATGCCGCCGAACCGGCGCACCGGATTCTGCTGTTTCTTGCCGAACTCTCGCGGACGCCCCAGCGTAGCCAGTCCGCTGTTCGAAGTAGTCAAACCTTCTTCGACTTTCATGCCCACCATGCATCCCCCAAGCGATTCGCCCAGTTTCGGGTTGCTGCCGGAGACGGAGCCAGGTCGGCATCGCCACCGCATCAACCCGAACATTTCATTTCAAATTCAATTGGCAATCCGAATTGAAAGAATCACATTCGAATTCCAATTCATTCTTTTTCAAGGAATCGTTCCGGCCGGCGCGGCCCGGTGTCACGCCGGAAATCCACGCGCCTGCACGGTCAGGCAATTGTCAGCTGTGCTGGCGCGACTTCGTGTTTCGTATGACGATTCGCCGTTCGTTACGCGGTGATGTCAATGGCGCCGTTCACTTGGGTGCAGAAGATAGCAAGGAAAAAATTTTGCCGTCAAACTTTATTTGATGCCCGAATACAAAGTTTGGAGGATTTATTCAAGTAATATTTTGGTAAGCAGAAGTCCATATTTTATTATTGAAACGGTAATTGATTTGTATGGGTATATACGAAATCGAATGTTGAATCATTTCGACATAAATATCCGCATATTTCCCACGCCGCACCAAAATGGTTCACCCCTGAAGCGACGTGCAAGGCTTATCCCTTCATGTCGCCAATGCCGACATCGGTCGTCCAGTGCCTGCGCTCACCCGCCTCTAGTCGCCGACACCGCTCCCGGGACACATCGAGAGCACGAATGGCCCGCGTCACAATTGATCTTCAGTCCGATACAAACAGAAGAAGGACCTTCACCACGTGAAAGCCCTCCAAACCATTTCGGATATCGAATTAACTGTGGAGGATGACAAGCGAAGCCCCGGCGCACGAACACGTCGCCCACACTTCGGCACGCACACGTGCGCGCCAGCCCAGCGCGTCACCGCACGCGCCGCGCAATCACGACTGCATACCCTGCATCTTGTGCGAAAAATGCGCGCGCTCGGCCGTCTCCATCAGCGCCAGGAACTCGTCCTGGGTCATGTGGATCAGCGCTTCGTGGTCGCCGGCCTCGAAATAAACATCCGGCTGCTGCGCGAGGCGTTCCTCGAGGAACGTTTTCATCCCGTACGCCATGCAGACCGGCGGCAGCGCGCCCATGTCGCAATCCTTGAACAGTTCGCGCAACTCGACCTCCCGGGCGAGCACGAGATGGCGGCCCGTTTTCACCCAGAGATCCGACAGGCGCACGGCGTGCGTCGTCGGCAACACGGCGGCGACGTAGCCCTCGTCGTCCTCGAGGAGCACGGTTTTCGCGAGGCGATCGCCGGGAATATGCGCGGCGGCGGCCGTCTCCATGCTCGTATGGCTATAGGGGTGGTACACGACTTCGTACCGCGATGACTTCTGGCGCAGGCAATCCTGCAGGGTGGCAGATACAGGCATGGCACACCTCGTCTGGGCGAATCGGGCGAACGGAGTTCGCTCCGGATTTGTTCAGCATAGGTCGCATTTGGGCCGATGGAAATCGCCGCTTCGCCCCTTCTTCATTCAGGCTCCCCCTCCGGTTCCAACCCCTTTTCGCGCAGCCATTCGCGGTTGAAAAGCCGCGCGCGATAGATGTCGCCGCGATCGCACAGCAAGGTCACGATCGTGTGTCCCGGGCCCATCCGGCGCGCTAGCCAGACCGCCGCCGCGACGTTGATGCCGCTCGATCCGCCAACGTACAGCCCTTCTTCGCGCAGCAGCCGGTAGACCATCTTCACGCACTGCGTATCGTCGATCCGCACGGCGTCATCGATCGGCGCGCCGGCGAGATTCGCGGTGACACGCGTCGAGCCGATGCCTTCGGTGATCGAGTTGCCTTCGGCGCCGAGATCGCCCGTTTTTACGTAACCATAGAGCCCGCTGCCGTGGGGATCGGCCAGCACGATCCGGACCTCCGGATTCTGCTCCTTCAGGTAGCGGCTCACGCCCGCCAGCGTGCCGCCCGTGCCGGTCGCGCAGACGAACGCATCGACCGTGCCCGCCGTGTCGCGCCAGATTTCCGGCCCGGTCGTCTCGTAGTGCGCCTGCCGGTTGACGACGTTGTCGAACTGGTTGGCCCATACCGCGTTGTCGAGTTCGTCCGCGAGCCGCCCGGCAATCTTCTGATAGTTGTTCGGGTCGCGGTACGGCGCCGCCGGCACCGGGCGCACGTCGGCGCCGAGCGTGCGCAGGATCGCCATCTTGTCCGGCGATTGCGTGTCGGGAATCACGATCACGCAGCGATAACCGCGCGCCGCGCAGATATGCGCAAGACCGATGCCCGTGTTGCCCGCCGTGCCCTCGACGACGGTGCCGCCCGGCTTCAGCGCGCCACGCTGCTCGGCGTCGCGGATGATGTAGAGCGCCGCGCGATCCTTCACCGAGCCGCCCGGATTCATGAATTCCGCCTTGCCGAGGATCTCGCAGCCCGTTTCCGCGCTGAGCTTCGCCAGCCGGATCAACGGTGTGCGACCCACACAGTCGACGAAGCCCTGTCGCACGTCCATGTCCCCCTCCTTTGCATTCGCGCTCGCGGCACCATACACAACGAAGGATAGGACGCGCCCGCCGCTTTCGGCGCCGGCCGCCGCGTACTAAGCTTGGAGAGCCCATTGCGGCGCGCGCCGCATCGCCAGACGAGGTCCGCCATGCTGCAATTGCAAACCGTCGCCGTCGACAAGCCCGAGGCCATGAATTTCATCCTCGGCCAGTCGCATTTCATCAAGTCCGTCGAGGACATCCACGAGACGCTGGTTAGCACCGTGCCCGGCATCCGTTTCGGGCTCGCGTTCTGCGAGGCATCGGACAAGCGGCTCGTGCGCCGTTCGGGCACCGATGCGGAACTCGTCGAACTCGCGTGCCGCAACGCCAGCGCAATCGGCGCCGGGCACGCTTTCATCGTGTTCCTCGGCGACGGTTTCTATCCGGTCAACGTGCTAAATGCGATCAAGGCCGTGCCGGAGGTCTGCCGGATCTACTGCGCGACCGCGAACCCGACCGACGTGATCGTCGCGGAAACCGCGCAAGGACGCGGGATCGTCGGCGTCGTCGACGGCTTTCCGCCGCTCGGCATCGAGAACGACGACGACGTGCGCTGGCGCAAGGATCTGCTGCGCACGATCGGATACAAGGCGTAGACGCGGGCCGCCGACGCGGACAGTTCATGATCGCGTCGCCTCTGCCGGGGCCTTTCCTGCAGACTTTGCTGCATCAAAGGCGCGTTCCCGCGCGGGATTTCAGGACGCAGGAAAGTCGGACCGTTAGTTGCAATCGGGGGAACGTGGATACACTTCCGCTTGCGTCGCGCCGCTGCCGCCCGGCTGTCCTATACTGGCCGCAGCAGACCGACCGACGGCCGTACCGACGCACCGTCCACAGCCGCCGCCCCTTCCCGGAGCAACGCATGCATTACCAACTGATCTACGAACTCGTCGACGATTACCTGTCCCGTCGCGAACCGTTCCGCGCCGAGCATCTCGCGCTCGCGCAGGCCGCGACCGAGCGCGGCGAACTCGTGCTCGCCGGTGCGCTATCGGACCCGGCCGACCAGGCCGTGCTCGTGTTCGAAGGCGATTCGCCGGAAGCGGCCGAGTCGTTCGCGCGCGCCGATCCGTACGTGCAGAACGGCCTCGTGAAATCCTGGCGCGTGCGCCCGTGGCGCGTCGTGGTCGGCAAGCACGCGCCGCGCTAGGCACGAAGAACGGCTACAGCCACCCTGCCCGCTTGAAACGCCACCACAGCGCGAAATCGGCAACGACCATCACGGCAATACAGCCGTAGAAGCCGTATTTCAGGTGCAGTTCGGGCATGTTCGCGAAGTTCATCCCGTAGATGCCGGCGATCATCGTCGGAATCGCGAACAGCGCGGCGAACGAGCCGAGCCGCTTGGTCACCTCGTTCTCGGCGAGCGAGATCATTCCGAGGTTGACCTGGATCGCCGTCACGACCATCTCGCGCCGCCCTTCGATCGTCTTCACGATCCGCTGCAGATGGTCGTACACGTCGCGGAAGTAATGCTCCATCCCGCTGCATATCTGCGGGATGCGGCCGCCCGTGAGCTTCGCGAGCGGCTCGATCAGCGGCGCCGTGTGCTGATGCAGCAACACGAGGCGGCGCTTCAGCGAATAGAGATCCTCGATGATCGCGCGCGACGACGCGGGCGTGGCCTTCGTGAAGATGCGGTCCTCGAGTTCCTCGAGCTCGGCGCCGAGCGTTTCGAGGATCGGGAAATATCGGTCGACGACCTGGTCCATCAGCGCGTAGAACACGAACGCCGAGCCTTCCTGCAGCAGATGCGGCTCGCGCTCGCAGCGCTTGCGCACGTCGCGGAAGTCCTGCTCGGTGTGGTTGCGGATCGACAGCACATAGTTCGGGCCGACGAACACGTTCAGTTCGCCGACCTTGAGTTCGTCGTCATCGTCGAGCTCGACCATATGCAGCACCGCGAACAGCGAATCGCCGTACTCCTCGATCTTCGGCCGCTGATGCCCCTTGCGGGCATCCTCGAGCGCGAGCTCGTGCAGCCCGAACTCCTCGCCCATCAGGTCGATTTCGTCGGGCGTCGGATCCTTCAGCGCGACCCACACGAAGCATTCGGGCTTCGACACGTAGTCGCTGATGGCGTCGATATCGATGTCGGCCAGCTTGCGGCCGTCCTGGTATGCAGCACAGTTGATCAGCATGTTGTCCGTGATGTTGCGGTTTACGCATCAGTTTACCGGTTTGCTGCACGGCCGGCCCGGCTTGCGCGGCACACCGATATTGGTCATGATCGGGCTGCGTGCACCGCAGCACGCACACCAACGCACTTCGGCACGTACGCCGCACGGCCGTGCGGCCCAACCGTCAAGGAGACAGACCCATGTGGTATTTCTCGTGGATACTCGGCATCGGCGTGGCACTCGGCTTCGGCATCATCAACGCGATGTGGCTGGAAGCGGAAGTGTTCTCGCGCGGCGACAAGCGCAGCGACACGTCGAGCCAGGGGGCGGGGAGCAAATATTCGTGACGCACCTGGTGTTCTTCTGCGGTCACGCCGGCACCGGCAAGACCACGCTCGCGAAGCGGCTCATCGGGCCGCTGATGCGCGCGACCGGCGAAGCTTTCTGCCTGCTCGACAAGGACACGCTGTACGGCCGCTACAGCTCGGCCGCGATGGGCGCGCTCACCGAAGATCCGAACGACCGCGACAGCCCGCTCTACCTGAAACATCTGCGCGATCCCGAATACCACGGCCTGCTCGACACGGCCCGTGAAAATCTTGCGCTCGGCATCAGCGCGATCGTCGTCGGCCCGCTGTCGCGCGAAGTGCGCGACCGGCGCATCCTCGACCGCGCGTGGCTCGGCATCGCGCCCGACGTCACGCTGACGGTCGTCTGGGTCCATACGTCGGAAGACGTCGCGCACGCGCGGATCGTTGCGCGCGGCAACCCGAACGACGCGTACAAGCTCGCGCACTGGGACGAATACCGGCAGCGCCGCTTCGTACCGACCGGCCACGAATGCGACGGCATCGTGATGTTCGACAACACCGCACCGTCCGACGCGGACGTCGACGCATTGCTGTACCGCATCGTGCCGCCCGCGCCCGCCGCGACGATCGTCCCGCCGCTGCCGGCCTGACCGGCACCGGCGCCCTTCTCTCCCCCCCAAAAAACAACGCCGGAAGCGCTGCTGCGCTCCCGGCGTCGTACGGCCCTCGTGCCTGAGACTGGCGGGTGGTCAGGCCACCGCGTGCACGCGCTCCATCGTGCCGCCTTCGTACAGCTTGCCGAAGCGGTTCGACAGGAACGCCTTCAGCGACACCTTTTCCTGCGGGATGAAACCGCTCTGCGGCAGCTTCTTCTCGCGGAACAGATCCAGCACCGCGCACATCGCGCCGGCCGTCGTGATCTGGATCGCGCTCATGTGCATCCCGCACACGTCCTTTGCGAAGATCTTGCGCGTGAACACGTCCTGCACGAGCTGGCCGTCCTTCACGCCCGTCACCGTGACGAACACGAGCACGACGTCCTGCTTCGTCGACGGCACCGCGCGGCGCATGATCGACTTCAGCGTGTCGCGGTCGGTCGACAGGCGCAGGTCCTCGAGCAGGAACTGGACGAGCTCGCGGTGGCCCGGGTAGCGCACCGACTTGTAGTCGAGCGTCTCGACCTTGCCCGACAGCGTCTCGCACAGCGTGCCCAGGCCGCCCGACGTGTTGAACGCTTCGTATTCGGTGCCGTCGAGCGAGAAGTGCTCGAGGCCTTCGAGCGGCTGCACCCACTGCTTGCGGCCGTCGCGGATCGCTTCGCACGGCTGGCAGTATTCGTTGATCAGGCCGTCGACGCTCCACGTCAGGTTGTACTTCAGCGCGTTGGTCGGATACTCGGGCAGCGCGCCGACGCGCATCTTCACGTCGCGCACTTCGCTGAAGCCGTTCACGAGTTCATGCGCGGCGATGCCGATGAAGCCCGGCGCGAGGCCGCATTGCGGCATGAACGCACGGTCCGAACCGTCGGCCAGTTCGCGGATCGCGTGGGTCGCGCGCACGTCTTCGGTCAGGTCGAAGTAATGGACGCCGGCAGCCTTCGCGGCGGCGGCGACGTTGACCGCGAGGTAATAAGGCAGCGCGTTGACGAGCGCATCGAAGCCCTTCACTGCTTCGCGAATCGCGTTCGCGTCGGCTGAATCGACCCGTTGCGTCGCGATGCCTTCGCGCGACAGCTTTGCGAGCGCATCCGCATCGCGGTCGAACGCGACGACTTCGTAGTCGCCCGTTTCACGCAGCATGTGAGCAATGGTGTGGCCGATCAGACCTGCGCCGACGATGGCGATTTTCATGCGCTTATCTCC